>JANNPN010000053.1:0-13076 GCA_031400185.1 Polyangiaceae bacterium
GGTACGTGAGCTGCTGGACGAGCGGCGGCATGCTCGAGATCGGGAACATGAAGCCCGAGAAGAACATGCTCGGCAGCAGCACGAACTGGCCCGCCATCGACGCCTGCTGCTGGGTGTTCGAGATCGCGGACACGACGAGCCCCATGCCGAGGCACGTGATGATGAAGAGGCCGGTGAGCGCGAGCAGCAGGACCAGGCTCCCGGCGATCGCCACCTCGAACCAGAACGTCCCGACCAGGATCACGATCGCGACGTTCACGTAGCCGAGGCCGATGAACGGGATCGCCTTCCCGATGATGAGCTCGAAGGGCCGGATGGGCGTCACGATCAGCTGCTCCATCGTGCCGTGTTCCTTCTCACGGACGATCGCCATGGCCGTCAGGATCACGAGTGACTCCATGAGCAGCACGCATATGATCGCCGGCACCATGAAGTTGACGCTCCGGAGCTCGGGGTTGAACCAGGCGCGCGGCTCGACCGCGACGACGGGATGGCGTGCCGCCGCCGTGCGGCCGGTGCCCTTGTCGACGAGCTGGACGTCGACCGCCTGCGACAGCGTGATCTGCTCGAGGTAGCCGAGCGCGATCGTGGCGGTGTTGGAGTTGCTGCCGTCGACCGCCGCCATCACCTGCACCGGTTTCCGACGGCGCAGCTGCTCGGCGAAGTCGGGCGGGATCGCGAGCACGAGCTTCGCCTCGCCGTGGTCGAGCAGGCGATCCGTGTCGTCGATGCGCGTGCAGCGGGCGCTGATCCGGAAGTAGCCGCTCTCGGTCAGCTGGTCGACGTAGGCACGGCTCTCGGCCGACTGGCTGTAGTCACAGACCGCGAGCGCGACGTCGTCGACCTCGGTCGCGACGACGTAGCCGAAGATGAAGAGCTCGAGCACCGGCATCAGCAGCACGATGCCGAACATGCGCTGGTCGCGGCGGATCTGGACGACTTCCTTCCACACGACCTGGAAGATGCGGGCGAGCGACGCAAACATGACCGGCTACTCCACGCGGCCTATTCCAGCCGCTCTTGGAAGCGGGCGGCGCTGAACCCGACGATGGTGACGGCGAACACGACGAGCAGCAGGGCCTCCGGCCACAGCACCTCGAGCCCCACCTGCTTCAAGTAGATGCCGCGGATGGCGGTCACGAAGTAGCGGGCCGGGAAGAAATAGGAGACGGCCTGGATCGGCCCCGGCAGGTCCTCCAACGGGAACACGAAGCCCGACAGCAGCACCGACGGCAGGAGCGACAAGAAGATCGCCGCCAGCATCGCGTTCTGCATGGTGTCGGCGATCGTCGACACGAACACGCCGACCCCGAGCGCGCAGAAGAGGTAGAGCAGGGCGAAGAGCGCGAGCTGCACGATGCTGCCCTTGATGGGAACGTCGAAGATCAGGTAGCCGGCGCAAATGATGATGACGAGGTCGACGAGCGCGATCACCATGTAGGGCACGAGCTTCCCGATCATCATCTCGAGCGGGCGGATCGGCGAGACCAGGATCTGCTCGATCGTGCCGCGCTCCTTTTCCTTGACGATCGAGAGCGCGGTCAGGATGGCGCCGATGATCATCATGATGACGGCGATGACCCCGGGCACGATGAAGTTCACGCTCTTGAGCTCGGGGTTGTACCAGATGCGGCTCGCGACCTGGATCGGCGGCGCCGCGGCGGTCGCGGCCGCACTCGCCGTTTGCCGCGTCCCGACGTACCGGTTCACGATCGCGAGCGCGTAGCCCTGCGCGATCGTCGCCGTGTTGGAGTCGGAGCCGTCGATCAGCACCTGGACGGCGGTCGGCTCGGCGACCCGCAGGCGGTCGGCGAAGTCGCGCGGGATCACGATCGCGGCCCGGACCGAGTCGTCCATGAGGTCGCGGTCGACCTCGCGCTGATCACGCGCGAACCGCACCACGCTGAAGTACTTCGAGCGCAGCATCTGCTCCGAGAGGCTCCGGCTCTCGACGGTCTCGCTGTAGTCGAGGATCGTGATCGGGACGTTGTCGACGTCGTAGCGGATGCCGTAGCCGTACATGACGAGCATGCTGATCGGCCACAAGAAGGCGAGCGCCAGGCTCCGCGGGTCGCGCAGCACGTCGATGAACTCGCGCCGCATGATCGCCCGGATGGTGCGCAAAGAACGGCGGACGCCGTTCGTGGGAATGGCCCGGCGGACGCCGTTCGCCAGATTGCTACGCGGCAGGGCCATCGCTACCGAGCCTCCGCCGCGCTCGCCTCGATGATGGCGACGAACGCGTCCTCGAGCGACGGCTCGATGCGCTCCATGCGGCGGAGCGGCAGCCCGCGCGCGGCGAGGAGCGACGGGATCGCGCTCCGCGCCGCGTCCTCGTCGGCGACGGTCGCGTGCAGCGCGTTCCCGAAGAGTGCCACGCTCTCGACTCCGGGGGCGTGCTTCAGGGCCTCGTACACGCCCATCAAGTCGTCGCTCTCGACCTCGAGGAGCGCGTTCCGGATGTGATCGCGCTTGAGCTGCGACGGCGTGCCCGTCGCGACCACCTTGCCGGCGTAGATGAGGGCGAGCTCGTCGCAGTGCTCGGCCTCGTCCATGAAGTGGGTGGTGACGAAGACGGTGATGCCCTGCTCGGCGAGGTCGCCGATCATCTCCCAGAAGCGGCGCCGCGACGCCGGGTCGACGCCGGAGGTCGGCTCGTCGAGGAAGAGGATCGGCGGCTCGTGCAGCACGGCGCAGCCGAGTGCGAGCCGCTGGCGCCACCCGCCGGCGAG
Organism: Polyangiaceae bacterium; assembly: GCA_031400185.1. Taxonomy (GTDB): domain Bacteria; phylum Desulfobacterota; class Binatia; order UTPRO1; family UTPRO1; genus UTPRO1. Next base: position 2,733 of record JANNPN010000053.1, read on the forward strand.
CGCCGAGGTGAGCGTGTCCTCGCGCCCCTCGAGCCCCGCCATGCGCAGCGCCCAGGTAATACGCGCCGCGAGGCGCGCCCCTCGCACCCCATAGATGCCCGCGAAGAACCGCAGGTTCTCGCCGACCGTCAGGTCCTCGTAGAGCGAGAACTTCTGCGACATGTAGCCGATGCTCGCCTTCACGCGCTCGGGATCGCGGGCGACGTCGAAGCCGCCGACCCGCGCCTCGCCGCCGGTCGGCCGGAGGATGCCGCACAGCATCTTGATCGTGGTCGACTTGCCGGCGCCGTTCGGCCCGAGAAACCCAAAAATGCGGCCGGTCGGGACTGCGAGGTCGATGTGGTCGACGGCCGTGAACGTGCCGAAGACGCGCGTCAGCCCGTGCGCCTCGACCGCGAGCGGCTCGCTCACGCCGCCGTCTCGCTCACGGCTTCCGTCGATGCGGTCCGCGTGTAGGCCAGGAACACGTCCTCGAGCGACGGCGGCACGATGCGCCACTCGTGGACGGCGACCCCGGCCGCGCGCACGTCGGCGACGACCTTCTCCGGGTCGAGCCCGGCGCGGGGCAGCGTGAGGTGGATGCGGTCGCCGAAGAGCGCGGTCGTCTCGAATCCCTCGAGATGCCGGAGGGCGCGCTCCGCAGCGCGCGGCGACTCGCAGTGGAGGTCGAGCACCGCGACCCCGAGGTTCGCCTTCAGCTCGGCGGGCGGGCCGCACGCGATGAGGGTGCCCTCCTGTAAGAAGCCGACCCGGCCGCAGCGCTCGGCCTCGTCCATGTACGGCGTCGAGAGCAGGATCGTCGAGCCTTCCTGCAGCAGGTCGTAGAGGATCAGCCAGAAGTCGCGGCGTGAGAGCGGGTCGACGCCGATCGTGGGCTCGTCGAGGAGCAGGATCCTCGGCTGGTGGATGAGGCAGGCGGCGAGCGCGAGCTTCTGCTTCATGCCGCCGGAGAGGTCCTGCGCGAGCCGCTTCTGGAACGGGCCGAGCCTGCTGAACTCGAGGAGGCGCTGAATGCGTTGGCGGCGCGCCGCCGGGTCGACGCCCCAGATCTCGGCGACATAGAGCAGATTTTCCAGCACCGACAGCGTGCCCGACAGGCTGAAGCGCTGCGACATGTAGCCGATCCGCCGTTTCACCTCGGCGGGAGCGGTGGTGACGTCGACGCCGTCGACCTCGGCCGTCCCGCCGTCGGGACGCAGCAGGCACGCGAGCACGCGGAGGAACGTCGTCTTGCCCGCGCCGTCGGGCCCGACGAGGCCGAAGAGCTCACCGGGCCGGACGTCGAAGGTGACGTCGCGGAGCGCCTGCGTGTCGCCATAGCGCTTGGCGACGCCCGCGGCGCGGATCGCCGGCGGGGTTACTCCGGTCGGGTCGGACGGTGCCGCCACCCGCGGGCTCTCACCCGCCGGCGTTGGCGGTGGCAACCGGCTGCTCCAGCGGGAGCACTGCGTCCGCCGGCATGCCGGGCTTGAGCGCCTCGTCGCGCGTCGCGACCTCCACCTTCACGCGATACACGAGCTTCACGCGCTCGTCGGGGGTCTGGATGTTCTTCGGGGTGAACTCGGCGCGGTCGGAGACGAACGTGACCTTGCCGTTGAACGGCTGATCCGGGAACGAGTCGACGGTGATCTGCGCGGCCATGCCGAGCCGCACTTTTCCGAGATCGCGCTCGCCGACGTAGACGTTGACCCACGGCCGGCTCAAGTCTCCGAGCGTCACGATCGGCGTCCCGGATTGCACCATCTCGCCGGGCTCGCGGCTCTTGCTGAGCACGCGTCCGGCGGCCGGCGCGAAGAGCTGACAGCGCGCGAGGTCGAGCTCCGCGAGGTCGAGCTCCGCCCTCGCGCGCTGCAGATCGGCGCGCGCGCCTTCGATCTCCTCGATGCGAAACCCCTCGCGGAGCTGCGCGAGCTGCGCGACCGCCTGATCGTGCGCGGCACGCGCGGCGGCGAGCAGGTTCGCGCGCCGGTCGCGCTCGGTCTGCGCGACGATGCCCTGCGCGTGGAGCCGCGCGACCCGGTCGTACTCGCGGGTCTGCATCGCGAGCTCGGCGTCGACGGCCTCGCGCGCGGCGAGCGCCCGGTCGACCTCCTGCTCGCGCGAGCCCTTGGTCATCATGCGATAGCGCGCGTCGACGGCGTCCTTGGCGGCGGACGCCCGCGCGACCCTGAGCCGGTACTCGCGGTCGTCGAGCTTGCCGACGGGCTCGCCCTTGTCGACCATCGCGCCCTCGTCGACGTTGCGCTCGATCATGCGCCCGGCGACCTCGAACGCGACGTCGACCTGGGTTACCTCGATGATGCCGGAGCCGCGGATCCCCGCCGCCCCCTGTTCGTGGGCGGTCCACCAGCGATTGCCGAAGAAGAACGCGGCGGCGAGCGCGGCGAGGGCGAGCACGGCGACGACCGGACGAGGCATCCCGCCTACCCAATCACTTTGCGATCGTAATGCTAGGGGCCGCCGACGCGGGCTTCACGACCGTCATTTGAAACAGCTGGTAGAGCAGCACGAATGCCTTCTTGTTCCACTGATACCCGGCTTGCGGCGCGACCGCGTAGTAGTGGCCACGATAGCGGACCGCGCGATCGTGGCCGCGGAGCTGTCGCGACGACTCGACGAGCGCGAGCGTGAACGCGGGGTTCTCCCGCACCGACGGCGTCCGCGAGTGCGGGGCCACGTCGTACTCGGGATCCTCCCCGAGCGCATGGCCGAGGAAGTCGATCATGTTTGCGAAGCTCCGGAGCCGGAACTTGCCGTGCAGCGGGAAATCACCGCCGGGATGCCCGGGCCGAATGTCGACCACCAGCTCGTCGTCGAGGTTGTGCTCGGCCTTTTCGTGGAGGGCGCGGCGCTCGTCGTTCGTCAGCACCTCGGGGTCGTAGTTGGTGACGACGATGCGTCCGATCGTGCGCTTGGTGAGGCGGTAGCCCTCGGCTTTGGGGTCGCGGACGATCGTGAACTGCTTGTCGAGCGACTGGAGCAGCTCGGGCGTCACGGCGTCGGGGGGAACGCTCCACGACTCGGTGAAGATCATCGGCTCCGCGTAGAGCGCACCGCGGTCCTGGATCGCCGAGAGCTGCAGCACGACACGGCGGAACGTCGTGTAGCCGTCGCGGTCGGCGGGCTTGTTGGCGTACGTGACCTTGGCGCCGTTCCATTCCGTTCGGTACTCGCCGGCCATCATCCGGAGCACGAGGTCGACGTCGGCCCCCTGGCGTAGCAACAACGTCAGCGTGCTCTCGGGGAACGGCGTCAAGAGACGCCGGGTGAACTCCTCGCCCTCGACCGGCACGATGCTGAACGTCGGGTTGTCGGACCAGCTGCCGCCGAAGATCGGCGCGAGGTTGTCGACGCCACCCTCGAGCCCGCCGAGCGGCGGTGTCGCTCCCGCACTCAGCTGCAGGTTGAAGGTCGCGGCGACGCTCGAGAGCGCGGTGAAGTGCAGGGGCTCGTCGTGGCGGGCGCGCGCGATGTTGAGCAGCAGCTGACGGCAGAGCGCGTCGGTCGCGAGCGCGTCGTAGGACATCACCGTACGGCTCAGCTGCAGGGCGGGGAGGCAGCCGCCGCAGAAGAGCGCGAGCGCGCCCACGATCAACGAGGCCCGGCGTTCCGGTGCGAAGTGGGGACGGTGCACGCGCCACGCGATCTACCCCGGCGGCGCGAGCCTTTCAAAGGCGGGTGTGCCGGGCGCGGCGTCTTCCCGCGCACGCCGGGCTTCGCTACGGTCGGCCGAGGAGGGGCATGCAGACATGAGCACCGACCACTCCGACGCGTTGGTGTTCTTCGGCGCGACCGGAGACCTCGCGTTCAAGAAGATCTTTCCCGCGCTGCAGGCCATGATCCGGCGCGGCCGGCTCGACGTGCCGGTGATCGGCGTCGCCCTGCAGGGATGGACCGTCGACCAGCTCCGCGCCCGCGCGCGCGCAAGTCTCGAGACGCACGGCGGCGGCGTCGACGAGGCGGCCTTCGCGAAGCTCGCGGGACTGTTGCGCTACGTCGACGGCGACTACGGGGATCCGAAGACGTTCAAGACGTTGCGGCAGGAGCTCGGCGGCGCCGCGCGTCCGCTTCACTACCTGGCGATCCCGCCGCGGATGTTCCCGGTCGTCGTGGAGGGGCTCGGCACCTCGGGTTGCGCGCACGAAGCGCGCGTGGTGCTCGAGAAGCCGTTCGGCCGCGATTCCGCGTCGGCGCACGAGCTGAACCACACCCTCCATCGCGCGTTCCCGGAGTCCGCGATCTTCCGCATCGACCACTACCTCGGGAAGGGCGCGGTGCAGAACCTCGTCTTCTACCGCTTCGCGAACACGTTCCTCGAGCCGATCTGGAACCGCAACTACGTCGAGAGCGTCCAGATCACGATGGCCGAGCGCTTCGGCGTCGAGGGCCGCGGCACCTTCTACGAGCAGGCCGGCGCCATTCGCGACGTCGTCCAGAACCACATGCTGCAGATCGTGAGCTACCTCGCGATGGAGCCCCCGGTCAGCACCTACCCGGAGTCGATCCGCGACGAGCAGGAGGAGGTGCTGCGCGCCATCCGCCCGATCGCGCCCGCCGACCTCGTTCGCGGTCGATACCACGGCTACCTCTCGGAGCCCGGTGTCGCGCCGCATTCGCACGTCGAGACGTTCGCCGCGCTCCGGCTCTGGATCGACTCGTGGCGCTGGGAGGGCGTGCCGTTCCTGATCCGCGCCGGCAAACGACTTCCCGATACCGTGTGCGAGGTGGTCGTGCACCTGCGCCGGCCGCCGCTCACGAAGCTCGCGCCCGGCGCCGGCAACTACCATCGCTTTCGCCTCAGCCCCGAGGTCGAGATCGCGATCGGCGCTCGTGTGAAGAAGCCGGGCGAGGCGATGGTCGCGATCCCGACCGAGCTCACCGTCGTGCACTATCCAAAAGGCGAGATGGAGCCCTACGAGCGGCTCCTCGGCGAGGCGATGGAAGGCGATCCGCTTCTCTTTGCGCGCGAGGACGCCGTCGAGGCGGCGTGGGCGGTGGTCGAGCCGATCCTCGGCGACGTGACGCCGCTCCATGAGTACGAGCCGGGCACGTGGGGTCCGTCCGAGGCCGATCGGCTGGCGATCGACGTCGGCGGGTGGACGACGCCGCGCGCGTCGTGAGCGGTCGCGCCGCCGATCCCGAGCGGCGCGGGCCGCTGCTCGGGCGCGATTTGGCGGACCCGCGAGGGATCGTCTAAAGGAGCCGGCATGCCCGAGTTCCGCTATCAGGAGATGTTCCCGCACGGCCACGACGCGACCCCGTATCGCAAGCTCGACGGCAGCTGGGTCGCGCTGGACACCTTCCGCGGCGAGCGCGTGCTCACGGTCGACGCGGCGGCGCTCACGCGGCTCGCGTTCGAAGCGGTCCGCGACGTCTCCCACCTCTTCCGCCCCGGGCACCTGGCGCAGCTCCGGACGATTCTTCAGGACGCGCAAGCATCGATGAACGACCGCTTCGTCGCGCTCAACATGCTGAGGAACGCGTGCGTGTCGGCCGGCATGGTGCTGCCGTCCTGTCAGGACACGGGCACCGCGATCGTGCTCGGCAAGAAGGGTCAGCGCGTCTGGACGAGCGCCGACGACGAGACCGCGCTCGCGCGGGGCATCTTCGACGTCTACCAGCAGACGAACCTCCGCTACTCGCAGATGGCGCCGCTCTCGACGTTCGAGGAGAAGAACACCGGCACGAATCTCCCCGCGCAGCTCGAGCTCTACGCCGTCGGCGGCGACGAGTACCAGTTCCTCTTCGTCACCAAGGGCGGCGGCTCGGCGAACAAGTCGTTCCTCTACCAGGAGACCGCCGCGATCCTGAATCGCGAGCGCCTCCTGCCGTTCATCGAATCGAAGGTGAGGACGCTCGGTACGGCGGCGTGCCCGCCGTACCACCTGGCCATCGTCATCGGCGGCACGTCTGCCGAAGTCACGATGAAGACCGTGAAGCTCGCCTCGTGCCGCGCCCTCGACGACCTCCCGACCCGCGGCGACCCGGCCGGGCACGCGATCCGCGACCCCGAGCTCGAGGACGAGATCTGGCGCATGACCCAGCGGCTCGAGATCGGCGCGCAGTTCGGCGGCAAATACTTCTGCCACGACGTGCGGGTGATCCGCCTCCCGCGCCACGGTGCCAGCCTGCCGATCGGGATCGGCGTGTCGTGCTCGGCGGACCGTCAGGCGAAGGCGAAGATCACCGCCGACGGCGTGTTCTTGGAGCAGCTGGAGACGAACCCGGCGCAGTACCTCCCGGAGATCGACGAGGGCAAGCTGTCGGGCGACGTCGTGAAGGTCGATCTCCGCAAGCCCATGAACGAGATTCGCGCGACGCTCTCGCAGTATCCGATCAAGACCCGCCTCGCGCTGACCGGTCCGATGATCGTCGCGCGCGACCTCGCGCACGCGCGGCTCCGCGAGCGCATCGAGCGCGGCGAGGGGCTCCCGGAGTACGTGAAGGACCACCCGATCTACTACGCGGGCCCGGCGAAAACGCCGCAGGGCATGGCCTCCGGCTCGTTCGGCCCGACGACCGCGGGGCGCATGGACGCGTACGTCGACCAGTTCATGCAACACGGCGGCAGCTTCGTGACGCTCGCCAAGGGCAACCGCTCGCAGCAGGTCGCCGACGCCTGCAAGAAGCACGGCGGATTCTATCTCGGCTCGATCGGCGGCCCGGCCGCCATTCTCGCGCGCGACAACATCCGCAAGGTCGACGTGCTCGAGTACCCCGAGCTCGGCATGGAAGCGATCTGGAAGATCGAGGTCGAGGATTTTCCCGCGTTCATCGTCGTCGACGACAAGGGCAACGACTTCTTCGGACGGCTCTGAGTCGCGGGCCGCTCCAGCCCTTCCAACGCCTGCGGGTGCGTGGCATGCGGCCCGGATGGAATTTCGCATCCGAGAAGCCACCCTCGACGACACCGCGTTCCTCGCATGGGTACAGCAGGAGGCGTCACGCTCGCATCTGCCGTTCGGGTTCTGGGACGTCGCGATCCCGGGGCCGGACGAGTACCGCCTGCCCATCATCGAGCGGATCTGCCGCGCCGAGGTAAGGCGTTCAGCCACTGGTCGCGGTTTCTCGTCGCCGAGGTGAAGGGGCGAGCCGGCGGCCGCGCTCTCCGCCTACGACGACGCCAAGCAGGCGACCGGCGATCTCTTCGTCGCGGCCATGGTCGAGGCGTTCACGGCCGAGGGATGGACCATGGAACGGCTCGGCGCGATGCAGCAGCGCATCGCCCCGTTCCTCACCTGCGCGCTGGAGCAGCCGGACGAGACGTGGATCGTCGAGTGGGTCGCCACGCTCCCGGTCCATCGTGGCAAGGGCCTCACCAAGGCGCTCCTCGGCGCGATCCTCGACGCAGGTCGGACGCGCGGCCACACGCAGTTCCAGATCGGGGTGCTCATCGGCAACACGGCGGCGCAGCGCGCCTACGAGGGCGCCGGCTTCTCCGTCGTCGACGAGAAGCGCGATCCCGCGTTCGAGGCGACCTTCGGGTCGCCGGGGATCCGCCGCATGCGGCGGAGCTGAGCGCGCGCAGGGGGTCGCTCAGGTCGGGTCTCGCGTCCAGCCCTCGTGTGCGATCGTGAGACGGAGGATCGCGATCGCGTTGCCGTTGGCGTCGAGGTGCCCGCGGAGCTCCGACGCTCGGCCGCACCGCACGAGGTAGCGTCGCCCGCGGGAGCCGGTCTCGTCGAAGAGGGCGATGGCGAGGCTCCGCTGGCGGAGCGCGTCGGCCGGCGGTGTCGGATCGATGCGCCAGGCCTGGCTCGCCCACGCTGTGAATCCGGCGTCGTGCGTGACGCCGCGCTCGAGGGTGATCGGCTCGAAGTGCCGAGCCGCCGGCCCATGGAGAACGGGCGGGTCGCGTTCGACGGCGGAACGCTCCAGCCCGTCGACCGTGTCGAAACCGGCGACGGGAACCTCGGAGCCCTCCCAGAACACGCGCACGCGGAACGCCCGGTAGGCGTCGGCCGCCGGCGGTCGCGGGCTGGTGTCGAGCCCTTGATGGTGGATCCGGACCATCACGAACTCGGCGGGTCGGAGGGGCGCGAAGCCGACCTCGATGTTCAGCCGACCGGTGTCGACGTCGGCGGGGGTCGTCGTCCTGTCGTCGCAGCGCACGAAGTAGGCCTTCTCGGGCTTCCCTCCCTGGAATGCGCCCCGTCGAAAGAGCGTGAGCAGGAACGCGTCGGCGTCGCGCCGGATCCGCGCCCACGAGCGCTCGTCGTTGGGCTCGAAGACGACCCATTCCGTGCCGCGGTACAGCGCGTTCTCGATGAGGAGCGCGAGACGGCGGATCGGGAGGAGCTTGTACTCGTCCCCCCAGCGATCGGCGCCGCGGAGGGTACGCGCCCCCCACACGACGGTCCCGTGCTCCGGGAACGTGCGAAGCGTGTTGAGGCCGAGCCGCGCGAGCCGCTCGGCCTCGGAGTCGGTGAGGTCGACCTGGAGACCGTCGACGCCGCGGAGCGACGCCTCGATGCCCGCCGGCGCTTTCCACACACCGTGGGCCGCGTCGACGCGCGCGATCGTTCCGGCGACGACGCCGCAGGGTGCGAACGGGTGGACCGCGCCGGCGAGCAGCGGATCGGCCTGCCGGACGCACGGGAAGTAGAGGGCCGCGTTCCGCGCGTCCTCGTCGAGCAGGCCGAGCGCGGCCCGCCCCGCGATCGTGCGCTCGACCGCGTCCGCGCGAGACGCGCCCCACGCGGGATCGGGATCGACCAGGAGCAGCGCGCGCGCGGCGCGACACACCGCCAAGGCGGCCGCCCACACGGCGGCGGTCGTCGCTTCGCCGCGCTTCTTCGGCGGCACGCACAGGAGATCGAGATCGTCGCCGAGCGCGTACAGGCCGGTCCGCGCCTTCGCATCGCCGATCACATCGGCGTCGTCGAGATCGCCGCCGTCGCGGCCCGAGTCCGGGTCGGCGGCGACCGGGCCGGCGCTCGCGGGAGGACGCGTCGCGGGCATCGGCGCGCGGACGCGAACCAACGCCGATTCGCTCGCGAGAAGGCGAGGGAGAAAGCGCGGATGGTCCTCCCTGGTCGACACGTCGAGATGGCGTTCGCGGACCACCACTTCGCCGTCGAGATGCTCGCGATACTCGACGATCAGATCGAAGAACGTCTCGTCGATCGCGGGAAAGCCCGGGCCGCCCGCGAGGCCGTCGCCTTCGTGGCTCACGCTGGCGCTCACGCCGTTGCCCCACGCGCCGGGATCGGCCGCTTCGAGGACGAGCCCGGGGCCCGACGCGGCGGCGACCGGAAAACGCATGACGGCAGCGGATGCATCGGGAGGCGCGACGCGGACGATCGCCGCGCGCGCGCCGCCGTTCAGGAAGAAATCGCGCACCGCGTAACTCATCGGGCTCGCGATCGCGAGACCACCGAAGCAGCGCTCGTAATCGTGCCAGCTCGCTATCGGCACGGGCGCGTTCAGTCGGCCCTGAACGGCGCGGCCAACGAACGCCGCAGTCGTGGCGGTGGGTACGCCCTCGATCGGGCGCGCGCCCGACGCCACCTCTTCGACGTAGACACCTGGAGCGAGATATTCCGGAGCCATCGTCCTCGATCTCGTGCTGCGCGACGCGCCGAAGCCTCACACAGTCGGCCGCCGGCGCCAAGCGCGCCGACGGTTCGCACGCGCGAAGTGCCTCATATTGGCGCCGCTTTGTGGCTGGATGCCGTCCGATTCTACGAGCGCCGCGGCGTGCTGAGGGCGCCGCTGCCGCACGGCCGCTGCACCTTCCGCGAACGTCCGATTGGCACCTGAGCGTCGTCGCCGATTGGCGCCGTTCAGTCGGCGCCGCGGATTGATAGGCTCGGGGGCATGGGCACTCCAATGACCGCGCGCCTCGCGCCGATCGATCGTCCCCCGACGCTCTTCGCACGCGTCGTCTTCTTCGTGTTGACCCGCATGCTCGGCCGCGTGCCGACGCCGTACCGCACCGTCTTCACCCGCATGCCGCAGGCGCTCTTCGCCCACATGATGATGGTGACCGTGCTCGACCGCCGCCTGCGCCTCGATCCCGATCTGAAGGTGCTGATCGAGAGCCACGTGGCGACCCTCAACGGCTGCACGTTTTGCCTCGACATCGTCCAGTCGATGGCGCTGAAGCGGAATCCCGCGCTCCGTGCGAAGCTCGGGCGGATCGACGCCTACCGCACCGACGCGGGGTTCAGCGACCGCGAGCGTGCCGCGCTTGCCTACGTCGAGAGCATCGCCCGCTCGCACCGGGTCGACGATGGGACCTTCGCCGAGCTCCGCCGCCATTTCGACGAGCGCGAGATCGTCGAGATCACCTGGGTGAACGCCCTCGAGCAGTACTTCAATGCGATCAACGTCGGGCTCGGG
>JANNPN010000115.1:0-15741 GCA_031400185.1 Polyangiaceae bacterium
CCCCTTCGTGAGGTGGGCACGGGCGGCGACAATTGAGGGCACGGGAAGCCTGCCACAGGAGCGATCCAGCCGTCCATCGCGCAACCCTCATTCTTGGCCGAGTCTTGGCTACTGAGGACCGTAGCAGAGGCAATGTCCCCGACGGGATTTGGCTCTTACTACAGCAACCAATCCGTCTGGTTTTGACCGTCAAGCCAGCCGCATGAAGCCGTTCAACATCGAACTGGGTTCGCCACAGCCTGCGAGAGCTGGCGCGAAGAGGTTCCAGTCGCCTGGGATCTGCCCCACATCCCCGTGCGCCAGAGCGTTCTGGAACTATGGGTAGGCAGCTTCTAGAACTCGCCTTTGGCTTTGTACTGCTCGTAGGTGTTCTTGCTCGGGGTGACGTACGCATCTTCCCAGCACTGGCCGTTGGCATGCATCTGAACGCGCAGCGGCGTCGGGAGCGAGAGCTTCGGCATGGCGAGACCGATGCCTTTTCCCTTGACGAGTTGACTAGCGGAGCTTTCCTTCGCCTTCAGCTTGATCTGGGTGATGCCGTTCGCGGCGCCGGTCTTTTCCTTGTAGACGTATCCGATCGTGCTGCTCGGGGACCAACAGGGACGGCCTTGACAAACGCCGCCCGCCGGCACGTGGGCCGCCACCAACACCCGGGGCACAAGGCCGGAAGCGTCGAAGACACACAGGTCGTAGTCGTCGCCATTGTTCGAGACGGGATCGCCGTAGGTAGCCAGCAGTTGGAGATCGCCCTTGGAGATCTGCCACTGCAATTGATCCTTGGCATCGTTCGACGAGTTCTTCAGCGAGAGTGACGATGCCCGCGGTTCAGCGGTCGAAAGACAGGATGTCTGGATGTCTGCGATGCAGCCCGCAGTCGGCTCGCAGCGTCGGCAGGTGCCACAGAGAACCGGACTGCCACCTCCGCACGCCCCGGCCGTGCAGGTTGCTCCGGTCGTGCAGGCGTCGCCGTCGTCGCACGGACTGCCATTTGGCTCCGGTTGGCAGAGCGCGTCACAACAGTCGCCGCTGACCACGTTGCCGTCGTCGCAGCTCTCGCCGGTCGTGACGATTCCGTTTCCACATCCCGTCGGCGTGCAGTTGGCGTCGCAGCCGTCGTCGCTGATCGCGTTGCCGTCGTCGCAGGACTCACCTGGCTCGCTCACGCCATTGCCGCAGGTTCCCGCGAGATAGCGAGCGAGCACCGCAGGCCTACCGCCGTAGAAACCGCCGGAGCTCCCTGCGACGGCGACCAACGCCCCATCGCTCGTGACCGCCGCAGTGCCGAAACTGTGTATCCCACGGCTGACGATGGGCTCCACCTTCCCACCAGTGCCGAACCCCAGGTCGAGCGCACCATCGGACTCGTAGCGCCTGATCGCCAGGGCGCTGGCGATCGATAGCTTTCCGTCGGTCTGGCTGATCGCGGCGCCGGGGTATTCGTGAGCAAACTCGTCGAGGCCGAAATCCGTGACCACGGTGCCGCCGGTGCCGAAGCTCGGATCCAGAGTCCCACTGGCGTCGAGACGCACCATGCTGAAGTCCCATGTGACGTTGTCCGCACTCGTGACGCCCGCAACGACGATCTTCCCATCCGGCTGAAGCAGGAGACTGTATCCGAAGAAATCGCTGCTGGACGTGAACGTCCCGGAAGTACCGAAGCTCGTATCGACGGCGCCATCGCTGTCGTAGCGCACGACGTCATGGCCGCAGGCGCTGAGGATCTTGTCGTCCGGCTGCACGACGACCGGTTGCCGGGCGAGGAGCTCACTGTAACCGCAGACGAGGTTCACGCTGCCGGCGGTGCCGAACGTCGGGTCGAGCTGACCATTGACGTCATACCGGAGCATCGAGCTGCTACTGATGCCATCCGCGACGATGATGAGCTTGCCGTCGGCCTGTTGCACCGCAAGTCCCGCGCTCGTGCTGAAACTCTCCGTCACTTTGCCGCCGGTGCCGAAGGTCGCGTCGAGCGTTCCGTCGGCCAGGAATCGCGCGACGGCAAACGAATACGTCGTCGTAGGGACACCGAACATGTCGACGTCGACGGCCCCCGTCCTTCCGGTGACGACGTATTTGCCATCCGCCTGATGGAGCACGAACCTCGACTGGTCCACGTCGCCGAAATCGGCAAACGCGAACCCGTTGATGCCGAACGCCGCGTCGGGCACACCGGCCGCGTCGAGCCTGCCCATGATGAACTCCGTCGGCCGCACGTAGTCGATGATGGCCTGACCCGACGAACCCGCAGTGAACGCGACGCCGCCGCCAGGCTCGGCGACGACCGTGGCGTAGGCGAATCCTTCCTCACGGCCGAAAAAGCTCGTGGCACCGCGCCCGTCGTCACCGAAACCCTGATCCGCCGAGCCGTCGCCGTTCAGCCGCAGTACCGCGCCGTTGTTCCTGTTGAAGTCATAGGGCGGGCCTTCGTCCTCGGGATCCGTCCGAGTCGAGAGGTTGGCGGCCACCAAGATCTTGCCGTCGGGCTGCAATGTCACTCCGGAGCCTTGCTGGACCCCGAGGCCACCCGGAAGCCGCGCGTCGAATCCAGGATCCACCGTGAGGTCGTTGTTCAGGCGAGCACACAGGACTTCGTCGCTGCTCGATCCCATCGTTCCGACCACGACGATCTTCCCGTCCGCTTGCCGAGCAAGGCTCCGGAACTCGTCTGCCGCCGACGAGGCACCGAAGAGGACCGTGCTCATGACCGTGAGGTCGGAGTCGAGCCGCAGGATCACTGCGTCGTCGCTGTCCTCACCTGCTGCGACGCCGGCGCCGATGACTTTCCCGTCGGGCTCCACGACCACGGCGTACAGGCGGGGACGTCCGAGCGTGCTCGCGAGCACGGTAGCGCTCGCGTCCGTGCTCGCGAGGTCGGCGCTCAAACGAACGACCAAAGCCGACTCCTGCCCGCCGGCGGCGTGACGGCCAGCGACGAGAATCTTGCCATCGCCCTGTACCGCGAGCGTGAAGGCCTCGATCTCGTCGCCGGCAAGAGCGCTCACGAGGCCGCCCGCGTCGAACGTGAGATCGGCGTTGAGGCGGCCGACGACGATCCGGCGCACGCCGCCGCTGGTCACGTTTCCCGCGAAAAGAATCTTCCCATCCGGCTGCACGGTCATCGCCGTGAGGTCGTCCGCGTCGGTCGCGGGATGGAGATACACGCCGTTGGAGACCGGAAATCCGCCTGCGCCGAGGCGCTGTACCTGCATGCGCCGCACGCCGTTCACCATGGGAGTGCTACCCACGAGGAGTGTCCCACTGGCCTCGAGCGCCAGCGCCGCCGCTCCAGTATCCCCGCCAGTGGCGATCTCGGCGAAGCCATGGAGACCGAAACCGGTGTCGACGCTGCCATCGACGTCGTACGCCGCCAGTCCGACACTTGCGGGTCCCTGGCTGCCAATCCCGTAGAACGACGCAGTTGATGTCGTTTCGCGGCGTTCGGTTCCCGCAACCACGATGCGTCCGTCCGCGCGGCGGACCACCGCGGCGACCTTGTCGATGATCCCGCTGTAGCGCAAGAACAAAAGACCGTCCTGGCCGAACGCTGGGTCGAGGTCGCCCGCCGCCGCACTAGCGCGCGGGACCGCCGCCAGCAGAACAATGAGGACAGCAATGCTCGCGCGCACGACCAATTTCATGCGGATTCTTTCGGTTCGCATCCCAATCGAGTCGCATGGATCGAATGCCGCATCTACGAAAAAAACGCGGGTAGCGACACAAATACTGCGCTAAAATGGCGCGCGCGCGATGCGCGAGCAGATGGCTCGGCACTCGTGCGCTTTACGCGTTCATCGTGACGTCCACAGCCGTAATCGCCGGCGTCGACCTCTCGACCGTGAAGAAAGTCGAGCGATCGTTGGCATCGAGACCGAGCACGCTCTCGAACTGACGCCGGATGTCGGCCCGGCTGCACGTCTGCCGTTGGAAGCGCCCGACCCACCGGATGAACGCCGGATCGTCATTCTTGCTCGGGGCGAAGAGATCGACGAAGTGCTCGGGCGCCCGGCCCCATCCGTCGATCATGCGATTGAAGCGGTCAAGCACGTCCTTCTGGCGCATCGGGGGATCGCCATCCTGCCGCCGCAGGTCGCCGAGCGCCGAGAAGCCGATCATGGAGTTCACGAGGATCAGTCGATCGACGCGCTCCGGGTGCATGGCAGCGAAGAGCTGCCCCATGATGCCGCCTTCCGAGAGGCCAAGGACGTGCGCGCGCGCGAGCCCCTCGGCGTCCATGACGGCCTTGATGTCGTCGATCCGCTGCTCGAGGGGGCACCTCCTCGAAGCGGTCGGAGCTGGCCATGCCCCGCTTGTCGAACTCGAGCACGCGGACGGTACTTGCCGATGCTCGCGTGCTCGGCGGTAGACCTCGTGCTCCCAAGCGAGCTCGACGTTGCAGACCATCCCCGGAATGATGACCACATCGGGACCCGAGCCGAACCGCTGGTAGGCGATGTTGAGGTCGCCACTGCGCGCGTACTTGATGTCGGAGATGTCCATCGGGGGGCGATCTATTCGTCGCCGCCGTCGTCATACCGATTTGCGAACGCGACGCGCAACCGTCCTTGGCAGCCTCCGACTGATGCCCGTGCGCGCGGGAGTCGGGGCGGGTCTCACAGCCAACGAAATGTCCCCGACGGGATTTCATCGCCATTCTGCGTCGCGGTTTCCGATCGTCGGCACGATCAAGCAAGTGGCCTGACGCGAGCAAACTCCCTGTTAGGCATGAGCGAGGGTCACGTTGACCTGCGCGACGAAATGCAGGAGGTCAAGCGGCGAGGTACTTCACAAAGCTCGATCTGAACACCGGCCTGCCCCGCCGCTTCCGCCGTGCGGAGAAGCTGCGCGCTGGTCGCTTCGTCGGCATACTCCTCCCCGCAGTTCCCGCACACGTCGGCCGGGACGTTCCGGATGACTACGGTCGTACCGCCACGGTCGAGGGAGACGGTGATGCCGGCCCGGCGTGTCTCTCCGTTGCGGCAGATGACGCAGGAGTTGCGACGGCGCCGACCCTCTACCTCTGCCGATCCGCCACCGTTAGCGCAGACCACGCCGGCCCAGGCCGAGACGTGGCCAGTCTTGGGTCACGCTCCTAGTCCGCCTTGTCCTTCACCTGTGCAGCATCGTGCTTCGTGAACGGTGGCCCATAGGTCGCCGTCCAGCACACGTCACCGGTCGTCTTGCGGAGTTGGACCTCGAGTGGGCCCCCGAGCGCCTGTGGATTCGGCATCTCCAGATTCGTACCTTTGCCCTTGAAGAGAATTTTAGCTTTCCCATCCACGAGCCCCTGTTTGAGGACCAAGCTCGCGGCGCCATCCGGCGTCGTCAGCTTCCCGTCGCTGAACTTGTACCCCGACCCGCTCTCCTTCCAACACGGCTTGCCGGCGCAGAAACCGCCCGCCGCGATCGCGGTGCTCGAGACCAGGGCGCCGTCGTTGTAGACGCAGAGGTCGTATCCCACCTCGGTGAGCGGATCGCCGAACTCTGCCTTGGTGGTTGTCGTACCGGCAAGCCAGCTCCACGAGATCGCGTCCTTCGAGTCGTCGACGCTGTCTTTGATGGCGAGCGTGGCTTTGCGAGGAACGGCCGGCGCCCGGCAATCGCGAAGCGGCTGCGCGCTACAACCCGCCTGTGCGACGCCGAAGCTCCAGTCGCTGGCACGCGAGGTCAGCACAGTGATTCTCGCGTCGAAACCGCCGATGGGCGCGCGGTTCGACACGCACGGGTCGGGAAGCGCCTGCGGCGCGCCGATACATGGGGGCACCGTGACGCCGTTTCTGAAGACGAAGATCGTGTTGTGAGTCTGGCCGGGTGGTATCGCCGCGGCGTCAATCTGAAAGACGATGGTGAGCGGGTTCGCAGCCGTCACGTCCGGCGCCGAAATTCTGACCGTCCCACCAAGGAACTGAAACCCGGGCACGGTCTCGCACGGCAAGAGCTCCGTTATGGTCACCTCGCCCGCGTCGGGGGTCGTGACGGAGGTCTCCACGACATCATCGGCAGTCGCGCCGTCCGCCCTCACGCCCGCGGCGCGGCGCATCGTGCTCGACAGCGCCGAGGAGGCCCTCCGTCGCGGCATGGAGACGAAGGGCGATGCGGTCGCGGATCTGAAGCGCGCACTGGCACGGGTCGGGCGCGAGATCGAGAATCTCTTGCGTGCGATCGAGACTGGCGCCGCCCCTGCCGTGCTCCTGGATCGCCTTCAAGAACGGGAACGGGAGCGCGCAAACCTGCAGGCCCAGCTCGTCGCGAATGAAGGCTCAGGAGCCATCCGCCCGTTCGACCTCCGGCGCATGCGTCGCGTGCTCGAGGATGGCCTCGGCCGGCTGGGTGACGTGCTCGCGTCCGACCAAGTCGTGGCACGTAAGGCACTGGCAAGCATCCTCGACGGGAAGGTCCGCTTCACACCGATCGACCTCGCCGAGGACACCAGGACGTACCGTTTCGAGGCCAAGCTGACGCTCGGCCGGATCCTCGGAGCGACACGGCAGAACAATGGTGATGTCCCTAACCATTCCCAGTTGGAACCAAATCCTCGCCTGGTTGCGGGAAATGGACTTGCTCAGGCAGGCCGAGGCTGCATGAAACGCCCGGCTCACGGTCGCGGCCTACTGCCGGCGTGGACCGGCGGCTTTCCTCACTCCCCAACAGACTTGGAACCAGTACAAGTATCGCTGTACGTGCAGAACGAGCTACCGTCGCAGGGGTCGGAGACGGATGCGGTCGTCGGTCACCACGGCGAAGTGGCCGGCCCAGTCTTGGCGGCTCGTGATCGCGGCCACGGCTCGGGCGTTGTCGGCGTCCGGGGCGGTGCCACCGAGCCGGAGAAGGATCACCCCCGTGGACGGGGCCAGTCCGAAGCGGACGGCCAGCTCGCCGAAGTCCTTGTCGAAGGTCACGACCAGACGACCTTCCGCTCGGGCGCGTTCCAGGACGACCCGATCGGAGACGCCGGGCGTGCTCTCCTTGACGGCGACGACATCGTGACCGCGCTCGCGGAGGGCCGCGACGACCGGGCCGGGGACGTTCTCGTTCGTGAGGATACGCATGCGCCCCGGTTCCGCTCAGCGGGGCAGCGCGTAGACCTTCTCGAACTGCAAGACCTCGGCGGCATAGGCGAGACACGCCTGCACGTCGTCGACCGTGACGTGGTCGTACTGCTCGACGACCTGCTGGGGGGTGTAGCCCCGCGCCATGAGATCGATGACCAGCTCCACGGCGATGCGCGTGCCCTTGATGACGGGCTTCCCGACGAGCACGTCGGGGTTGACGGCGATGCGTTCGCGCCAGTCCATACGGGGCACCGTAGCAGCGGGAATGGCGAAGCGACAAGCCGGAGATCGGCATCGACTAACCTGCGATCGGCGCCTGGGCGACTTCTCGCGCCGGCGCGAGGATGGCCTCGGCCAGCTGGGTGACGTGCTCGCGTCCGACCAAGTCGCGGCACGTAAGGCACTGGCAAGCATCCTCGACGGGAAGGTCCGCTTCACACCGATCGACCTCGCCGCGGACACCAGGACGTACCGTTTCGAGGCCAAGCTGACGCTCGGCCGGATCCTCGGAGCGACACGGCAGAATAATGGTGATGTCCCCGACGGGATTTGTACCTTATTATTCCCGCCCCTGCTCCTCCGGGTGAACGTGAAGCGCGCTGCGTAGGTCGCTCTGGCTCCGGGAGGACTGCGCGCCTCGCCAGCCGGCCGTGATTTCGATCGCTCGTGGTGCCCGCGCCTTGAAGTCACGGACGGCGTCGCAGCTTGTGACGGGCAGACGACATCCTGGGCTTGATTGTCACCATTGACAATCAAGACTCTCCGGCTATCGTATACGCCAGTGGAGTTCGAGTGGGACGAGCGGAAGGCCCGTGACAATGTGGCCAAGCACGGTGTCTCCTTCGAGCTTGCAACACGGGTATTCGATGATCCTCGACTCGTCCTCGCCGAAGATGCGGCTCACAGTCGATCCGAGGATCGCTACTTCGCTTTCGGGCGCGTGGGCGGTGGCGTCCTGACCGTACGCTTCGCGCTCCGGGGCGAGCGAGTCCGAGTCATCGGGGCCGGATATTGGAGAAAGGGCAAGGCATTCTATGACCAAGCGCATCGCGTACAGCGACGAACCGATTGAGATTGGGCGGCGTGTCGGGCGCGAGATCCTGCCCGGTCACGGGGGGCCACGCGCAGGAGCGGGCCGTCCCCCCACTGGCAAAACGCCGATCACGCTTCGGCTGCCGCCAAAGCTCCTCGCTACCGTCCGGCGCGACGCCAAGCGAGCCGGCCAGACGATTTCCGAGTTCGTTGCGGCGAAGCTGCACCGGCAGGGATAGGACGAACATCTCCTTCCCGGATCGCTGACGAAGTGTCCCCGACGGGATTTGCACCTTATTATTCCCGCCCCTCCGCGTCCTTGTGACCGTGAAGCGCGCAGCATGAGGCCCCACGGACAGCCAGGCACCTACGGAAAGCTTGGTGCCTCCTGGGAGGCAGAGATCCAGGGCAGGCTCGAGGAATTCGAAGCGGGCCGGGCGGAACTGATTCCCTCCGAGGAAGTCTTCGCAGAGGTCGAAGCCGCACTTCGGACGGGTCGTGCCCCGCGGTAGCAGTCAAGAGAGCGGGTTGAGCTCGCGGTTGTCAGGCGGCTCGATGCCCCTCGCCGATGCCTGCGTGGAGATGTCTCACAAAACGGAATGGGACGCGCCGCCAATCCCACCGCCAGAGTGATTCAGGCGGCCCGGCGCGGCCGGCGCTTCCGCGCCGGCTCGAGCGACACGCGGACCCACGTCCCGGTAGCCTTGGCGAATCGTTCGAGGGTCGAAAGGCTCGGCTTCGCCGCCCCGCTCTCGAGACGGGCGACCGTGGATTGCGAGGTACCCATCCGCACGGCGAGCTCCGCCTGAGAGAGCTTCGCCTTCATCCTCGCCTCGATGAGCATGCTCGCGAGCGCAAACTCCGCGCCCAGAGCATCGTACCCAGCCTTGAACTTCGCCTCCTTCATCCACCGCTTCTTGAGCCTGTTGACCGGAATCGCCATCACACGACCTCCTTCGACCGCGCCCGTGCCGTTGCGAGAGCACGTGCCGGCGTCTTCTGCGTTTTCTTCACGAAGGCGTGGACGACCACCAAACGCTCGCCAGTCGCAGTCACGTATATCGCCCGCGCCAGGCCGTCCTTCCCTTTCATACGCATCTCCCAGAGTTTGCCTTCGAGGTGCTTGACGTGCGGTTCATGCATGGCGGCCAGCCCGTGCTTTTGAATCAGCTCCACGATGCGCAAAAACCTCTGCCGTACGTCCGCGGCCAATGCGTCGAGCTCGCGCTCCACCCGCCGGTCCAGCACCTCGACACGCCAACTCACCAGATCACTGCTATCTCAAAAAAGAGATTGCGTCCAGGTGGATCCGCGCCCGTGCGGCTGCGAATCTTGGCGCCCTGTCGCCGGCGACGTCCTGACACCGCGCTTGCTGACGACGCGTAAATAAGTGTCCCCGACGGTGCCGAGTTGGAACCAACTCCTCGCGTGGCTGCGGGAGATGGACCTACTCAGACGCGGCGAGGCGGCATAGATGGCACCCGGTCGTCTGGACGTCCGGCCGTTCAGTACGAACGACTGCGCAGGGGATTTGGAACCGAGACTGAGAAACCGTGATGACCTACACGCCGCGGGGGCTCGATGCGCTCAGGGCTGTCGACACGCGCAGACACGGTGGAGGTTGCTGGTGGTGGCGTCCGCGGTGAATTGGTCGGCGGTGGAATAGACGGCATAGTTGCTTCCGTTGAAGAAGTTGCAGGCGGTGCCTGCGTTGCCTCCGCCCTGGATCTGGTTGAGCGGGCTTGGACCCCAGAAAGCCAGCAGGAGGGCCAAGCAGCCGTCGTAACCCGCTCCGTTCGCCGTCGCGGGATCGTACACGAGGCCGCGCGCGCTGCACGCGCCGGCGCACGACTGTCCTTCAGAACCGACGAACCAGCACGCGCCGAACACGGTTCGCCCCGTGCACCCGTGACACGCGCTCGTGTTCGCCGTACAGCCGGCGCCGCACATCACGTGGCCGAACGTCTGTGCGCCTGCGGTCGCGGCGCTGCAGGTGGGAAGCGCAGTCGTGAAATCACAGTCCTCTCCGGCCTCGAGGGTGCCGTTGCCGCACGTGTTCGGCATTGTGAGATCACCACCTCCGAGGGCCGTGGCAATGTTTCCGCTCTGGAAATCGATGACCGACTTGTAGTCGCCCGCGCCGCGTGGCGCGTCCGGGCAAGCCGCACCGGCCGCCCCGGCACCGTCGATCGCCTTCTGCCACGCCTCGGTGAATTTCGTCTCGCACTTGCCGATCGCGGCGGTGTACTTTGCCGCATCGCTCGTCGAAACGAGGCCCTTTTCGGCGGCCTGCCGACACGCCGCGTACTTCCCGGCTACCGTGTTCTTCGCCGCCTGGCACTTCTGCTCCGGCGTGGCGCCGGCCAGCACCGCCGTTGGGGCCGCAGACAGGGCAATGAGGATGGCGGCCATCAGGCCGACGACAGGGCTGCGCATGGGGGAGTCTCCTGGGCTGGAAGTTGATGTGACTAGAGGTGGAGATGCACCAGGCGACGGCGCCGCATGGCGGCGACCGGCCGAATACAATGTCGCCGCCAGCGACAGGCTCGACGCGGTTCAGGCGCACCGTCCACGTCGCGGTCACTCTCACTGTCGCCGGCAGCCCGCGCGCCGTTTGCACGCATTCGTACGTCACAGGCCGTGCGGCGTTTGGCGACTCGCCGCGTTTGCCATCGCGCTGGGCACGTCGTCAGCGAGTCTGTGGGGCCGCTTTAGCCGACCGCGATCAAGCGGAGCCGACGGCGCGCTCGGGCGTTGGGGCGGTCACGAAGCGGCCTTCGCGGTCCGTAGACGCAGCGGTGACACCGCGTTCGAAGGTGACGTCGAACCAGAACGTGCTGCCCTTGCCGGGCTCGCTCTCCATTCCGATCTCGCCACCCATGAGCGCGACGAGCTGCCGGGAGATCGTCAGGCCGAGGCCGGTCCCGCCATAGCGGCTCGTCGTGCTGCCGTCCGCCTGGATGAAGCGCTCGAACATCGCCGCGTGCTGCTCGGGCGGGATGCCGATGCCGGTGTCGCACACGGTGACGTGGATAGTGACCGCGGTCGCCGTCTCGTCGACCACCCGTGCCTCGACGGTGACGCTACCGACGTCGGTGAACTTGAGCGCGTTCCCGACGAGGTTCGTAAGTACCTGCCGCAGACGTCCGGCGTCCCCCTTGACGCGCGCCGGAAGACTGTCTGGCACGGCGCACGTCAATGTCAGGTGCTTCGCCTCCGCGCTCGGCGCGAGGAGGCTCACGACGTCCTCGATCGTCGTCCGCAGGCTCAGATCGACCTGCTCAAGCGCCAGATGCCCCGCCTCGATCTTCGAGGAGTCGAGAATATCGTTCACGATCCCAAGCAGAGCCGTCGCCGCCGCGCGCACCCTCGTCAAGCAATGTCGCGGCTCGGGCGGGATGTCGGCGTCGAGCGCCATGTCCGCCATGCCGATGATGACGTTCATGGGCGTGCGGATCTCGTGACTCATGTTCGCGAGAAAGGTGGACTTCGCGCGCGTCGACGCGCGCGCCTCGTCGCGCGCCTGGGCGAGTTCCATCGTGTAGACGGCGCGCTCCTTCTCCGCGCGCTTGCGTTCGGTGATGTCGCGCCAATTGAAGACGATCCCTTCGACGCTCGGATGGTTCAGCAGATTGGTCGCTACTACCTCGATGTGGCACCACGAGCCGTCACTCCGCCGGCAGCGGCATTCGAAGGCGATCGCGCTCCCGTCCGCGGCATCGTAGAGCGCGAGGGCGCGAACGCCCGGGAGATCGTCAGAGTGGAGGAACTCCGTAACCCGGTGTCCGACGAGCGCCTCGCGGTCGTAGCCGAGGACTCGCACGACTGACGGGCTCTCGTAGCGAATGACGCCATCGGCGTCGACGATCGTGATGATGTCCGAGCCGCGCTCGATCAGAGACCGGAAGCGCTCCTCACTGCATCGCAGGGCCCCCTCACTGCGTCGCAACGCAGCCTCGGCGAGATCGCGCACGGCTCGATAGCGCGCGAACTGGTAAGCAATGTAGATCGACGAGAGCATCCCGACCGCGATCCCGACCACGGTGTGTGCGCTCACGACGGCCAGCGTGCCGTGGCTCATCCACACGCCGAGCGCGATCGAGAGCCCGGCGACGACGACACAGACGGCTTGCGGCCACACGCCCCAGGGGAGCGTGGTCGCCGTTCCAAGCGCGAGCGTGAGGTCGGTCACGAGCTGCGTCCGCGGGTCGTCGCGCAGATAGCCGGTCACGGCCGACGTGACGAACACCACGACAACAACGCTCACCATCGGCAGCACGAGCCAGCGACGAGAGACATGGCGGTTCAGGTAGAGGCCGGCGGCGATTGCCGACAATTGGATGACACGCACAAAGTGCAGCGAACGGCGGACGTCCTCGGGCTCCAGGAGATCCGACAACGCGAACAGCGAGACGCAGCACAGGACGACCCAAGCACCGAGCTGCGCGCGAGCGCGCAGCGACTCGCGGCTCTCACCGCCGTGCGCGTTGTCATGCGAATTCGTAGGACGGCTGCCGCGAACCATGCTTGAGAAACCGCAGCAATGGTCGTGCCGTCTCGCCGCCGCGAGCGCAATCCGAGAGCCTCGGGCGTAGGCCCCTTGTGCTCGATCTCCTCGACCACGCCCGGTCCACGACACAGACGGACTCGAGGCGATCGTTCGACCAAACGGTGACACCGCGATTCCGATACTGCGAACAACCGTAGCAACGCTCTCGCTTCCGGCTGCCGGCGATTGTCAGGGGCCCTCGTCAGAGCTCACACTGAGAAAACCCCGACGACAAGTTCGCACGTCATCGCTGAGAGCGCGGTCGTCAATGGGCGCATAGGCTCGACGATCGGTGCAAGGAAGCGTGACGGGCGACGTGGTCGCGCAAGTCCGGCTGGAGCTGTGGGCGCCGAGCAAGGTGATCGGCGACGTCACCACGCCGAGCCACCTTCGTAGTCAGTCGGGCCTGTCGGCACCAGCACTACGGGCAGCGCGTAATTCAATGTCCCCGAGGGGGTTTGTACCTTATTATTCCCGACCCTCCGCGTCCTTTTGACCGTGAAGCGCGC
Organism: Polyangiaceae bacterium; assembly: GCA_031400185.1. Taxonomy (GTDB): domain Bacteria; phylum Desulfobacterota; class Binatia; order UTPRO1; family UTPRO1; genus UTPRO1. The sequence goes on from JANNPN010000115.1 coordinate 13,140, forward strand.
AGCATGAGGCCCGCGAACAGCCAGATCGTTTCGGGGAGACTCGACGCCACCTCCCAAACCGCTACGAGTGGCCCTTGGCGCAGAGAACCCCCACACGGTAAAGTTCGCGGCGTGACGCAGCCCAAAGAGATCCTCGAAGCCGCCCTCAAGCTCGGTCCTACAGAACGCGCTGCCCTCGCTGCCGAGATTCTAGGGAGCCTCGACAGCAGTACCTACGGAGAGCTTGGTGCCGCCTGGGAGGCAGAGATCCAGAGCCGGATCGAGGAATTCGAAGCGGGCCGGGCGGAACTGATTCCCTCCGAGGAAGTCTTCGCAGAGGTCGAAGCCGCACTTCGGACGGGTCGTGCCCCGCGGTAGCGCACGCGCTCGCTTCTCACGCCAGGCAAGAGCAGATCTCGAGCGCGCCGCCGCCGTTTGGTACGAGAGCCGTCGCTCCGGACTCGGCAAGGCCTTCGCCGACGCCGTACACCTCGCAGTCGATCTCATCGCGGAGGGACTCAGCGATGGCCGCTGCGGAACGGCACACGCAGATTCGTACTGCGTCGATTTCCGTACACGATCGTGTATCGGATCGATGGCACCGAGGTCATCCTCCTCGCCGTTGCACACCACCGCATCGATCCAACAACCTGGGAGGGCTGACCTACAGCTCAACGGCGAGGGCCTCCACGGTTCGGCACGACCACCCTTGATGCCCGTTTGACAGCGCCGGAATTCAAAAGTGTCCCCGAGGGGATTTGCACTGCATTACGCGCTCAGGATCCCGCTGGTGGTGCACTACGCAGCGTAAGAACCATGCGGAGCATGGACCAAGCCGGAAGTGCCGCAGATCCCTGTCTCACCGGCACTTCCCGGCCGTAGGATCGACGCGGCGACAGGCCCCCTACTCCAACGTTCCTCGACGTCCTCGACCCGGGAACCTTCCGTTTTCGGCCTCCCGACGCCGGACGTACCTATGTCGATGATCACCGCGCGCACCGAAAGCTGAGCTGACCGTCGCCATCGCGACGAGGGTGCGAGGTTTACGGAGGTCCCCGCATCCCACCGCGGGACCCCCCTTACCTCAGACGATCGTGGTATCAGGGGCATGGCCATCCGGTGGTCGCCATGACGACGCTCCGCGAGTACCACGAACGCACCAAGCACTCCCCCGCGAGCGTGCGCGCGAGCGCGTACACCCTCGACTGGGACAACCAACCGATCCCGTTCAAGGTCTATCCGGACCTCCACCCGATCCCGCTCCCGACGGACCTGCCGGGATCGCAGCACTTGGCTCTCGAGGCGATCGCCGGCATCACGGCCCAGCGGCTCCGTGCACTCGATGTCGCCTTTCTGGCACACCTGCTCTACTTCAGTGCGGGCGTGCTCCGGCGCCGCCCGTACCCCGGCGGCGAGCGCTTCTATCGCGCGGCGGCCTGCACGGGAGCGCTCTACCACGTGGATGCGTACGTGGTGTGCGGCGACATCGACGGGCTCTCCCCGGGCGTCCATCATTTCGGCCCGCACGACTTCGCGTTGCGGACGCTCCGGGCCGGCGAGTACCGCGCGCCGCTCGTCGCCGCCACCGGAGACGAGCCGCACGTAGCCGACGCTCCCGTCCTGGTCGTGCTGACAAGTACCTTCTGGCGGAATGCCTGGAAGTACCGCACGCGCACGTACCGACATTGCTTCTGGGACGCGGGCACCCTGGTCGCGAACCTGCTCGCCGTCGCCGCCGCGCTCGGCGTCCCGGGCCACGTGGTCACCGGATTCGTTGACGACGATGTCGTACGCCTGCTCGACATCGATCAGACCCGCGAGGCGCCGCTCGCGGTGCTCGCGCTCGGCGTGGGTGGACTGCCCGCCCCGCCGGCTTCGGCCTTGCCCCGGCTCGATCTCGCGACCCTGCCGCTCTCGCGCGAGGAGATCGACTATCCGCTGATCCGTGAGGCCCACGCGGCCTCGTCGCTCACGACCGCGGCGGCAGTGCAGGCATGGCGCGCCGCCGGGGCGGAGCCACCCCGCATGCGGCCGGTACGCCCGGATGTCACGCTCGAGCCGCTGCCGACCGCAGCCATCCCGGAGCCCATCGAGACCGTCATCGCGCGCCGCGGATCGACGCGGCGATTCCCGCGCGAGCCTATCCCCCTCGATTGCCTCGCAACGATCCTCCATCTCTCGACGCGTCCCGCGCCGCTCGACGTCACGGCGCCGGTCGAGCTCCACGTCATCGTCAACGCCGTTGACGGGCTCGCCCCCGGCGCCTACCGCTGCGATCCGGACGGCCGCACGCTCGAGCTCCTGCACGCCGGCGATTTCCGCGCCACCACCGGCCACCTGGACCTCGGTCAGGAGCTCGCGGCCGACGCGGCGGTGAATCTCTACTGGCTCGCCGATCTCGACGCAGTGTTCGCGCAGCTCGGCGACCGCGGCTATCGGGCGGCGCAATCTCGAGACAGCAGGCCGTGGGCACCCCGATTCGCCCGGCCTCCTCGATGGCGGTGCGGGCCGCTGCAGAGAGTTGAGGGTTTTCGTCCCGCCACCAGAGGAGCGCATGTGTATCGAGGACGATCACGGAAGCTCGGGGTTCCAGTTCTCCCAGAGTGGTGCGATCAGCTCCTCG
>JANNPN010000139.1:0-5805 GCA_031400185.1 Polyangiaceae bacterium
CGTGGGGTGGCGGCTCGCAGGCGTTTGGCGAGCACACGCACACCTGCGAATAGTTGAAAGGGGTCCGCACGCGCGTGCGAGACGTTCGCCGGCGAGCCGCCACCCCACGCGCCCGCCGGCACCCACCATCACGCTCTTAGAACAGAAACCGCCGCATGTTCACGTTGATCATGAGGCCCACCGCGATCATCATCGTGGTCAACGAGGACCCGCCGTAGCTGAAGAACGGCAACGTAATCCCTACGACCGGCAGGATCCCCGACGTCATCCCGACGTTGATCACCACCTGCCAGAACACGATCGACACCACCCCGAACGTGACCAACGCGCCGAACCGGTCCTTCGCGCGGTACGCGACCGTCAACCCGCGCAGCACGAGGGCCGCGTAGAGCCCGAGCAGCACGAGCGCGCCCACGTAGCCCCACTCCTCGGCGAAGACCGAGAAGATGAAGTCGGTGTGCTGCTCCGGGATGAAGTTCAGCTTGTTCTGCGTGCCGTGGAGGAATCCCTTCCCCCAGAACTGCCCCGAGCCGATCGCGATCTTCGACTGGATCACGTGGTAGCCCGCGCCGAGCGGGTCCATCTCGGGCGAGAGAAAGGTGAGCACGCGCTGCTGCTGATAGGTCTTGAGATGCCCCCAGAGGAGCGGCACGGCGCCCGCCGCCACCGCGGCGAGCATCACGAAGACGCGGATGCGGAGGCCCGCGCAGAAGAGGACGCTGAAGGCGACGATCACGTTCACGCCGACGGTGCCGAGGTCGGGCTGCGCGAGGATCAACGCGCCCGGGATCGCCAGCAGCACGAACGCCGGGATCGCGTCGATGAACCGGACGTCGCCGGTCGACTGCGCGCGGTGGAAATAACGCGCGAGCGCGATCACGAGCGACACCTTGATCATCTCGGAGGGCTGGATCGACACCGGCCCGAGGTCGATCCAGCGGCGCGCGCCGCCGCCGACACTGCCGACGAACGGCACCGCGATCACCAACAGAAGCGTCGCGCCATAGAGGACGTAGGCGTAGCGCTCGAGCCGGCGATAGTCGATCAACACCACCGCGATCATGCCGATGAAGCCGACGCCTGCGTAGAACGCCTGCCGCATCACGAGCGGGTTGTTCGTGAAGCCCGTGTGGACCCGCGCCTCGGTGGCGCTGAAGATCGTCGCGAGCCCGCCGCCGATGATCGCGAGCATCAGGAGGAGCAGCGACCAATCGAAATGATACGCGAGCCGGCGATCGAACTGGCGCATCGGTTCAGTCGTCGCCGTCGTGGTCGTGGTCGTGGTCGGCGGCGTTCGGCGCCGGCGGCTCGGCGAGGGCGGCCAGGCGGACCACCATGCCGTGATCGTCGCGCTCGGGGACGAAGCCGGCCGCGTGCTTCAGCGCCGCGGCGTTGTCCTCGGGCACGTTGAAGTAGCGGGCGAGCACCTTCCGGGCGATCGGCGCTGCGGCGGTGCCGCCGTGCTGACCCGAGTGCTCGGCGAGCACGACGAGCGCGATCTCCGGGTTGTCGACGGGCGCGAACGCGATGAACCACGCGTGATCGCGTTTCTCGCGCTGCCAGCCCTTCTGGCTCGTCTTGTCGCCGCCGGCGCGGCTCGCCTGCGCGGTGCCGGTCTTGCCGCCGACCTCGATCCCGGGGAGCTTCGCGTTCGAGCCGGTGCCGCGCTTGCTGTTGACGACGTCCGACAGCGCCTCGCGGAGCTGCAGCATCGTGCTCTTCTTGAAGCCGACGTCGCGGACGACCTCCGGCTGCTCCTCGAGGATCGTCGTGCCGTCCGTGCTCTCGACCCGCTTCACGAAACTCGGGCGATAGACCACGCCGCCGTTCGCGATCGTCGCCATGACGCTCGCCATCTGGAGCGGCGTCGTCGTGACGTAGCCCTGCCCGATCGCGATCGACAGCGTCTCGCCCGGGTACCAGGGCTCGCCGAAGCGCTGGCGCTTCCAGGCGCTCGACGGGATGATGCCGCCGCTCTCGTGCTCGAGCGTGATGCCCGTCGGCGCGCCGAGCCCGAAGCGGTGCGAGTACTCGGCGATGGTGTCGACCCCGAGCCGCTGCCCCACTTGATAGAAGAAGACGTCGCACGAGCGTACCAGGGCCTCGTGCACGTTCACGGAGCCGTGGCCCTGCGCGCGCCAGCAGCGGAACGTGCGGTTGCCGAAGAAGAGGCCGCCGCCGCAGAAGATGCTCGTGAAGGGGGTGATGACGCCCTCTTCGAGCGCGGCCGCCGCCATCACGACCTTGTAGGTCGATCCCGGCGGATACGTGCCCTGCACGCTCTTGCTGTTGAGCGGGCGCTTTTTGTCGTCGACGAGGGCCTTCCATTCGGCGACCCGGATGCCGCGCGCGAACACGTTCGGGTCGAAGGCCGGGCGGCTCACCATCGCGAGGATCTCGCCGGTCCGCGCGTCGAGCGCGACGATCGAGCCGTCGTACCCGTCCATCGCCTGCTCGGCCGTCTGCTGCAGGTCGCGGTCGATCGTGAGCACGAGGCTGTTGCCCGGGGTCTCGTCGACCTCGTTGAGCACGCGGAGCTTCCGCCCGACCGCGTCGACCTCGACCTGCTGCCCGCCGTCGACTCCACGGAGGTAGTCCTCCCAGTAGCGCTCGGCGCCCGCTTTCCCGATCAGATCGCCGAGGTGGTAACCGCGCCGCGCCTCGCGCTCCTGCTGGTTCACCTCCCCGACGTAGCCGAGGAGGTGCGCCGCCATCTGCCCGAACGGGTACGTCCGCCGCGGCCCGACCTGCACCGACACGCCCGGCAGCTCGAACTGATGGGTCTCGATCTTGACGATGCGCTCCCAGTCGAGGTCGCGGACGAGAACGACGTCCTCGAACGGAGGACGGTTGCGGGCGGCGGCGACGATCGCGGAGAGATCGCCGACTTCGGGTCCGAGAAGACGGCTCAAGGCCGAGATCGTCGCGGGCACGTCGTGCGCATCCTCGGGTACGAGCACGAGGTCGAACGACGGCCGGTTGTCGACCACGATGTCGCCTTTGCGATCGAGGATCGTGCCGCGCGTCGCGCGCACCCGCTTCAAGCGGATGCGGTTGTGCTCGGAGAGCGAGCGGTACTCGTCGCCGGCGCTCACTTGCAAGTGCCAGAGACGGATGAACGTGAGCGCGAAGAGGCTCAAGACCAGCGCGAGCGCGACCCCGAGACGACGACGGAACTCGTTCGGGATCTCCCGCCGGCTGGTCATGAGAGTCGACGCCATCTCAGCTCGCGCCCGCGCCTCGTTTGGCCCAGCCGAGGACGCCAAACACGACCGGTGTCAGCGCCGCGGCGAGCAGCGCTTCGGCGAACAGGGTCTGCGCGACGCCGAACGACATGCGATCGATCGAGAGGTAGGCCGCGAGCGCGATCACGATCGCGATGCCCTTGAGCAGGCTCCCGAGAAAGACCATCGCCACCCCTGACAACGTGTTGTCCATCCACAACCGCCGCGACACAAGGTACACCACGAGGTACACGGTCGTCATCGCAAAAGCATGGAGGCCGACGAGGCTCCCCGAGAAGCTGTCGAGCAGGTAGCCGAGCAGGAACGCGCCGGTCGCCCCGCCGAGGTTGTGCTCGTGGAGCCCGAGGTAGACGCAGAGGATCAGCACGAGGTCGGGAATGATGCGTCCGCCAGTGAGCCCGTGGAGCACCGTCGTCTGGAGCAACAGCGCGCACGTGCCGGTCACGACGTAGATCCCGGCGGCACGGATCTCGGCGCCGATGCTCGGTGCCGGGGCGTGGGTGGTCTGGAGGAGGCTCATCGCTGCGCTCCCCGTCCCTCGCGGCCGTCTCGTCCGTCTTTCGAGGCCGGCGCCGGCGGGCCGAAGATCCCGAGCATCGCGGGATCGGGCGGACCGACGTCGGCCGCACTCGGCAGGAGCGCCGGCCGGCGGAGCTCCTCACCGGTCGCGAGCGCCACCAGCACCTCTTCGAGGCGGCTCGCGTCGGCGTCCGGGGTGACCTCGGCGTAGAGGAAGAGACCGCGATCCTTCCGCGACACCTTGGTCACGCGCCCGACCGGCAGGCCTTTCGGGAAGACACCGTCGAGACCGGACGCGACCACGCGGTCGCCGACGCGCACGTCGTCGCTCCGCTTCACGTACTTGAGCGTGGTGCCCTGCTCGAGCAGGCCGGAGAGGATGCCGCGGACCCGCGTCCGCTGCACGAGCACGTCGATGCCGCTGTTCGGGTCGGTGAGCAGCAGCACGCGCGAGGCATGCATGCTCGTCGCCGAGATCACCCCGACGACACCCTCGGGCGCCATCACCGGCATCCCCGCCTGAATGCCCTCGAGCTCGCCCTTGTTGAGCGTCAGGCTCTGGAACCAGACGCTCGCGTCGCGCGCCGTGACCGACGCGGCGACCGCTTTCACGGGCAGCTCGCGCTCGAGCGCGAGCAGGCGCTTCAGCCGCCGGTTCATGAGCTCCATCTCGCTCTGGTGCGTGCCCTTGCGCTCGAGGTCGCGGATGCGGGCATGGAGCTCCTCGTTTTCTGCCTGGGTTCCGACCAGCATCACGTAGCGGTCGAAGAGCCCGCGGGTCACACCGGCGACACCGGCGGTCAGGCGCTGGAACGGCGCCATCACCTCGAGGAAGACGTGGCCGAGCGGGTCGATCCGGCCCGGGTTGCGCGCGTTCGCCGAGAGGAGCCCGAGCGAGCACAGCAAAAAGAATCCGGAGCTCAGGAGGACGCGGTTTCTCCGAACGAACTCGAGCATGGCCTACTCGGCCGATCGTCGCCGGGCGCTAATTGATCGAGATGTCCCGGAGGAGGTTGATCTCGTCCAGGGCTCGCCCCGCGCCCATCACCACCGCCGTCAGGGGGTCGTCGGCCAACATGATCGGCAGACCCGTTTCCTCGCGCAAGAGCACGTCGAGGTTTCGCAGCAACGCTCCGCCGCCCGCGAGCACGATGCCCTTGTCGACGATGTCGGAGGCGAGCTCCGGCGGGGTCCGCTCGAGCGCGATTCGCACCGCCTCGACGATCTGGTTGATCGGCTCGAGGAGCGAGTCGCGGATCTCCTCGTCGGAGATCTCGACCGTCTTCGGCACGCCCGCGACGAGGTCGCGGCCCTTGATCTCCATCGTCTGGATCTCCTGCGCCGGGTAGGCCGAGCCGATCGTGATCTTGATGAGCTCGGCGGTGCGCTCGCCGACCAGGAGATTGTACTTGCGCTTGATGTACTGGCTGATCGCCTCGTCCATCTTGTCGCCGCCGACCCGCACCGACTTCGAGAACACGACGCCGGCGAGCGAGATGACGGCGACTTCCGTCGTGCCGCCGCCGATGTCGACGATCATGTTGCCGGTCGGCTCGGTGATGGGGAGCCCGGCGCCGATCGCGGCCGCCATCGGCTCCTCGATGAGGTAGACCTCACGGGCGCCGGCCGACTCGGCCGATTCCTTCACCGCCCGCGTCTCGGCCGCGGTGATGCCGAACGGCACGCAGATGATGATGCGCGGGCGCACGAGCGTCTTTCGGTTGTGAATCTTCTGGATGAAGTAGCGCAGCATCGCCTCGGTGATGTCGAAGTCGGCGATGACGCCGTCCTTCATCGGGCGGATGGCGGTGATATTGCCGGGGGTGCGGCCGAGCATCTTCTTGGCCTCGTCGCCGACGGCGAGCACCTTGCGGGACGTGGTGTGGACGGCGACCACGCTGGGCTCGCGGAGCACGATGCCCTTGTCCTTCACATAGACGAGGGTGTTGGCCGTGCCCAGGTCGATGCCGATGTCGTTCGAAAAATAGCCGAAGATATTCGCCATGATGCGTTGCGAGAAACGAGAGAAGGGCGGCGTGCC
>JANNPN010000172.1:0-10638 GCA_031400185.1 Polyangiaceae bacterium
GGGAAGGCGATGCTGGTTCGCTCGACGGTAGTGTCTCCGTTTGATGACGCCCCGGAGCCGCAGTCTGCGTCCTCGTTCTATGTGGTGGCAGCAGGCGAGCGGGTCGGGGATGGCTTCTACGGTCGCCGGATCGGTGCCGCCCAGCGCGTACAGCTCGCCGCAGCCTCTCTGGCTTGCGCACACGCGAGCTGCGGCTCCTCGAAGCCATCCCCGACCCGCCCGCCGGCGACACCGAACGAGGACGCAGACTGCGGCTCCGGGGCGTCATCAAACGGAGACACTACCGTCGAGCGAACCAGCATCGCCTTCCCCCCCGGTCTTCAGGTAGACTCCGCGTCTCCTCGCGGCCCCCGCCAGCTCCGGACTCAGGAAGGAAGCCCATGAATTTGAAGAAGATGCTCGTCACCGTCGTGAAGACGCTCGTCACCGTCGGCATCTTCGTGTCGCTCTTCGTCGAGTTCGGCGGGGGCAAGGTCGCGGTCTCGCGGAGCGGGTTCGCGGATGGCTCCATCTTCTACCGGGCGAACCCGGCGAGCCCGGGCTTCGTCGGAAAGCTGAAAGCGAAGCTCACGGGGGCAGAGCTTCCCGAGCCCTACGTCCCCGTCTCGAGCGCGTACGCCTGTACGCTCGCGCTCGAAGGCGGCCAGGTCATGATCAAGACCGAGGCCGGTGACGTCGTGAAGCTGCGAGCGTTGCACCACTGCGTCGACGGCACGCTCGGCCAGGTGCTCGCCGGCCCCGACGACGACCGCAAGGTCCCGCTCGCGCAGGCGACCGGCGCGACGGTCTGGGTCGAGAAGCAGGGCGTGCAGCGCGTGCCGATGACGGTCGAGGACCTCTGGACGGAGGTGCAGAGCCTGAACCTCGGGGTGTTCATCCCCTGGCTCCTCTTCGCGACCTTCATCAAGTTCCTCGGCATCATGGCGAACATCGTGCGCTGGAAGGTCCTGCTCGGGGGCCAGGGAATGGAGTTCGGGTTCGGCTGGCTGACGGCCAGCTATTTCGTCGGCCGCTTCTTCGGGATCGTGATGCCGTCGACGCTCGGGCTCGACGGCTGGCGGCTCTACGATACGATCCGGATCTCGCGAAAGCCGGTCGAGTGCGCGACGGTCCTCGCAGTCGAGCGCATCACGGGTCTCATCGGCCTGATTGCCACCATCCTTCTCTTCATGCCGTTCGCCGACCTGCAGGGCCGGACGTTCGCGGACGTCGTCCAAAGGCTCGCGGTGCCGCTCGCGGGCGCCGTCATCTTCGGTCTTGCGTTGCTGCTGCAGCCCGCGATGTTCGCGCCGCTCATCCGGCTCGTGCCGATCGCCAAGATCCGGACGTTCCTCGAGAACGCGATCCGGAGTGCCACCGCCTACTCGACCCGTCGCGGCACGCTGGTGATCGCGCTGCTCTGCGCGGTCTTCGGTCAGCTCACGACCATGGCAATGTACTTCGGGAACGCGATGGCGCTCCAGGTCGAGGGCGTGACGGTCCTGCAGGTCTTCTATGCCGCCGCCGTCATGACCCTCTTCACGTTCCTCATCCCGACCGCCGCCGGCGAGGGTGTGCGCGAGCTCATGTTCGTCGAGCTTCTCGGCGGCAAGATCCCGACCGCGAAGGCGTTCCTCATCGGTCACCTCGGTTTCTGGATCGAGAAGCTCCTCCTCTCGTTCCAGGGCGGCATCTTCCTGCTGTGGGCGCCGAAGTCGTACAAGCGCGTGACCCGCGAGGACCTCGAGCGCTTGAGGGAGGAGACGGCCCGCGATCGACAGGTCCGCGCGACCGCCTGAGACCAACGTGATGCCGTGACCGACCCGACCCTCGTCATCCGGCACGCCACGGCGGCCGACAAGCCCGCGCTCGGAAGGCTCGGCGCCGAGCTGCTGCGCGTTCACCACGCATTCGACGCCGACCGCTTCATGGCGCCGGGGGCGCAGGCCGAGGAGGGGTACGGCCGCTTCCTCGCCGCCGAGCACCAGAACGACGACGTCGTGGTGCTGGTCGCCGAGCGCGCGGGCGAGATCCTCGGATACGTTTTCGCCGGCGTCGAGCCGCGCTCGTGGAAGGAGCTCCGCGACGTCGCCGGCTTCATCCACGACGTGTTCGTGGTCGAGGGCGCGCGCGGCACCGGCACCGGCGAGCGGCTGATGGAGGCGGGGGCCGAGTGGCTCCTCGCGCGCGGCGTGCCGCGCGTCATGTTGTGGACGGCCGAGAGGAACGAGCCCGCGCAGCGGCTCTTCGAGCGCCTCGGCTTTCGCCGCACCATGATCGAGATGACGCGCGAGCGCTGATGGCGGCGCCGGACGACGCCCGCGCGGTCGTCTGCCCGCCCGGCGGCGAGGATCGCCTCGACCGTGTGCTCGCGCGGCTCTGGCCTGCGACGTCGCGCGGCGCCGCGCGCCGCCTGATCGCGGAAGGCCGCGTCTTCGTCGACGGTCGCCGGTGCCGGGTGGCGTCGCGTCCGATCCGCGCCGGCAACGTGTTGCACGTCGCGACGGCGGAAGCGGTAGCGGTCGCCGCGTCGGTCGCTTTGCCGCCGATCCTCTTCGAGGACGCCGCCGTGCTCGCGATCGACAAGCCGGCCGGCATGGCGACGGCGCCGACCCGCGTCGGCGCGGCCGGGACGGCGCGCGACCTCGTGACCGAGGCGCTGCGCGCGCGGGCACGCGGGCCGGCGCGACTCTGGGTCGTGCACCGGCTCGACGCGGCGACGTCGGGCGTGCTCGTGTTCGCGAAGACGCGTGCCGCCGCGGCCGCGCTCTCCGCGGCGTTCGCGGAGGGCCGGGTCGAGAAGACCTACCTCGCGCGGGTCGCGATCGCGCCGAGCGCGCCGCGCGGCCGCATCGACCTCGCGATCGTTACCGAAGGGCGGCGCGCCCGCGTCGATCCGAAGGGCCGTGCGGCCCGCACCGACTGGGAGGTCGTCGCGACCGACGACGCCGGCGCGCTCCTCCGGCTCCGGCCCGCGACGGGGCGCATGCACCAACTGCGCGTCCACCTGCAGGCGATCGGCCACCCGATCGTGGGCGACCGCGTCTACGGCGGCGGACGCGCCCCGCGCCTCATGTTGCACGCGGAGCGCGTCATGGTGCCGCATCCCGGAACCGGTGTGGCGATCGAGATTCGCTCGCCGGCGAGCGATGCGCCGTCCAGTGTGTTCTGAGCTCGGATTCAGCGAGGGCGTCGATACGTTGCGAATCTTGCGCTCGCGGCGCCGCGACTGGCCGCTGCCGGACGTGAATGCCCGGCGGGCCGACTACTGAGTGGGCGGCAGGCTCGGCCGTTGGACCGGCGCCTGACCGGGAGGCTGGAGCGGCCGGTCCTCTTTCCGGAGCGGACCGATCTTGGTGCGTACGGCCTCGGGCGCTTGCGGCGCGGGCAGGCGGTAGAGGTAGTTGGGGGTCGCGCCGGTCACGATCGGGTCCTGCCGGTATTCGTCGATGGCGCGAAAGACGTTCGCGTCGGGTGCGATCCGGAGGATGTAGCCGCCGTGCATGTCGACGGCGCGTACGAGCTGGCTCGCACGGTACTTGGCGTTCAGCCGGTCGAGTGAAGGGACTCCCAGGCGGAGCTTCGTCGGCGGTTGTCCCACGGCCGCCGCGATGGTGCGCTCCCCTTCGGGGGTGAAGCTGAGGATCAACTCACCCTCGACGTAGCCGTGCAGGCTCTGCGCGATCGCCGTCGTCGGGGGCGCTCCGGCCACGCCGGTCCGGACCGTCCGCGGCGCGCCCGTTTCGATCGTCTGCGTCGTGCATGCGGCGAGCATGCAAAGGACGACGATCGAAACGAGCGGGCGCGCCGCGGTCACGACGGACTCGGATCAGCTCTTCTTGCCCTTGGCCTTCAGCTCGGCGTCGATCTGCGCCTTGAAGCCGTCGACCGAGCGGTTCTGGGCGATCTTGCCGTTCACGAAGAAGCTCGGAGTGCCGCGCACGTCGCTCTTCGCACCGAGCGCCATCTCCTCGTCGACCTGCTTCTTCACCTCGTCCGAGCTCATATCGGCCTCGAACTTCTTCATGTCGAGCCCGACCTTCTCGGCGCTGCCCTTGATGGTTTCGGGCGTGAGCGTTCGGGTGTTCTTGTAGAGCTCGTCGTGCATCTCCCAGAACTTGCCCTGCTTGCCGGCGGCGATCGCGGCGCGGGCGGCCGGGTCGGCTTGCGGGTGGATCTGGCGGAGCGGGAACTGCTTCATCACGAAGTTGACGTCGTTCGGATACGCGGCCAGGACCTGTTCGATGATCGGTGCCGTTTGCGCGCAGAAGGGGCACTGGAAGTCGGAGAACATCGTGATGGTCACCGGCGCGCTCTTTGGACCGCGGACCGCCGAGTTGCCGACCGGGATCTCGTAGACCTTGTTCGGGTCGACCTGCGGCCGTTGCGCCGCCGCCGGCGCCGCGGGTTTCGCCGCGAGGTCCTTTTCGATCTTCTCGAGCTTGGCGAGGATCTCTTTCTGCGTCGTCTGGACGGCTTCGATGTCGCTCTTTTGCGCGCACCCCGGAGCCGTCAAGGCCAAGGCCACGATCGCGGTCACATAGATACGATGGGTTTTCATGGGTTCCTCCTTCGCCCCGGGGCGAAAATTGGCCCCGAGGTCTAGCGAAGGAGGCCGTCGAACACCAGCCGGGGGGCGGAAACGGCACTGGAACCCGCGGGCCAGGCGCCGAATCGTTCTTGACTGGATAACTACGCGAGCGCTATCGCATTTGGGTCGCCCGGTCCGTCCGCCTTTCGAGGAGACCCCCATGAGCCCCAAGCGTTTCGTCGTTGCCGTCCTCTCGTTCGGTCTGACGTTCCTCCTGGCCGGAGCGATCCCCGCCCGTGCCGACGCCGTGAAGTGCAAGGCGGCCATCACGAAGGCCTCCTCGCAGTACGTGCAAGCGCGCACGAAGGCGCTGGTCAAGTGCGAGGGCGCGGTCGTCGCGGGCAAGCTGCCGCTCGCGACCGACTGTAGCGACGAGCCGAAGACCGATGCCGCCATCGACAAAGCGAAGGACAAGATGGAGGCCGCGATCGAGAAAGCCTGCGGCGGCGGCGACAAGGACTGCGACTCGAACGGCGACAACGACTCGCTGGCGTCGATCGGCTGGAACGTCGGCACCTGTCCCGACATCGAGTCGCTCGGCTGCTCGATGGCGATCGACGACTGTCACGACGTGAGCGAGTGTCTCGAGTGCATCGCGAGCGAGGCGGTCGATCAAGCGGTGAAGCTCTATTACGACGACCTCGTTCTCCCGAGCACGAGCGACAAGACGCTCAACAAGTGTCAGCAGACGATCGGCAAGGCATCCGCGGCGTTCCTCGCCAGCAAGACCAAGGCGCTCGCGAAGTGCTGGGCCGCCGTCAACAAGGGCGCGATCACCGGGCCGTGTCCGTCCCCGGGCGACGGCAAGGCGGCGGCGGCGATCACGGCGGCCGAGACGAAGAAGATCAAGGCCATCTGCAAAGCGTGCGGCGGCGACGACAAAGGCTGCGATCAGACCGTGAACGGTCCGACCGCGACCGTCCCCGGCACCGGCGGCAGCAACGACATTTCGCCCGCGACGATCGGCTTCCCCGCGAGCTGCGCGAACCTGTCGCTCCCCGGCGGACCGAGCTGCAGTCAGCCCATCGCGACGCTCGCCGACCTCGTCGAGTGCGTCGACTGCATCACCGAATTCAAGGTCGACTGCACCGATCGCCTGGCGGTGCCGTGGGGCGCCTCGTATCCCGGCGAGTGCAATCCCGGCTGCGGCAACGACGTGCTCGAGGGCGGTGAGGTGTGCGACACGTCGCAGGACGCGGCCTGTCCGGGGTATTGCGCGCCGGCGATCGTCGCCGACGGATGCACCTGTCCGACCGGCGGATTCAGCATCAACGGCATTCCCGGCGCCGACCTCGATACCGGCTGGACCGGCATCGCGCACAACCAAGGCGCGCTCTCCGGCCATATCTTCGACGCGTTCGTCTACGGGTGCTCGACCGCCGGGCCCGACAAGGACTGCACGTTCGTTGCAAGCTACGCGACCCCGTACTTCGGCTCGCCGCTGCCGCTCTCCTCGGGCGGCATTCCGATCTGTGTCGTCAACGAGGTCACCGGCACGACCAACGGAACCTTCAATCTCGTGACCGGCGCGCTCGTCTACGACTACGCGTTGATCTCGCGCGTCCACAACGGGATCACGGTCGACCAGCCGTGTCCGCGGTGCGACGGCGACGCCGGCATCGACGACGATGTGAAGGACGGCACCTGCACGGGCGGCCTCACTCCGGGCGCGGCGTGTGACGTCGACGGCGTGACCGCGTCCTTCGGTGGGACGTCGTTCGATTGCTTCCCGTCGACCAGCAACATCGGGAATCTGTCGATCGTCTTCGACGACGCAACGACCGGCACCAAGAGCGTGACGACGTCGGCCGCGAGCCCGAATTGCACGGGCATCTTCGGTCCGAAGTGCTTCTGCGACACGTGCAACAACGCGTCCAGCAACGCCTGTTTCTCCAACGCGGATTGTCCGCCGAGCGGGGGCAGCCCCGGCATCTGCGGCGGGTTCCGTTGCCTCGGCGGTCTGAACGCCGGTGCGCCGTGCTCGACCGCGAGCCAGTGCCCGTCGAGCTCGTGCGCGCGGCCGGGTCAGCTGACCCGGCCGAACGCGTGCGCGGACGACACGAGCGTCCCGGGCGACGGTACCGTGTGCGCCGACATCGGGGGCGATCAGGGCGAGTGCCCCGAAGGCCCCGTCGACACCACCTGCGCGCCGCCGGAGCAGTTCCTGACGTGCACGGCGGCGAACCAGATCGCCGATTGTCCCCTCACGGGCACCTGCCTCACCCCCAACCGCCCGTGCTTCCTGCCGACGGTGACGCGTTCCGGGACGCCGGGACCCACGGGCGGTGCCTACGCCGGAAACTTCTGCATCTCGCCGACCGGTGCCGCGTCGGTAAACGCCGTCGCGGGGCTCCCCGGGCTCGGCGCGTTGGTTCTCCCCTACACCCTCTCCGTCACCGTCCCGTAGCAGGTTGCTGAAAAAGGGCCATCTGCGTCGTTGCTCGGTCGCTCACTTGTGCGGCGTAGCTCCCGCTACGCCTCCGCGTTCGCTCGCTCGCGCCTAGCAGCTGACCCTTTTTGAGCAACCTGCTTGCTGCTGGTCGCGCGTGGTGAGGCCCGTCGCTTCGCTCCGGGCCTTCATCTCAGACAAGGCAATACGCAGAAGAGAAATTGATGGGCGTGAGCGCAGCGAACGTCCGACCGCGCGCACGAGGCACCCCCCGCAGGTTGCTCAAAAAGGTCGAGATGCTAGGCGCGACCGAACGAACGCGGAGGCGTAGCGGAGCTACGCCGCACAAGTGAGTGAGGAAGCAACGACGCAGATCGGCCTTTTTCAGCAACCTGCGGCGGTGAGGCGGGCGGCGATGACGCTGCGGACCTGATCGCGCAGCGCGGTGCGGTCGTCGTAGCCGAGACCGTCGGTCGCGATCGGCGGCTCGATGAACAGGTCGACGTCGCCGGGAACGATCGAGAGGTAGCCGCCCTTCGGCATGATCGCGCTCGTCCCCGCGCAGATCACCGGCACGATCGGCAGCTTCAAATGGATCGCGGCGATGAACGGACCCTTTTTGAAAGGGAGGAGCTGGCCGTCGCGGCTGCGCGTCCCCTCGGGGAAGATGATGAGCGACGAGCCGTCCGTGGCCGCTTGGTTCAAGAGGTCGATCGCTTCGAGCGGGTTGTCGCGGTCGACGGGGATCATGCCCATCGTGCGGAGCACGGTGCCGAGCACGGGCTCGGCGAAGAGCTCCTTCTTCGCGATGAAGCGATTCTGCCCCGGCAAATGGCCGAGCAGCGCCGCGATGTCGAAGTTGCTCTGGTGGTTCGGGGCGAAGATGTAGGGTCCCGGGCCCTGCAGGTGCTCGAGGCCGTGCACGTGGACGCGTACGCCGCAGAGACGCGCGAGGTTCCGCGCCGACAGCCGCGCGAACGCCCACGCGACGCTCTTCCAGGGCAGCACGCGGTGCAGGATCACCGCGATCGTGCCCATCGAGAACAGCATACCGCGGAAGATCCAGCGATTGAGGAGCGCGCGGGCGCGCCAACGAGCGGTTTCCGCTTCGAGCGCTTGGGTATCGGCGATCGGACCCATCGCGCGCGACAGTATGCGCGCTCGCCGAGCATGACAAGCGAGCACGTGCCCGCGAAACTACCTTGCTCTCGTCCGTACCCCGGACTACTACGGGGCCGCCGATGCGAATCTACTTCGTCTCGCCGACGCACTACGACGCGACGGGCGGCCTGCACAAGACGACGCGCTACTGGACGAGCGCGCTGACGCTCCCGTACCTGAAGGCGATCACCCCGAAGGGTCACGACGTCGAGTTCGTCGACGAGCTCATGCACGACGTGGACCTCGAGCACGAGTGCGACGTCGTCGGGATCACCGCCATGGGGCCGCAGATCGCGCGGGCCTACGACCTGGCGCGCGAGTTCCGCGCCCGCGGCCGGCGCGTCGTCCTCGGCGGCACGTGGGTGACGCTCACCGCCGAGGAGTCGTTGAAGCACGCGGACGCCGTCGTCGCGGGTGAGGCCGAGGACGTGTGGCCCGAGGTGCTCGCCGACTTCTCGGAGGGACGCACCAAGGGCATCTATCGAGCGCGCGGCTGGCGCTCGCTCGCGGGAATGCCGGAGATCGACTACGAGACGCTGCCGCTCCTGAAGCGCCAGGCATTCAAGGAAAGCGCGCTCTACCGGATGTACTTCCACTGGCCGGTCGTGTTCTCGCGCGGGTGTCCGCATCCCTGCGAGTACTGCGCCGTCCAGACCTACTACCAGCGCTCCTACCGCACGCGCCCGGTCGACGACGTCGTCGAGGACCTGAAGCGCATCAAGGCGCTCGGCGGCAACCGCGTCCTCTTCCTCGACGACAACCCGATCGCGCACCCGAACGACGCGAAGGAGCTCTTCCGGGCGATGATCCCGCTCGGGCTCAAGTGGGCGTCGCAATCGACGATCAACATGGCGCGCGACCCCGAGCTCCTCGAGTTGGCGGCTCGCAGCGGCTGTGTGAGCTTGTCGATCGGGCTCGAGAGCATCAACGAGGAAAGCCTCCACGGCATCCGCAAGGACTTCAACCAGGCTCGCCGCTTCCGCCAGGACATCGCGGCGCTGCGCGCCAAGGGCATCCAGGTGATCGCGCTCTTCATGGTCGGCCTCGACGGCGACACGCCGGACACGTTCGGGCGGACGCTCCAGTTCCTCCTCGACAGCAAGGTCTCGTTCCTGAAGCTCTTCACCCCGTGTCCGTATCCGGGCACCAAGTACTACGACGACCTCGCGAAGCAGGGCCGCATCCTCGATGGCAACTGGGCGCGCTACGACTACGGCTCGCCGATCATCCAGCCGACCGGGATGACGAGCGATCAGATGATGAACGGCTTCAAGTACGTCTACGAAGGCTTCTACTCGATCCCCAGCATCCTTCGGCGGTTCAGTCCTCCACCGCGCGGGCAGCTGCTCGAGAGCGTGGCGTACGTGGTGGCGAATCTGAAGGTGAACCGCTACCTGCGCTCGCACGAGCGGGCCTGGGCCACGATCTCCTGACGGCCGTCATGGCGAAGACCAAGCCGTGCCGAGCGCCGCGCGAACGGTTCACTTGAGCTGGATCAGCTCGATCTTGTAGCCGTCGGGATCCTCGATGAACGCGATCTCCGTCGTCCCATGCTTCATCGGCCCCGGCTCGCGCGTGATTTTGGCCCCCGCTGCGCGAAGGCTCTCGCACGTCTGATAGATGTCCTCGACGCCGAGCGCGACGTGGCCGAAGCCCGTGCCGATGTCGTAGCGCTCGGTGTCCCAGTTGTGCGTGAGCTCGACGACCGTGTGATCGGACTCGTCGCCGTAGCCGACGAACGCGAGCGTGAAGCGGCCGCCGGGATAGTCTTTCTTCCGCAGGAGCCGCATCCCGAGGAGCTCGGTGTAGAACGCGAGCGAACGGTCGAGGTTGCCTACGCGGATCATAGTGTGCAGCATCTTCATGGCCGGTCCCTCTGCCGCCACGCTTGCCATAGTTGGGGACCGCGTGCCACGTGAAGCCATGAGCGCTCGACGCACCGTCATGAACCTCATGTTCGCAGCTCTCGTCGGCTGCGGCGGTGGCCCCGACTCGGAAAGCTCGTATCGGGACTGCGATGGTGTTCGCACCGACTGCACCGCGAGCACGTGCGTCGACGTCGAACGGTGCGACATCGAGAAATGCGAGGGCGAGACCTCGTACTTCTTCGACGAGACCGAATACGAGTCCAAATGCAGGTTCGAGGAGCGTGTCACGAGGACGACCTATCCGCGCGACGGCGGCGTCGGGCGGCGCGAGATCCGGAGCGACATCGACGAGTGCTTCTACGAGGCCGAGTTCGACGGGGACGATTTCGACGAGGAAGGTCGCTGCACCAACAGCCGCGAGTGCTCGGTCGAGACGCTCGACTGCAACGCGTCCGACCCTGGCGACCCAGATTGCGACACCGCCGACGGGGCTGCCTATTACGAGCGTGCGGTGCGCGTGCTGAGCGAAATGGACGAACTCGAGTCCAGCATGACGCATGCGCGGGCCAATCCGCGGGGCCGGCTCAAGGTGGATGTGCCTTCGTCGCTGGGACTGACGGTAATCATCCCGGCGCTGCCGGATTTTTATG
>JANNPN010000180.1:0-4871 GCA_031400185.1 Polyangiaceae bacterium
CACGAGCTGCACGAGCACGAGGAACGGCAGGACGACGAGGGACGGTTGCGGTAGGAACCCCAGTGCCGCCATCAGAATCAGCAAGAGCGCGGTCGCGATCAACTGGTGCACGACGGCACCGCACGCGAGCTGGACGGGCAGCACCTCGACGGGGAAGATCACGCGCTTCACGAGCGTCGGGTTGTCGACGAGGCAGGTCGCGCTCCGCAGGATCGCCTCCTGGATCGCGAGCCACGGGAAGAGCCCGCACGCGAGGTAGAGCACGAACGGCACGTCGGTGCCGCCCGCGGCTGCGACCTTCACCTGCATGACGGTCGCGAAGACGAACGTGTACGTGGCGAGCTGGAGCAACGGCTGCGCGACCGACCAGAACGTGCCGAGCGCCGAGCCGACGTACCGGCCGCGGAGGTCGCGCGCGACGAGCGCGCGCACCACCGTCCGCGCCGACCAGACCATGCGCGCGACGGCGACGGGGGCGGTCCACCCGCCCGCGTTCTCGCCGGCGACCACAGTGCGAACCACGTCGGGTCGCTCGCTCACGGCGCCCCCGACGCGCGCGCGCCTTGCGCGCGGACGGCGCGCTCGCGAGCGGCGCGAGTCTTCTCGGCCTTGTCCGTCGGCAGGACGGCGAGGGCACCGTCGAAGTACGCGACCGCGCGCACGGGCTCGCCACGATCGAACGCGATGATCCCGGCGAGCGTGAGCGCCTCGCCGTCGGCAGGGTTGGCGGCGATCACCCGGTCGATCTTCGCGAGGGCAAGCTCGTGGCGGCCGAGGCGATAGTCGAGCATCGCGAGGCCCCGCATCGTCGCGCGATCCTCGGGTTCGAGCGCGGCGGCGGCGAGCCAGGCGCGCTCGGCGTCGGCGAGGCGGCTTTTTTCGAAGAGCGCCTGCCCGAGGTTGTATTGCGCCCGCGCGCACCGCGGGAAGACCGTGACGGTCGCCGTCCAGAGCGTGATGCGGTCGCGCCAATCGCGGTTTCGGACGACCGTCCGGCCCGCGAGCGCGCACACGACGACGACGATCGTGGCGGCGAGGAGGCGACGACGCGCAGGCCAACGGATCTTTGCACCGTCGACGAGTCCCGTGACCACGATCGCGCCACCCATCATCGGCACGTAGAGATAGTGTTCCGCAAGCAGTTCGCGAAACGGGACGACGTGCGACACCGGCAGCAACGCCGCCGCCGCCCACGCGAGTCCGAGGCCGACGCGATTTCCGTGCCGCCAGCACCGCCACCCGACGGCCGCGAGCGCGGCGAGCACCATTGCGCTCCCGATCGCGCGCGGGTCCAGGGGCGTCGTCGACACGGGGAACGCGTCGAAGCTGTAGTCGGCCGACAACGTTCCCGGCCACAGGACGAGCTGCAGGTAGGTCACCCACACCCGGGCGACGGTCGCGAAATTGGCGAGGGCGCTGCCGCCGTGCCACGGCCGCTTGCTCGCGATGTGCATCACGTGCCCGCCGTACGTGAGCGCGAGCGCGAGCGCGCCGACGACGCCGAGCGCCACCACGACCCAGAGCCGCGACGACCCGCGCGCGACCGAACGACGGGTCGGCACCCCCTCCCCGCGGCGCGCCGCGAAGCGATCGATCAGCAAGCAGACGAGCGGGAGCGTGACCGCCATCTCCTTGGCGAGGATCGCGAGCACGGAGGCGACCCCCGCCAGCACCAGGGCACCGGCGCCTGCCCCGCGCCGCCACCGGACGTATGCGAGGACGCCGAGCGCGTAGAAGAGGCCGCAGAGCACGTCGCGCCGCCCCGCCGCGTACGTCACCGCGTCGACTTGTACGGGATGCACGGCGAAGACGAGTGCACCCGCGAGCGCAGCCCCGGGCGACGCTTGGAGCGCCCCGAGCAGCATCCACACCAGCAGCACGGTCGTCGCGTGGTAGGCGAGGTTGCTCAGGTGGAACACGCGCGGGTCCATGCCCCCGAGCGCGTAGTCGAGCCGGTAGGAGAGCGTGCGGAGCGGCCGGTAGTGCAACCCCGCGAATCCGGCGGACAGCGGCATGCGCACCGCCGGATCGTCGACGATCACGAGCTGGTCGTCGTACACGAACTCGTTGCCGACACCGTTCGCAAACGTCGCGGCGACCGCGACGAGCAAGAGGAGGCCGCCGAGCCAGGCGCGCTGCCACCACGCGCCGCGGCTCTCCCGGGTGTCGTCGCCGATCACCGCTGCGTCAAGGCGGCGGCGTGCTGACGCGATTGTCGCCGAGGTCCTCGCGCGACGGCCGCCCGGTGCTGTAATCCGGACGTCCGGCTTCGTAGCGACGGAGGTCGCGCTCCATCCCTTTCAGGCGGGACTTGAATGCCTCGGTCGCGCTTCGCGACTCCTGACGATCGCGCACGACGTGCGGGGTCAGCAGGACGATCAGCTCGGTCCGACGGACCTTGTCGATGTCGACCCGGAACGCACGCCCGAGGACGGGAATGTCCATCAGGAAGGGGATGCCCGTGCGGCTGCGGTCGACGGTGTCGTCGATGATGCCGCCGATCACGATCGTCTCGCCGCTCTGCACGACGACGGTCGTCTCGGACTCGCGCGTCGAGAACGTCGGCGAGGAGATGCCGCTGACGGCCTGTTGCGCGATCTGGCTGACCTCCTGGTGGATTTGCATGTTCACGAGACCCTCGGAGTTCACCTGCGGGAGCACGGTGAGGATCACGCCGGTGTCACGGTACTGGATGTTTTGCAGGATGTTCGACGTCCCGTTCGTCTGGGTCGTGGTCGCGTTGCTCTGCGTCGTCACGATCGGCACTTCCTGACCGACGAGGATGTGGGCCTCGTGGTTGTCGGCGGTCATGATGTGCGGCGCCGACAGCACCTTCAGCTTGTTCTTCCCGGCGGCGGCGTTCATCACGACGGCGAAGTTGCGGTCGTCGCTGATGATGCCGAAGAGGCCCGAGGCCGGCAGCGGCGAGACGCCCGCCGCGCGGTTGCCGATCGCCGCGCCGAGGTCGAAGATGTTCGTGTCGTTGGTGGTCGTCGTGTTGCCGCTGCTGTTGGTCGTCGACGTGGAGCCGGTGCTGCCGGTGATGCGCCCGAGCGCGTCATTGCGGCTGAGATCGGCCGCGGCGAACTCGACGCCGAACTGCAGGTCGTCCCCGAGCGTCACCTCCGCGACCAGCACCTCGATCAACACCTGGCGCGGGACCACGTCGAGACGCCTCAGCACCTCGCGGATGTCGGCGTAGTCCTTCTTGGTCGCGAGCACGACGAGCGAGTTGGTGACGTCGTCGGCGACGATGCGGACCTCCTGACGAAAGAGGTCGCCGGGCTCCCCGCCCGCGAGAACGTAGCCGGTGGCACCCTGCGAGCCGCCGAAGCCGCCCGTGCCGCTGTTGCTGCTGTTACCGAAGCCACCCCGACTCGAGCCGCCGCCGCCGAGACCGCCGCTCCGGCCGCGCCGACTGCCGCCGCCGCTGCCCGACGAGGTGCCGAGGCCACCGTCGTCGAACTGCTGCAGCGGCGCGTACTCGTCGAAGTCGTCGAGCATCTGGTTCACGCGCGGGGCGCCCGCGGCCGGGGCGGGCGCCGCGTTCTGTCTGCCGACCACGGGCTGGCCCCGGCCCCCGCCCGCCTGCGCTCCGCCGATGCCGCCGCGCTGGCGCGTGCCGAAGGGCGTGAATCCCTGCTGCTGACCCGACCGCGCGCCGCCCTGACCGGCGCCGTAGAGCTCGCTCAGGATCTCGGCGAGGTCCGCGGCTTTGGCGTTCTCGACCGCATAGACGTGCACCGCGCGACCAGCGCCCTCCTCCGGCGGCACATCGAGGAGCTTCATCCAGTGATCGACCTCCGCGAAGATGCTCGGGTTGAAGGCGACGATCACGAGCGAGTTCAGACGCTGGAGCGGGATGACATAGACGCCGCGCTCTTCGGCGGACGCCGGGGTCACGCCGTAGGTATCCATGATCGCGAGCAGCTCCTGGCCGATCTCCTCGATGTTCGCATGCTCGATCTTGTAGACCTTGGCGCGGAGGTCGCGGAAGGCGTCGCGATCGAACGTGGCGACCAGGTCTTTCAAGCGCAACACGTTCGACTCGAGGTCGGTCACGATCAGGAGGTTCGCCCGCGCGTACGGGATGACGTCGCCGCCCGGGGTCACGAACGGCTGGAGGACGTTCACCATCTCCTGCGCCGCCACGTGCTCGACCCGGACGACCTCGATGATGAACGCGTCCTCGTTCGTCGCTCGGCGCTTCTCGCCCGGGGCGATGGGAATGATCGCTTTGGTCTTCGCCTCCGCGACCGGGATGATCTGATAGATGTCGCCGACCTGCACCGCCGAGATGCCGTTCGAGCGCAGGATGCGATTGAAGATCGGGAAGAGGTCTTCCTTCGCGATCGGGCCGGTCGTCCGGATCGTCACCTGGCCCTGGATGCGCGGGTCGATCTGGTAGTTGATCCCGAGCGAGTCGGCGAGGCTGTGGATGACCTCTCGGATGTCCGCGCCCTCGAAGTTCAGCACCACCGAATCGTCCGCGGACGGGGTTCCCCTGGGGGACGGGGAAGCAAGAACGGCCCCATTCGCGGCCGGCGCCCCGGCAGGCGCCGCCGGGGTCTGAGCCGACGCGAGCGTCGCCCCTCCCATCACCGCGAGCGCGGCGACCATCCAGAAGCCTGTTGGAACCATGGAGACCCTCCCTCCCACGACTACTGTGCCTCTTGCTGCCCGCGGCGCTTCCGGGCTTCTTGCCGCAGCCGCTCGATTTTCTCTTTGATATCCGCCGCCGGTGTCCGTGCGACCCCCGGCGACATCACGCCACGCGGCGTGCGGGTCGCTCCAGCGTCGGGGGTCGGCGTCGGCTGGATGCCCGCTGGCCCCGTCTTCGCGGCCGGCTGTCCGCCTTTGGCTTTCTCGAC
>JANNPN010000233.1:0-7583 GCA_031400185.1 Polyangiaceae bacterium
CCGCGTGGCCGACGTCGCCGTTCTTGAAGTAGGCGTTCCCGAGGTTGAACCAGAGGTTGCCGCTTTCGACACCGCTCGCGACGACCTTCTCGTACGCCGCGATCGCGTCGGGGTAGCGCTCCTCGCCGTAGAGCGTGTTGCCGCTGAAAAAGATCGTCTGCGGTGTCTGCGGCGTTTCGGCAGCGGGATCGGTCGCGGTCGCGACCCCGGCGGCGAGGAGGCCCCCGACGACACCGGCGGCGAGCATCGCGGCGAGCGGGGGACCGAGCCGCCGCTCCCGCTCGAGGCTCCGGACGATCGCGTCGGCCTCGTCGAGCGTGCGTTGCATGTCGCCGTCGCTCGCGGCGCCCGGCGCGAAGCGCACCTGCTCGCAGTGGACGAGGAGGGCGCGCAGCCGCTCCGCGACGTCGCTCGCGACCCCGCGCTCGGCCAGATACGCGGCGGCGGTGTCGGCGGCGACGGCGCCGGGCGGAAGCTGCAGCTTCGCGCCGAGGTAGTCGGTGAGGGCGCGCGCGACCGCGTCGTAGAAGGGCGCATGGTTCCCGGGACGGAGCGCGTCCTTCGCTGCGGCGAGGGCGACGCGCGCCTCGCGACCCGCGCGTGTGAAGCGCGCGTAGCCGGCGTCGCCGTGCAGCCGTTGCCGGCGGCGATCGAAGACCACGACGCCGAGCCACGCGAGCAGCGGCACCAGCTGAAACGCCCAGAAGGCGGGGCTCCGGTAGCGCCGGGTGCCGATCGGGCGCAGCGTTCCCGGCGCGTCCTTGATGAAGACGAGGTCGTGGCCGAGCGTCTCCGGTTTCGGCGCCGGGGCCGCGGGCGCGGCGCCGACCACGTGCGACGGCGCACTCCCGGCCGCGCGCGGGCTCACGACCAGCGAGATCACCGGGTGGGTCGCCGTCTTGTAGACGCCCGCCGTCGGGTCGAACCAGCTGAAGCGCAGCATTGGGAGATCCATCGTGCCGGCGCGCTCCGGAATCACGACCTGCTCGAAGACGCGCTCCTGGACGTTGGCCGCGGCGGCCGGCTGCGAGCCGCCGTTCGTCTGCTGCGGCGGATAGACGCGGAACGCGTCGCTCGCCGCGATCGCCGGCGGGGTCACGTTCTCGAGGCTGCCGCTCCCGCGCATCGTCACCGTGACCGTCACCGGGTCGCCGGCCGCGACCTCGAGCGGCGCCGCCTTCACCTCGAAGTCGAAGGTGCCGACGGCGCCGGAGAAGTCGGCGGGCTTCCCCGCGTCCGGCAATGGCAGCACGGTGAGCGTCAGCGGATCCGACGTCGCCTCGAACTTCCGCTGCTCGCCGCCGAAAAACGGGTCGTTGAAGAAGCGGTCGAAGCCGCGCGCGGCGCCGCGCCGGACGACCATCGTCAGCCCCATCTCCGCGGGCCCGACCGAGAGCGTGCCGCTTCGGAGCGGGGTCAGCACGGTCGCGAAGTCGAGCACCTGGAAGGTGCCGTCGGGCGTCTGCTCCTGGCGCTGGTCGGGCTCCGTGAGCTTGTCGAGCGCGAAGCCGTCGCCGGGGATCGTCGGATACTGCACGTCGCTCACGCGCACCTGACCGACCATGAGCTTCACGCGGATCGGCAAGCGCTCGTGGACGTAGACCGTCGTGCGAGAAGCCGTGAGCTCGAGCCGGAGCTGCTTCCCCGCCGGCGTGCCGGCGTCACCGGCCGCCCCCGGTCTCCCGGCGACGACGTCGAGGTTCACGGTGCCGGCGTCGAAGCGCTTCCCGTTGATCGTGACCGCGATCGGTCCGATCGTCACGCGCCCCGCTTTGCTCGCGCTCACGCTGAAGTGATGCGAGACCGAGGCCGACATCGCGCCGTTCACGAAGCTCACGCGTGACGAGGGGCCGAGGTAGCGGACGGTCGCACCACCGGCGTCGCCGATCTCCGGAACTGCGCTGCTCTGCACGCCCTGGACCTCGACGCCGAGATCCGCCTCCTCCCCGACGGCCACGCGCTGGCGGTCGAAGGTCGCGCGCACGGTCGGCTCGGCGGCGGCCGTCCGTGTCGCGAGGACGGGAGCCAGGATGCTCGCGACGAGCGCGACTAGCCCGGCCACGCGTCGCACCGTGGGGCGCCGAGACATCCGGCTCCCCTACCAGTCCTGGGCGGGCTCGGCGACGCGCGCGCCCTGCAACTTCTTGATGACGTCCTCCGGCGAGACCTCCTCGCCGCGTTGCGAGTCGAGGATCGCGGCGGCCTCGCCCTTCGAGAGCTCGCCTTCCTTTTCTTCGCCGGCGACGGCGTCGCCTTGCGGTGCGGCGTCCTGTTGCTCGCCCTCTTGCTGCTCGGCGTTCTGCTGCTCGCCGTCCTGGCCCTGCTGCTCGTCCTGCTTCGGCGGCTCTTCCTGCTGCTCGCCGCCGGCCTGCTGCTGCTCTTTCTGATCCTGCTGCTCCTGCTGCTCCTGGTCCTGCTGCCCCTGCTGGTTCTGCTCGTCCTGCTTCTCCTCGGGCGGCTGCTGATCCTGCGCTTGCTGCTGGTCGTCCTGCTGCTGTTGGTCCTGCTGCTGCTCGTCCTTGTTCTGCTGGTCTTGATTCTGTTCGTCCGGGTTCGGCTGCTCCTGCTGTTGCTGCTCTTGCTCCTTCTTCTGCTCCTCGAGGCGCTTCTTAACGTCCTCGATGATCTTTCTCACGTACTCGTGGTTGAACTTTGGTTCCTCGTCGTCCGGATCGAGACCGAGCGCGCGCCGGTAGGACGCGAGCGCTTCGGCGTAGAGCCCGAGTGCTTTCTGCGGCTCGGTCTGCTCGAGCGCCTGTCCCTTCCGGAAGCTCGCGTTGCCGACGTTGTACGCGACCCGGCTCTCGCGCTTCGGGTCGCCGGCGGTCTCGACCTTCTGGAACGCGTTGACGGCTTCCTCGTACTTTCCCTGCTTGTAGGTGGCGTCGCCGAGGTTGAAGTGGAGCTCGGCCGAGTCGGGACGGTCGACCAGGGCGGCGTTGTAGGCGGCCGCGGCGTCCTCGTACTTGCCCTCGGCGTAGAGCTTGTTCGCGTCGCGCACCGGTTGGTGCGGATCGAGCCAGGCAATCGACGTCGCGGCGACGAGCATGCCGGCGAGCGCGAGTCGGCGTGGGCGCCTCATGCGGCCTCCTGCGTCGACGATCCGCGGCGCTTCGCGCGCGTGGCCTGCGCGCGCGTGGAGTCGCGCCGGCGCTCGCCGATCAGCGGCTCGACGAGGAGCAGGAGGAACGCGAGGAGGAGCGGCCACTGGAAGCGGTGCTCGAAGCGCCGCTCGAGGGTGCTCGCGAGCTCGCGCTTCTCCATGGTCGCGATGTAGTCGCGGTAGAGCTCGGTCAGACCGAAGGCCGTGTCGGTCGCGTGCAGGTAGGCGCCGCCGGTCTCGGTCGCGATCTTCTTGAGCGTCGTCTCGTCGAGCCGCGACTTCACGACCTGGCCCTTCCGATCCTTCACGAAGCCGCCTTGCTCGAGCGGGATGAGCTCGCCGTCGGACGTGCCGATGCCGACCGAGTAGATCTTCACGCCGCGCTCGGTCGCCTGCTTGATCGCCGCTTCGAGGTCGCCGCCGAGATCCTCGCCGTCGGTGATGATCACGAGCGCCTGGTGCTGTGCCTGGCGCCCTTCGAACGCGCCGAGCGACGCCTCGATCGCCGCCGCGAGCGACGTGCCGCCGCGCGGGATGATGCCCGCTTCGATGGCTTCGAGGCTTTGCGAGAAGGCGCCGAAGTCGAGGGTCAGCGGACACTGGAGGAACGCCGAGCCCGCGAACGCGACGAGCCCGATGCGGTCACCGGCCAGCTGCGCGAGGAGGTCCTGCACCGCGAGCTTCGCGCGCCCGAGCCGGTTCGGCTTCACGTCGGTCGCGAGCATGCTCCGCGACGTGTCGATCGCGACGATCAGGTCGATGCCCTCGCGCTGCACCTGCTGCCAGCGAAAGCCCCACATCGGCCCGCCGAGCGTGACCCCGAGGAGCAGTACCGTGGTCACGAGAAGCACGGCACGGACCCGGCGGCGTCGCGGGTCGAGATCGGGTGTCACCGCCGGCAACAGTCCGGCTTCGACGAAGGTCGCGAGCGCCTGACGTCGGCGCCGCAGGCTCCACAGGAGAAAGATGGCCACGGCCGGCACCAGCACGAGCGCCGCCAGACTCATGGGATCGCGCCACTGGATCACGGCCGCTTCCTCAGGATGGTCTTCGCGAACGTCGCGAGCTCCCGCCGCGAGCACGATGCGGGGTCCCGGGTCACGGCAGCTTCCTCAAAATGGTTTCGCCGAGCGCGAGCTCGACGAGCACGAGCGCCAGGGCCGGCCACAACAGCCACGGGTAGAGCTCCCGGTAGTCGAGGTACTCGGGCGCCTCGAACTCGCTCTTCTCGCTGCGGTCGATCTCCGCGTAGATCTCCTTCAGGGTCGGCGTATCGGTCGCGCGGAAGTAGCGCGCGTGGGTCGTCGTCGCGATCTTCTGGAGCGTCGGCTCGTCGACGTCGACCTGCATCGGCCGGTAGACCTTGTTCCCGAAGAGGTCCTGGGTCGGGTAGGGCGCCATGCCGCGCGTACCGGCACCGACGGTGTAGACCTTGATGCCGAGCGCGGCCGCGGCGTCGGCGGCGGTCTGCGGCGTGATCTTGCCGGCGTTGCTCTGGCCGTCGGTCAGCAGCACGACGAACTTGCTCTTGGCGGTCGACGGCCGGAGGCGGTTCACGGCGGTCGCGAGCGCCGAGCCGACCGCGGTCCCGTCCTCGATCATGCCCACCTCGGCGCGCTCGAGGTTCTGGAGCAGCCACCCGTGGTCGAGGGTCAGCGGGCACTGCGTGTACGGCCGCGCCGCGAAGAGCACGAGCCCGATGCGGTCCTCGGGCCGCGCCGTCACGAACTCCTTCACCACGGACTTGACGGCCTGCAGGCGGTTGGCGCGCTCGTCGGCGACGGTGAAGTCCTCCGCGAGCATGCTCCCGGAGATGTCGACGGCGAGCATCACGTCGACGCCCTCGCGATGGATCTTGGTCGCGGCCGACCCGGCTTGCGGCCGCGCCAGCGCGAGGCCTATCGCAACCAGGGCCGCCGCACGCAGAGCCAGCAGCACGAGCCGGCGCGCGCCGGCGCCTTGCGGCGCGACCGAGCGGAGGATGCCGAGGCTCGGGAAGCGCAGCGCCGCGCGCCTGACCGGCCGGCGCGCCGCGCGCAGCACGAACGGCACGAACGCCAAGAGGAGCAGCCACCAGGGATCAGCCAAGTGCACGCGGTCCCTCCGTGGTCTCGTCGACGAAACGGGTCGCCGCTCCGTAGGCGCGCTCGGCATCGGCGAGCGTCGGGTGATGGCGCGCGAACTTCACCAGGTCCGACTCGCCGAGAAAGTCGCCGAGCAGGGCGCGGTGGCTGCTCTGGAGCGCGGCGCCGCCGCGCGCGGTCACCATCAGGAACTCTTCGGTCGTCATCTCCGGCGCGCGCAGGCGAAACCGCTGCTCGAGATAGCCGCGCACGATGCCGGTGAGGGCCGAGTAGTACTCCTTGAAGGCGCCCTGCTCGGGGAGGCCGCGGGCGCGAAGACGCGCGAGCTCCTCGTGCGCGATCTCGTGGGCCGGGCGGGGCGGCGGACCGACGGCGGTGCGCCGCCGGCGTCGCAGCAGGCGCTGCGCGGCGAAGCCGAGGAGCGCGAGCACTGCGAGGGCGCCGGCGATCGCGTAGTAGGGCCGCCAATCGATCGGCGGCTCCTCCGGCGGTTTGATGTCGCGGATGTCGGTCGCGTTCGGCGCGCGCTTCAGCAGGCTCGCGATCTCGACGAGGGTCTCGTCGGCGGGGGCCTCGGTGAGCTCTTCGCCCGGGAGGCGGTAGCGGACCGGCGGCGACTTCACGAGGTAGTTGCCCGGCGCGTAGCCGACGAGCTGGAACCAGCGCGTGATGACGGTCCTGCCGTCGCGCTCGACCGGCTTGGTGTCGCCGAAGTCGACGATGTCGAAATCGCCGAGCCTCTCGGTCGGCTGCGCGAGCATGATCTCGGCGCCCGTCGGCGCGGCGACCTCGACCGTGTACCGGAAGCGTTGCCCGATCGTGACCGGGCCCGTCTCGACGGAGCCGTGTACCGCGACGGGCGACGGGGCGGCGGACGCGGTCGCTGCCGGCGACGGCGACGGCTCGTCGGCGCGCACGGTCACGACCGTGACGCAGATCATCAATGCTGCGAGGACGACCTTCATTGCCGACGCTCGCGCATGCGGAAGAAACGGAGCAACGCTTCCGTGTACGGCCGGTCGGTCGTGATCATGATCGCGTCGACGTTGGCCGCATGCAGCCAGCGATCGCGCGCGATCCGCGCCGTCGCGGCATTCTCTGCGAACGCCGTCCGCACGTGGGCGTCGCTCGTGTCGACGACGTAGCGCTCGCCGGTCTCGGCCTCTTCCAGCTCGACGAGCCCCACGTCGGGGAGCTCGCGCTCGCGCGGGTCGTCGAGGACGACCGCGATCACGTCGTGCCGCCGTGCCGCGATGCGGAGCGCGCGCTCGGCGCCGGCGTCGAGGAAGTCGGAGAGCACGAACACGACCGAGCGGCGCTTGCTCACCATCTGGAGATGCTCGAGAGCGGCGGCGAGATTGGTGCCGTGTCCGGCGGGCTTCAACGACAGCACCTCGCGGATCACCCGCAGCACGTGGCGCGTGCCCTTCCGCGGCGGCACTGCGAGCTCGATCCGGTCGGTGAACATCACGAGCCCGACCTTGTCGTTGTTGGTGATTGCCGAGAACGCGAAGAGCGCGCCGAGCTCGGCCGCGAGCGCGCTCTTCAGTTGCTTCACGCTCCCGAAGCGGGTCGACGCGCTCGCGTCGACGAGCAGCATCACGGTGAGCTCGCGCTCCTCCGCGTAGCGCTTCACGTGCGGCACGCCGGTCCGCGCCGTCACGTTCCAGTCGATCGTGCGCACCTCGTCGCCCGGCTGGTAGAGCCGCACCTCGGCGAACTCCATCCCGCGTCCCTTGAAGACGGACTGGTACTGTCCGGCAAACAGGTCGGACACGAGGTGGGACGTCCGGATCTGGATCTTCCGGACGGCTTTGAGCTGTTCCCGCGTCAGCATCGCGCGGTCGTCGTCGGCGCCCCCGTCAAGGCACCGGGACGCCGTCGAGGACGCGTTTCACGACCTCGTCGGCGTCGATGTCCTCGGCTTCCGCTTCGTACGTGACGATCAGGCGGTGTCGGAGCACGTCCGGGGCGATCGACTTCACGTCCTGCGGCGTCACGTAGCCGCGGCCCTGGAGGAACGCGTGCGCCTTCGCGGCAAGCGTCAAGTAGAGGGTCGCGCGCGGGGAGGCGCCGTACTCGATCAGCGGGCCGAGATCGAGTTGAAACGTCGCCGGCTCGCGGGTCGCGAAGACCAGGTTCACGACGTACTCCTTGATCTTGTCGTCGAGGTAGATCTGGTCGACGAGCGCGCGCGCGCGGCGATGATCTCGTCGGTCGTGACCGTCGGCGTCACCTTCCGCGGGGTCCCGATCACGGCCATGCGCTCGAGGATCTGCCGCTCCTCCTCGCGCGTCGGATAGCCGACCTTGAGCTTCATCATGAAGCGGTCGACCTGGGCTTCCGGAAGCGGGTACGTGCCATACTGCTCGATCGGGTTCTGGGTCGCGAGCACG
>JANNPN010000234.1:0-5398 GCA_031400185.1 Polyangiaceae bacterium
AGGACCAGTGTTCGGCACTGTGACCCCGGACACGCATCACCGCCCGCGCCGGCCGAGAGCACCGATTACTTAGTCGCAGAGCAGGTTCGGGTCGTCCGGTCACCGTGAGCGTCGTGCTTCGCTGACGTTACCTTCGCTCAAAGCCGGCACCAATGGGCGGAAGTAGCGTTGCTGCAGCCAGAGGGAGACGTTGACGAGGCCGATCAGCACCGGGACCTCGACGAGCGGCCCGATGACCGCCGCGAAGGCCACCCCGCTGTGGATGCCGAAGGTCGCCACCGCAACGGCAATCGCGAGCTCGAAGTTGTTCGAGGCGGCCGTAAAGGACAGCGTCGCCGATTGTTCGTACGTGGCCCCAACGCGGCGGCTCATGAAGAAGGACCCCAGAAACATCACCACGAAGTAGATCACGAGCGGCACGGCGATCCGCAGGACATCGAAGGGGAGTTGCACGATGGTGTCGCCCTTGAGTGAGAACATGACGACGATGGTGAAGAGGAGCGCGACGAGCGTGATGGGGCTGATCCGCGGCACGAACTGCTCCTCGTACCAAGCGAGACCCTTGGCACGGACGAGCGCTCGTCGCGTCAAGAACCCTGCTGCGAAGGGCACGCCGAGGTAGATCGCGACGCTCTTCGCGACTTCCCCGATCGTGAGCGGCACCACGCCCCCCTGGAGACCCAGCCACGCGGGCAGGACGGTCGCAAAGAAGTAGGCGTAGATCGGGAAGAAGAGCACCTGAAAGATCGAGTTGAAGGCGACGAGGCCCGCGCAATACTCGGTATCGCCCTTGGCGAGATCGTTCCACACGATGACCATGGCGATGCACCGGGCGAGCCCGATGATGATGAGGCCAAGCATGTAGTCGGGCTTGTCGCGGAGGAAGACGACCGCGAGCGCGAACATCAGGACCGGACCGATGAGCCAGTTCTGGACGAGCGACAGGGCGAGCACGCGCGTGTTGCGGAAGACTTTGCCCAACTCCTCGTAGCGAACCTTCGCAAGAGGTGGGTACATCATCAGGATGAGGCCGACGGCGATAGGAATCGACGTCGTGCCGACGCTCATGGCGTTGAGCGTTGCGGTGAAGGAGGGCACGAACGAGCCGAGCGCAATGCCGACGCCCATGGCGGCGAAGATCCAAAGTGTCAGGTAGCGGTCGAGGAAGGAGAGCCGGCGCGAAACGGGGGCCCCGGCACCTCGAGTGGGAGCGAGCGTCATCGGACACTCCCGGTGGCGTCCTGGGTACGTAACCAGGCTTGAATACGCTCGTCGATCTCGTCCCGCACGCGCCGGAACTTCGCCCGCTGCAGCTCCGGAGAACCCTCCAGCGCTGCCGGATCGTCGAAGGCCCAGTACAACGTCTCCGCGGCGAACGGGTAGATCTTGGGACACTGCTCTTCCGCTTGCGCGCAGACGATGATGGCGTGACGCACGGCGCGTTTGGCGAGAAATTCGCGCAACCCCTTGGCAGAGAGGTCGCGCCCGTCGATCCCGACCTCCGTCAGCACTTCGCGTGTGAGCGGGTGCACCTCCGTCGGCTCGAACCCGGCGCTGGCGGCCTCGAAGCGGTCGCCAGCGTGCTTCCGCAGGAGTGCCTCTGCCATTTGGCTTCGGGCCGCGTTGTGCGTGCACACGAAGAGCACGCGGGGCTTCTCCGCGGTCATGATGCCCCGCGCTCCCAGCCACGACTCCGCACGAGCTCCAGGACCTGTGCCCGGATGTCGTCGCGGATCGCCCGCACCCGCTCGACGGGAAGGCCTTTCGGATCCGGCAGATTCCAGTCGAGGCGTTCGAGGCCCGGAACGAACGGGCACGACTCGCCGCAGCCCATCGTCACCAACAGCGACGCGCCGCGGGCGAGCTCGTCCGTGAGCCGGGTCGGCCGCGCCCCGGACACGTCCACGCCGACCTCCCGCATGACGTCGACCACTTCCGGGTGGACGCGCTCCGCCGGCGCCGTTCCCGCGGAGAGCGCGGTCGCGCGCGTCGGATCGGCGAGCGCCGTGAAGAACGCGGCGGCCATCTGGGATCGCCCCGCGTTGTGGATGCATGCGAAGATGGCTGTTTTCATGCCCGCCCCGCCTTGCGTGGCCGCCGGGATCGCGTCGCGAGCACCGTGCGGAGGGTTTCGAGGCGTTCAGGGACGACCCGGTAGTAGACCCACGTGCCCCGCTTCTCACGCGCGAGAAGACCCGCGTCGTAGAGGAGCCTCAAGTGGTGGCTCACGGTCGGCTGCGAGAGCCCGACCGGGGCCGTGAGGTGACACACGCAGGCCTCGCCGTCTGGCTGTGTGGCAATGAAGCTCAAGAGACGCAGACGCGCCGGATCCGCCAACGCCTTGAAGGCCGTCGCGAGCTCTTCCGCGTCGGCTTTACCGAGGAGGTCTTGCACTACACGGGGACAGCACGGACTCACGGAAGCCATGGTCAGTATATTGACAGTCTTCGATGGAGGTCGCAACGTTGACGGACACTCGACGCTCATGCGGCGTCACGACGGCTACGAAAGGAAACCCCATGCCCGTAACCATTCGCGTCTTCGACCCCGCCATGTGCTGTTCCACCGGTGTCTGTGGCCCGAGCGTCGATCCCGACCTTCCGCGCTTTGCCGCCGACCTTGCGTGGTTGCAGGCGCAAGGCATTGCAATCGAGCGGTACAACCTCTCGTCCGAGCCCGCTGCCTTCGCGACGACAGCGGTCGTCAAACAGGCGCTGACGGCGCGCGGCAACGACGTGTTGCCGCTCGTGCTGGTCGACGACCGCATCGCGGTCGAAGGGACGTATCCGTCCCGCGAGACGTTGGCGGCGCTGGCGGGGGTCGTCGTGCGTACACAGGCTCCGGCGCCCCCGACGGCGGGGTGTTGCGAGCCGCGTGCGGCGCAGCCGAGCGACAAAGCCAAGACGAGCTGTTGTTGAAGGAGTCGGGGATGGCGCTCGTCGAGCGGGCGCCGCGATATCTGTTCTTCACTGGCAAAGGAGGGGTCGGAAAGACCTCGGTGGCCTGTGCGACGGCAATCGCGCTCGCCGAGCGCGGACGACGCGTGCTGCTCGTAAGCACGGATCCGGCCTCGAACCTCGATGAGGTCCTCGAGACGGCGCTGGGCGCGTCGCCGACCGCCATACAAGCGGTGCCCCGGCTCTTCGCGCTGAACATCGACCCGGAAGCTGCGGCGCAGGCGTATCGCGAGCGCATGGTGGGACCATACCGCGGCGTGCTGCCCGATGCGGCGGTGCGGAGCATCGAGGAGCAGCTGTCGGGGGCCTGCACCGTCGAGATCGCCGCCTTCGACGAGTTCTCGAAGTTGCTCGGCGACACGGCCGCGACGGCGGACTTCGAGCACGTGGTCTTCGACACCGCGCCGACTGGCCACACGCTGCGCCTGCTGGAGCTTCCGGCGGCGTGGACGGGGTTCCTCGAAAGTAACGTCGGGGGCACGTCGTGTCTCGGGCCGCTCGCCGGGCTCAAGGCGCAGCAAGCACTCTACGATGCGTCGCGGCGAGCGCTCATCGACGGCGAGCGTACGGTGCTGGTCCTGGTGTCGCGTGCCGAGCGCGCGTCTCTCGCCGAGGCCGAGCGCACGCGGCGTGAGCTCGGCGAGCTTGGCGTCCAGCACCAGGAGCTCGTGCTCAACGGCATCTTCCAGGCGCGTGTGCTCAGCGACCCGATCGCCGCCGCGATGGAAGAACGTGGGCGCCGGGCCGCGCGCGAGATGCCCCCGGGGCTGCGTGGCCTGCCGACCACGGAGCTTCGCCTCTTGCCTTTCGGTCTCGTTGGGGTGGAGGCGCTGCGCGCGCTGTTTCAGCCCGAGCGCGTCGAGCCCGAGGGGCTCGCGCCCGTCTCACGAAGCGGCGAGGTGTTGCCCCCGCTCGCCGCACTCCTGCCCGAGATCGAGGCGCTGGGGAGGGGTGTCGTCATGACCATGGGCAAGGGCGGCGTCGGGAAGACGACGGTGGCCGTCAGCCTCGCGCTCGAGCTCGCCCGCCGCGGCCACCAGGTCCACCTCACGACGACCGACCCGGCCGCGCACGTGGCCGACGCACTCGGCGCCCCCGTCGCGGGCATTCGTGTCAGTCGCATCGATCCAACTGCGGAAACGCGAGCCTATTTCGAGGAGATCATGGCGAGTGCCGGGGCCGGGCTCGATGCCGCTGGGCGCGCGCTGCTGGCAGAAGACCTGCGCTCGCCGTGTACGGAAGAGATCGCGGTCTTCCGGGCGTTCGCGCGCATCGTCGAGGAGGGCCAGCAGGGCTTCGTCGTCATTGATACCGCCCCGACCGGGCACACGTTGCTGCTGCTCGACGCGGCCGAGGCCTATCACCGCGAGGTGCTGCGTACGGCCGGCGAGGCCCCGGAGGAAGTGCGGCGGCTGCTGCCCCGTCTGCGCGATCCGGCCTTCACCAAGATCCTCCTCGTCACACTTCCCGAGGCCACCCCGGTGCATGAGGCGGCCGCGCTGCAGCGCGATCTCGAGCGCGCGGGCATCACGCCGTTCGGATGGGTCATCAACCAGAGCCTCGTTCCGCTGGTCGTGGCCGACCCGCTCCTGCAACAGCGACAAGCACACGAGGCACGCTTTCACGCCGAGGTCCAAAAGCTCGCCGCGCGCGTCGTCCTCGTTCCTTGGATGGGCCCTCCCGCGCAGGCGAGATTCGAGCTCGCGGCGCCTGGCGCAGACGCTGCGTACATGGAGGCCGCTCCATGAGGGGCGGCCGAGTACGAGGCTGTGGTCGATCCGTCCTATTCGGACGCGGCCTCATCCATAGCTCGTGAAGCCTTGCCGGCCTCGCGCAGACACTCACGGATCTCGACTCGGAGCTCAGCGATCTCGCTTCTCAATTCGGCGATACCCTGAGCTCCCGCCATCGCCGATCGCTCCGATGCGGCATCGCGGCCGATGAGGTATGTCGCGAGGCTCACGATGACCATCACCATTACTGCCTTTGAGCGGTCACCCGATGGCGGCAGGGGATTGGCGCGTGACACGCGCGTCCGCTGGGCGCTCGAAGAAGTCGGCCAACCTTACGAGGTTCGCCTCGTTTCGTTCCGTGCGATGAAGGAACCCACGCATCGCGCGCTTCACCCTTTCGGCCAGATTCCGACCTATGAGGAAGGCGATCTCGCCCTCTTCGAGACCGGGGCGATCGTGTTCCATATCGCCGAGCGCCATGCGGGCCTGCTGCCGGAAGATGCCAATGCCCGGGCGCGCGCGATCACATGGATGTTTGCCGCGCTCAATACGGTGGAGCCGCCGATCCTCGAGCTCGCAACCGCCAGGCTTCTGGAGAGCGATAAGCCCTGGAGTAAGGAGCGCCTGCCTCTGGTCGGGGATCGCGTCCGCGACCGTCTGCATCAACTTTCCGGTCGCCTGGGCGATGCTAACTGGCTGGATGGTGGG
>JANNPN010000257.1:0-28948 GCA_031400185.1 Polyangiaceae bacterium
GCACGAGCCAGAGCACGAGCCCGTTCAAGAGCGCTACGAGGATCTCGGCCCGGTGATAGCCGTAGGTCTTGTGCTCGGTCGCCGGCTGGTCGGCAATCCAGATGCCAAACAATCCGAGCCCGAGCGCAATCGCGTCGGTGAACATGTGCGCGGCGTCGCTGACCAGCGCAAGGCTGTTCGTCAGCCACCCGCCGACCAGCTCGACGCCCATGTAGCCGACGGTGAGGGCGAGTGCGGACGTCAGCGCGCGGCGCCCGGTGCGACGGGCGAGCGAGGCGCGCGACGAGGGCGCCGCGTCGTGCGCATGCGAGGCATGATCGTGCATTCGCAGCCAGGGTAGCCGATCGGCGCGATCCTGCTCAATGCGGAACTCGTGCGGCGCCCGGAGTGCACCGCGCCCGGGATCACTCGCCGTCGTAGGTGATCAGCGAAAAGATCTCGGGTGTTTCGAGCTTCTTCCGTCCGTTCAAGAAACCGAGCTCAATGATGAAAGCGCACCCCGCTACCTCGCCGTCGAGCCGGCGTACGAGCTGAATCGCCGCGGAGGCGGTGCCGCCCGTCGCGAGCAGGTCGTCGACGATCAATACCCGACACTTGTGGCCAAATGCGTCGCGATGGATCTCGAGCGTGTCGGTGCCGTATTCGAGCTCGTAGCTCGCCGCGTATGTCTGATGCGGAAGCTTTCCTGGCTTCCGCACCAGAGCGATGCCCAACCCGAGGGCATAGGCGACCGGAGCGCCGATCACGAAGCCGCGCGACTCGATGCCGAGCACCATGTCGACCCTTCCGCGGTAGCGGTCGGCGATCGTGTCGACGACGGCCTGCAGCGCTGGGCCCTCCGCGATCAGCGGCGTGATGTCCTTGAACACGATGCCGGGTTTCGGGAAGTCGGGAACGTCGCGGATGTAAATGCGGAGCTCGGCTTCAGTCATGTCGGGCTGTCCTTTGCACGTTGCACGGTTTGCGATGGCAGGAAGTAGATCGGGTTCCGCGCTACGTTGTCCTTCCGGATCTCGAAGTGCAAGTTCGGCCCCGACGTGCGCCCGCTCCTGCCGACCTTCGCGACCGGCTGGCCCTGGCGAACCCGGGTACCCGCATCCACGAGGTTCTGCTCGTTGTGTGCGTAGACGGTTGCATAGCCGCCGGCGTGCTGGACGATCACGACGTTGCCATAGCCCCGGAGCGTATCGCTGTAGATGACGTTGCCTTCGCGCGACGCGCGGACGACGGTCCCCGGCGCGGCACCGATGTCGATGCCGTCATGATGGCTCCGGCCGCGCGGGCCGAACGCCGACGTGAGCTTGCCGCTCGCGAGCGGCCAGATGAAGACGCCCTCCCCCTGCGGGAGCTCGTTCGCCGTCGGCGCCTCCGCGACCGCGTTCTCCGGGGTGATGACGCTCACGGGCAGCGCGCGCTTCCCACCCGGCACGAAGATGCGTTGACCGACGTCGAGACGGCTCGCGTCTGCGAGCCCATTGGCACGCGCGAGATCGGTGTGAGAGACGCCGTACGCCTTGCCGATGCGATACAGGTTCTCGCCGCGCCTGACCTGATGATAGACGCCGTCGCTTCGGTTCGAACGGTCCAGATGCGCGCGCCCGAAGCCACATCCCGCGAGCACCACCACGCAGAGAGCGAGCACGCCCCGCCGCAACCACAACCGCCACTCCACCACACGAGCCTCCCGGGCTCCCCGAGCCCATCGTAGCTCTCAGCTACTGGCGCCACCCATACCGCCCCACGAGCTTCACGAATCGACAATCGCCGAGGTATTCCTCGTACAAGCTCCCCTCCTCCTTACGAATTCGGACGAGGGTTTGCAATTCTTCCTCGCCGACCGGAAACACGAGGATCCCGCTTCCCGGAGCTGTGCGAGGAGGGGCCGAGGGACCTGCGGGGTCTCCCGGCGGCCACCAGGATCGTGTCGAAGGGGCTTCGTCGGCCCATCCGAGGCTGCTGTCATCGACGCGAGGACCACGTTGGTGTAGCCGCACGCAGTGAGCGTCGCCCGCGCCGCCGCCGCAGCGCCGCCAGGCGC
This sequence comes from Polyangiaceae bacterium, assembly GCA_031400185.1. GTDB lineage: Bacteria > Desulfobacterota > Binatia > UTPRO1 > UTPRO1 > UTPRO1. Next base: position 2,039 of record JANNPN010000257.1, read on the forward strand.
TCGACGGCCTCCGACCATCCGTTGTCGCGCTCGGCGAAGTTCACGGCCACTCCAACGCCAGCGACTCGAGGGTCGAGAACGACGGATAGTGCGTGAGGTCGAGATGCACCGGCGTGATGGAGACCGCCCCTTCGAGGATCGCGGCGTAGTCGGTGCCGGGCTCGTCGATGAAGCCGAGCTCGTCGCCGCCGATCCAGTAGTATTTCTTGCCGCGCGGATCCGTCTTTTCGACCAGCGCCTCGCCGAACCGACGTTTGCCCTGCCGGGTGATGCGGAAGCCGGTCATCTCGTCGCGCGGGCGGTCGGGGACGTTGACGTTGAGCAACGTGTCCGGCGGCAAGCCGCATGCGAGCACCCGCACGACGAGCCGCGCCGCGAAGTCAGCGGCCGGGCCAAAGTCGAATTGCGTCCGTCCCGCCAGCGACACCGCGATCGACGGGATGCCGAGCAGCGTGCCTTCCATCGCGGCCGACACCGTGCCCGAGTACGTGATGTCGTCGCCGAGGTTCGCGCCCTTGTTGATGCCCGACACGACCAGCCCCGGCCTGCCCGGCAGGATCCCCGACACGGCCAGGTTCACGCAATCGGTCGGCGTCCCGTCGACCGAGAACTGCCGCGGGGCGATCTCCTCGACGCGGAGCGGCCGGTGCAACGTCAACGAATGGCCGGCGGCGCTCTGCTCCCGATCGGGCGCCGTTACGTAGACCTCGCCGAGCGGGTCGAGGGCGCGCGCCAGCGCCTGGATGCCCTCGGATCGGATGCCGTCGTCGTTACAGACCAGAATGATCATCGCACCACCCACCCCACCCTGCGTCGGGGCGCCACGCTATGCCAAGGGCGGCGCCTCCGACAACGCTTTTCTGCCGCCCGTGCGACGTGGCTCGGCCGCCGAAAGGCGGCGCGAGCAACGTGCGCCCCAGGCCGAGAGCCGTACGTGGGGCTTTGCAGTCGGGGTGGCCGGATTTGAACCGGCGACCACACGCACCCCAAGCGTGTGCGCTACCAGGCTGCGCCACACCCCGAGTGTTCGCGCGGCCGCGCCGCCGACGAACGCAGGACGCGTACCACGCGTCTCCTGGACGCGCAACAAACCGTTCGTCAGGATTCTGACCCGCGCGCGATGCACGCGTCGCGCGCGCGAGCAAGTGCCAGAATACGCGCGCGCGTCAATTTTACCCGCATCCACGACCCTGCGAGTGTCAACTTTGTATCGTTGCCGGATGCTGTGTGATGCGAACGGTCCTCCGAAGTCTCGCATCTGCGTAGGCCGTCGTCGGAAAGGCTCCCTGGCCCCGCGTTTGCTGTCTCTCGACTCGTCCGATCGTTGGGACGACCAAACGGGGTTGGAAGGAGACGCACCGATGATGGAGAGCCAGGCTGGCGAGCGCGCGTCGCTCGAGATGATGACGGAATCTGAACCGCGTCGCCTTCCCGTCCGCGACAGTCTCAGCGATCTGCTCGGCCCGGATGTCATCCTGCCGCAGCAGTTCTTCGACGGTCCGCGCGGCGACAGCGACTTCTCCCCGGAAAAGGCGCTGATGCTGGCGATCCTGGAGGACGCGATTCGCTGCTTCCAGGAATACTTCCGCACGACCCGCGCGCGGCCGCGAATGCTGTCGCGTCAGGCCGAGCGCTGGATCCGCACGCGCGATTGGAACTGGCCCTTCTCGTTCAACAACGTCTGCGAGGCGCTCGGCATCGACTCCGATTGCATGCGAGATGCGTTGTTGCGGATGAAGTACGAGCACCTGATGACGCAGGAGCGGCCACGGACCTATACGCGCCCCGCCCGCATCGTGCGCCTGAACGCCCGCGCCAAAGGGGGCAAGCGTTAGCTCGGGTTGATCGTCTTCTTCAGGACCTGACTGGCCTTGAAGGTGAGCACCTTCCGGCCGGTGATGATGATCTCTTCACCGGTCTGCGGATTGCGCCCTTTGCGTGGACGCTTCTGGTTGACGACGAAGTTGCCGAACCCGGAGATCTTCACTTTGTCGCCGTGCTCGAGCCGGCTCTTGATGACCTCGAAGATCGATTCGACGACCTCTGACGCTTCCTTCTTCGAGAAGCCGACTTTCTCGTAGATGCGTTCGACGATGTCCGCTTTGGTCATCGTCGCACCCTTCGCGGCTGCGGGCGCCCCGTCATTCACCGGCGCACCTCCAAAGGTAGTTGCCGAACCAGTCGTGCGACCAGCTGCTCGTGCATGGCGTTGACCTCGTCGTCAGTGAGCGTTCGATTCGGGGCTCGATACGCGATCGTGTAGGCGAGACTCTTCTTTCCCGTAGGGATCGGGGCGCCGGTGTAGTGGTCGAACACTCTCACCTCTTCCACCAAGGGCTCTCCAACCTCCTTGACTGCGTCGAGGACTCGCTGCGCCGGGAACTGCTCATCAACGGTTACCGCGATGTCTCGAGTGACAGCTGGAAATCGCGGAAGTAGGCGAAAAATAACGCGGCCGGGACAGTACTGAACGACTCTCATCAAGTCAAGTTCGGCTACCCACGGGACAGCGTCGAGGCCGCGTGACGCGACGAGGTTCGGGTGCAGGGCACCTGCGTACCCGCAGACGACCCCGCCGATGTCGATCCGTGCCGCCATCCCCGGGTGCAGGTAGGGTGCCTCCGAGCCAACTGGCTCGAAGCGGACGGCGTCGAGATGGAGCTCCGCGAAGACTGCCTCGAGCGCGCCACGAAGGTCGGAGAACTCGCAGGGCCGCGTCGCGGCGCCGACTGTCGCCGGCGGCCACGCACCGGAGAGCAAGAGGGCGAGTGTGTGCAGCTCGTGGTAGCGATCCGCCTCCTTTGCGAACACCCGGCCGAGCGTGAACCCGGCGACATGGCCTGCACCCTGCCGCCGATTCTCCGCGAGCGCGCGCAGCACACCTGGCAGCAGGCTGCGGCGAAGCTCGGCGGCGTCCACAGACAGCGGGTTCATGAGTGCGACGCTCCGACCAGTAAGCTCCGGCAGCCCGGGGAAGTCGCGGTTGTCGTCGACGCTCACCATCGCAACCGTGATCATCTCGTCGAAGCCGGCCCCGCGTAGTCGCTCGCGGAGCCGTTGCTCCACCTGATGAGTCGGACCGATGCCGGGGCCGCCCGCAGCGATTGCGGGCACGGTCGCGGGCACGGCGTCGTAGCCGACCAGCCGCGCGATCTCCTCGACCAGGTCGACCTCGCTCAGCAGGTCGAACCGATGCGAAGGAGGCACCACGCGCCGCACCTCGGCTCCGCTGCCGGACACGGTCGCGCCCAGCGCGCGGAGGGGTCGCTCCATCTCGCCGACCTTGAGCGACGTCCCGAGGAGGAAGTTGACGCGCGCCGGGCGTAGGCGGATCGACGCGCGCGTACGTCGACCGGGCGCACGCTCCTCGAGGACGCCCTTCGCAACCGCGCCACCGGCGTTCGCCGCGATCAGCTCGGTCAGGCGCTCGAGTGCCACTCGCGTGCCGCTCGGATCGACGCCGCGCTCGAACCGATAGGACGAGTCCGTCGAGAGCCCGAGCCGTCGCGCCGTCCGACGAACCGTCTCCGGCGTGAAGAAGGCGCTTTCCAGGAGCACGTCGACGGTGTCCGTCCGGATCTCGGAGTCGGCGCCTCCCATGATGCCCGCGATCGCGACCGGCCCCTCGGAGTCGGCGATCACGAGGTCTTCCGGCAGAAGCTCGCGGACCTGCCCGTCGAGCGTCTCGTAGCGCTGTCGACTCCCCGCGCGACGCGCGTTCACGCGTGCACCGCGGAGTCGATGGAGGTCGAACGCGTGGAGCGGCTGCCCGCGCTCCAGCATGACGTAGTTGGTCGCGTCCACCACATTGCTGATCGGACGGAGCCCCACCATTGCTAGGCGGGTCTGCATCCAGAGCGGCGAAGGCCCGACGGCGAGCCCGCGCACGACCCGTGCCGCGTAATACGGGCAGAGGTCTGGTGCCTGGATCTCGACGCGCGCGATCTTCGAGGCGGGCGCCCTGTCCTCCGCGACGGTGCCCCGTCGACCACGGAGCGCGGCTCCGGTGAGCGCCGCGACCTCGCGCGCAACGCCGAGCACACTAAGACAATCGCCGCGATTGGGCGTGACCGAGAGCTCGAGGACCGTGTCGGCGGCGCCGAGGTACTGGACGAGCGGCTTGCCGATCGGTGCGTCGGCCGGGAGGATCATGATACCACCCGCATCCGCCTCCGAAAGCCCGAGCTCGCGCGTAGAGCAGAGCATGCCGTGGGATACCTCACCCCGGATCGCCGCACGCTCGATGCGCGTCCCGTCCGGCAGCATCGTGCCGGGGACCGCCAGCGCCACCGCATCGCCCGCCTGCATGTTGCTCGCGCCGCACACTACGCTGACCGTCTCGCTGGCGCGCCGGACCTGAAGGAGCCTCAAGCGGTCCGCGTTCGGGTGCGGCGCCATGTGCTCGACGACCGCGATCTCGACGTCGGTCCAGCTCGGGCGACGCTCCTCGATGGCCTCGACCTCGAGTCCGGCCATCACCAGCGTCTCGGCGAGCTCTTCGGGGCTCAGCACGACCTCCACCAGCTCTCGCAGCCAATTCAGCGTGATCTTCATGGTCGCGCTCGACTCAGAACTGGCGCAGGAAGCGCAGGTCGTTTTGGTAGAAGAGCCGGATGTCGGTGATGCCGTATTTCAGCATCGCCATGCGCTCGACGCCCATGCCGAACGCGAACCCCGACACCTGCTCAGGGTCGTAGCCGACCGCACGGAAGACCTCCGGGTGGATGAGCCCCGAGCCGAGGATCTCGAGCCACCCCGTCGCCTTGCAGACGCGGCACGGCTCGCCGCCGGGCAGCGCACGCGACCCGCGGCAGATGACGCAGCTGATGTCGACCTCCGCGCTCGGCTCGGTGAACGGAAAGAAGCTCGGGCGGAACCGGACGCGCGTGTCGTCACCGAACATGCGCTGCACGAAAAGCCCGAGGACGCCCTTCAGATCCCCGAACGTCACCCGCTTGTCGACCAGGAAGCCCTCGACCTGATGGAACATCGCCGAATTCTTCACCGTCTCGACCTCGTGCCGGTAGACCGGTCCAGGCACGATCGCGGCGATCGGCGGTTCCTGGTTTTCCATCACCCGGATCTGCACGGGCGACGTGTGCGTCCGGAGCACGTGCGTCTCGTCGACGAAAAACGTGTCGTGCATGTCGCGCGCGGGGTGATCGGGCGGGATGTTGAGGGCGGTGAAATTGTGATGGTCGTCCTCGATGTGCGGGCCCTCGTACACCGAAAACCCGAGCCCCACGAGGATGCCGATCGCCTCGTCGAGGACGGTCGTCAGCGGGTGGATGTGGCCGTGAACCGACGTCCGCCCGGGCAGTGTCACGTCGATGCGCTCGCTCGCGAGCGCCTGCGCGCGGCGCTCGGCGGTCCAGCGCTGGCGCAGTGTTGCGATGTGCTCGTCGACGCGACGCTTCAGCTGGTTCGCGAGCTCGCCGATCGCGGGACGCTGTTCTGCCGGCAACGCGCCGACGCCGCGCATCACCTCGGTGAGCTTGCCCTTCTTCCCGAGGTAGGCGATCCGGATGCGCTCCAGATCCTCGTCGGCATGACAGCCGTCGAGCTCCGCCTGGATCTCCGCGCCGAGCGCGTCGAGCGCCTCCCTCATGAACGAACGAGCGCACCGATGCGCCGCGTGGAGCGTCGGCGCGTCAAGGGTCGGTCGGGAGAAGCGTCAGGCGACGGCAAGTCGCGCGATATCACCGAACGCCGCCGGATCGCGAACCGCCAGATCGGCGAGCACCTTCCGATCGAGATCCACGCCCGCCTTCTTGAGACCGGCCATCAAGCGACTGTAGGTGACGCCATGCGTCCGCGCCGCCGCATTGATGCGCACAATCCAGAGCCCGCGGAACTCGCGCTTGCGAACCTTGCGATCGCGATACGCGTACGTGAGCCCCTTTTCGACCGTCGATCGGGCCTGGCGGTACCCCTTGCGGCGACCGCCGACGTTGCCCTTGGCGAGCTTCAGCAGCTTTTTGTGCCGTGCCCGCCCCTTCGTACCTCGCTTTACCCGTGGCATGAATCGATTCCCTTCGCCCGCGCTCTCAGAGGTACGGGATCAGCTTCCGGATGTGCTCGTGATCGGCCTTGGAGACCAGCGTATCGCTACGCAGCTGGCGTTTACGCTTGCGGCCCTTATGCGACAGGATGTGGCGACGATAGGCCTTCGCACGCTTTATCCGGCCGCTTCCGGTCGTCTTGAAACGTTTGGCCGCTCCGCGGCAGGTTTTGATCTTCGGCATCGTACTCCTCGCGCCCCGGAACCCGTCGCTCAGCGCGGTTGGAGCATCATGGACATGTTGCGGCCTTCGAGCCGCGGATTGAGCTCCATATTGCTCAGATCCTTCACTTTTTCAAACACACCCAAGAGCTTTTCCCGGCCGATCTCGGGGTGGGTGATCTCGCGGCCGCGGAAGAACACGGACACCTTCACCCGTTGGCCGCGCTCGAGGAACTTCCGGATGTGGGCCACCTTGAAGTCGATGTCGTGACCGTCCGTGCGCGAGCCCATCTTGACTTCCTTGACGGTGACGAAGACCTGCTTCTTTTTGGACTCCTGGGTTTTCTTCTTCTTCTCGTAGCGAAACTTTCCATAGTCCATGATCCGGCAGACCGGTGGGGTTGCCGTGGGGGCGATCTCGACCAGATCGAGCTCTTTGCTCTCGGCGAGGCGGAGGGCTTCCGGAGTCTCGAGCACCCCCAGCTGACCTCCGTCGGCATCGATGACGCGCACCTCGCGCGCATGGATCTGGTAGTTGATGCGGGTCTGAGCTTCTTTGCCGCTTATGGGACACCTCCTGCCTTCGTCGGCCGAATCTCGGCCCTGGCCTTGTCGATGAGCTCGGGCACGGACAGGGCGGCCAGCGTCCCCGCTCCCCGGCGCCGCGGCGCCACGGTTCGGGACGCAACTTCCTTGTCACCGATCACGAGCACGAACGGGATCTTCTGCAGCTCGGCCTCGCGCACCTTGTAACCGAGCTTCTCTTTGCGGAGGTCCGCTTCGGCGCGGAGGCCCGCCGCACGCAGCGTGGCGAGCACGTCCTCGGCGTAGGGATGATGCTCCTCGGTGACGGTGACGAGCCGCATCTGGACGGGCGCGAGCCACAGCGGAAAGTCGCCACCGCAATGCTCGATCAGGATCGCCATGAAGCGCTCAATCGAGCCGAGGAGCGCACGGTGGATCATCACCGGCCGCTCCTCCGCACCCGTCGAGTTCACGAAGTGCAGGTCGAACCGCTCGGGCAGGCTGAAGTCCAGCTGCACCGTGCCGAGCTGCCATTCGCGGCGCATCGCATCGAGGATACAGAAGTCGATCTTTGGTCCGTAGAACGCGCCGTCGCCCTTGTTGAGCTGGTACGGGATGCCGCGCTGCTGCAGCACGTCGGTAAGGGTCGCCTCGGCACGCTCCCACATCGCGTCGTCGCCGATCGACTTCTCGGGACGCGTCCCAAGGTAGATGCGACGCTCCGGAAATCCGAAGAGGTCGTAGGTGCGGAACAGCATCTCGATGACGCGTCCGACCTCGCCCTCGATCTGGTCCGGCGTGCAGAAGATGTGCGCGTCGTCCTGCGAGAACGACCGCACGCGCGTCAGACCAGCGGTCACGCCGGAGCGCTCGTAGCGGTGCAGGCGCCCGAAGTCCGCCAAGCGGATCGGCAGGTCGCGGTACGAGCGCGTCGACATGCCGTAGAGCAGACAATGACTCGGGCAGTTCATCGGCTTCACCGCCATGGCCCGCTCGTCGGCTTCGGTGAAGTACATGTTCTCACGGTAGTTGTCGTAGTGTCCGGAACGCTTCCAGAGCTCGACGTCGAGCACCTGCGGCGTCAGCACCTCTTGGTACCCGAACTGATCGTAGAGTCGCCGGATGTACGCAATGAGCTCGTTGTAGATGATCGCGCCTTTGGGATGGAAAAACGGGCTCGCCGGCGCCTCGGGATGGAAGCTGAAGAGGTTCAGGTCGCGGCCGAGCTTTCGGTGATCGCGCCGCTTGGCCTCTTCCAGCATCGCGAGATGCGCCTTCAGCTCCTTGGGCGACGCGAATGCCGTCCCGTAGATCCGTTGCAGCATCTCGTTCTGCTCGCTGCCGCGCCAGTAGGCGCCTGCGACGCTCGTCAGCTTGAAGGCCTTCAATCGTCCCGTCGACGGCACATGCGGCCCACGACAGAGGTCGGTGAAATCTCCCTGCGTGTAGAGGGACACGTGGTCGTCGGCGATGCTTTCGATGATCTCGACCTTGTAGTGCTCCCCGAGACTCCGGAAGAAGGCGATCGCCTCCCCCTTCGACACCTCGCGACGCTCGACCGAAAAGTTCTCGGCGGCGAGCTCGCGCATGAGGACCTCGATGCGCTCCAGATCCTCGGGCGTGAACGGCCGGTCATGCTTGAAGTCGTAGTAGAACCCCGACTCGATCACCGGACCGATGGTGACCTGGGTCGCGGGGAAGAGCCGCTTCACCGCATGGGCCATCAGATGCGCCGTCGAGTGGCGGATGACCTCGAGACCCTCGCGCGAGTCCGGAAAGACGGGCCGCACGACGGCGTCCCGCTCGAGCGGCCGCGACAGGTCCACGACAAGGTCATCTACGGTCGCTGCAATGGCCTCGCCGATGCGGCGCTCACCGAGCGCACGCAAGGCCTCACCAGCCGCCGCGCCATACCGAACCTCGACCGATTGCCCGCCCGGTGTCGCGACCCGCAGGACGCCCTCGTTCATTTGCGACGAGGGCGAATAGGTCTTGGTAGGCACGGGCGGGATTGAACCGCCGGCCTCTTCCGTGTCAAGGAAGCGCTCTCCCACTGAGCTACGTGCCTGAGATTCGATAACAGATTGTTTCGGCTATCAATCGACACCTGGAGTGTCAAGCTTCAGAACGCGCTGACGGTGGTTTTGGCGATGGTGACGATGCTGCTCTGGGGCGCGGCCGCGGCCGGCGCCTCCGCCGACGACGCGACGCCGCGCGAGACGTTCTCGGTCACGTACACGATCGAGATCGATGCGGCCCGGCCGGCCGAAGCGCATGTGCGCTGGGAGCTTGCGGGCATCGACGAGCTCGAGCGACTGCGTTTCCGCTTCGACCCGAGCCGGTTCGACGCGTTCAGCGGCAGCGGCACGATCGAGCACCGCCGCGGCGAAGTCCTTTGGACCCCCTCCGGGCCGTACGCCGAGCTCCGCTACGTCGCGCACATCGATCATCGCCGCGCCGCCGGCAAGGGCTACGACAGCTACGCCGGTGACGGCTGGATCCTCTCGCGCACGACAGCGTTCTTCCCGCGGAGCGCGGCCCTCTTCCGTCGCGAGGTCGAGCCGCATCCCGAGTCGCGCGCGCGCCTGGTGCTGCGACTGCCGCGAGAGTGGGAGTCGGCGACGGTGTTTCCAGCGGATGGACCGAATCGGTACGTCGTCGAGACGCCGCACCAGTGCCTCGATCACCCGCGCGGCTGGATGCTCATGGGTCGCCTGCGACGAACCGACGCGACCATTGCGGGCACGGCGGTAACGATTGCACGACCGCACGGGGTCACGACGAAGGTCGACGCAGCGATCGGGCTCCTGACCCAGTCGATCCCCGCCCTCACCGGGATCTTCGACCGGTCGCTCCCGCGTCTCTTGGTCGTGCTCGGTCCGGATCCGATGTGGCGCGGGGGACTGAGTGGCGAGGAGTCGTTCTACATGCACGCCAATCGTCCGCTCCGCACGCACGATCACACGAGCCCCTATCTGCACGAGCTCTTCCATGTCGCGGCGCCCTTTCGACCGAACGCTGACGCACACTGGGTGACCGAAGGGCTCGCCGAGTACTACTCGATCGAGATCCCGCGTCGGCTCGGCCTGCTCACGGAGACCGCCTACGCCCGTGCGCTCGAGCTCTTCGCGGAGCACGGCGTCTGGGGTCAGGACTTCACGCACGCCCGAAGCCCCGCGCTCCGCAACAACAGCGCGCCTCTCGTCATGCACGTGCTCGACCAGCGGATCCGAACCGCCACGGCGAACGAGCGTGGCCTCGACGCGGTCGTCACGAGCCTCGCGCGCGAAGGCGGCGTCGTCTCGACGGGGCGCTTCCTCGGCACCGTGCAGCGCATCGCGGGCAAGAGCTTCGCGCACTTCTTCCGCCGCCACGTCTATCGCGGGGAGCAGCCGGGGGTCGTCTCGCCGAGCCGCTGAGGGCTCCACCTCCCACGTCTGCGGCTCGGAACGCCGCTCCAGGCTGCGTATCGGGCGGGCCAGGCTGCTGGTATGCTTTCGCCGATGCGGATCGTCCCCTGGCGCTCGCTACGCCTCAGGCTGATCGTCCTGCTCGTGCTCTCCGTCGTTTGCGTGCTCACAGCGGCAACGATCCTCGAGATCCGCCTGTCGACGCGCCTCGCCGAGCGCAACCTGCAGGAACGCGCGCTCACCCTCGCGAAGGAGATCGACATCCTCCTCGGATCGCTGTGGGGGCGCACCGACCTCCGGAACTTCCACCACCGGCTCGCCGAGCTGGCGCGGACCCATCGGAACGTGGCTGACATCGAGATCCTTCTGCCGGTGCGCGACCAATGGCGGCTGCTGGGCAGCTCGGGCCGGGCGGCGCCCACCGAGCCGATCGCCCTCGATCGCCTCGCGATGGAGCTCGATCAGCCCATGTGGCAGCTGCTGCCTGGAGGCTCCCATCTCGGCCTTGCGGTGGCACCGTTCCACCTCGGAAACCGCGTGATCGGGGCAATCCGCGTCAAGGCTTCGCTCGCGGAAGTGGAGCGCTTGGCGAACATCCAGGCGCAACGCGCGCTATTGCTCGCCCTGTTCTCGGTGCTCGGCATCGCCGGCGTCCTCGGCGTGATCTTGACGCGCACGATCGCGCGCCCGGTCGGCCTGCTCGTCGACGCGATGAACGAGGCGCGCAGCGGCCGACTCGACACCCGCGTCCAGCTGCGCGGCAGCGACGAGCTGCAACAGCTCGGCGACCACTTCAACAGCATGCTCGAGACGATCGCTCGTGCCGACCACGAGAAGCGCGAGCTCGTCGATCGTTTGAGCCGCTTCAACGACGAGCTCGAGAGCCGGGTCGCGAACGCGACGGCCGACATCGCGACCAAGAACCTCGAGCTCCAACGCATCAACGAGCAGCTGTGGCACGTGCAGAAACAGCTCGGCCGCGCCGAGCGACTGGCAGCGCTCGGGCAGATGACGGCCGCAATCGCGCACGAGCTGGGCACGCCGCTGAACTCGGTGCTCGGCTACACGCAATTGCTGCACAAGGAGGTCACGAGCGACGACGGTCGAGAGAAGCTCGCGATCATCGAGTCGCAGGTGCGCATCATGAGCCAGGCGATCCGCAACGCCCTCGATCAGACGCGCACGCCGTCGGTCGAGCGTCGCCCGGTCGCGGTGGCCGGCTTGATCGAGGAAACGCTCGCCTTGCTCGCGCCCGCGCTCAGCGCCAAGGGGATCACGGTAGCCCGCGATCTCGCCGCGGCGCCCGCGATGATCGCCGCCGACCCGCGCGGGCTACAACAGATCCTCCTGAACGTGCTCACGAACGCGGTCGATGCGCTCGACCCCGGTGGCCACATTCGCGTGCAGGCGGAGCCTCATCACGCGAACGGAGGTCCCCCCGGCCTTCGGCTCCGCATCACTGACGACGGCAAGGGCATCGCGCCCCAAGACCTGGAGCACATTTTCCAGCCCTTTTTCACGACCAAGGAGATCGGACGCGGCACGGGCCTCGGCCTCACCATCACGCAAGACATCGCCCGTGCGCACGGGGGCACCATCAGGGTGGAGAGCAGCCTCGGGGGCGGGACGACCGTCGACATCACGATCAGCGGTGGGACCGCCACATGACCCCGCGCCTGCTGGTCATCGACGATGACGCCGTGACTCGCGAGCTCCTGACCGAGGTGCTCCAGGACGAAGGCTACACCGTCGAGGCATGCGAGAGCGGTAAACGCGCGCTGCAACGCACGGCCGAGGACAAGTTCGATCTCGCCATCACCGATGTCCGCATGCCCGAGATGGACGGCATCGCCGTGACGCAGGCACTGAAAACGCGCCAGCCCGAGCTGCAGGTCATCGTGATGACCGCGTTCGGCTCGGTCGAAACCGCCGTCGAGGCGATCCGCCACGGGGCCTTCGACTACGTGAGCAAGCCGATGAACCTCGACGAGATCAAGTCGACCGTGCGCCGCGCGCTCACGGAGCGCGACCTCTCGGAGGCGGCGCCCGACGACGGGCAGCCGATCCTCGACTCGAGCGTGGTCGTCGGCCGCAGCCCCGCGATGGTCGAGGTCTACAAAACCGTCGCGCGCGTCGCGACGTCGCGCAGCACGGTGCTGATCGAGGGCGAAAGCGGGACGGGCAAGGAGCTGATCGCGGCGGCGGCCCTTCATCGCCACAGCGACCGCGCCGGCGGGCCGTTCGTCGCCGTCGACTGCGGGTCGCTCACCGATTCGCTCCTCGAGTCGGAGCTGTTCGGCTACGTGCGCGGTGCCTTCACCGGGGCGGTCGGCGAGAAGAAGGGCCTCTTCGAGGAAGCGAGCCGCGGCACGATCTTTCTCGACGAGATCGCCGACATCGGGCCATCGATGCAGGCCAAGCTGATGCGCGTGCTGCAGGAGTACGAGATCAAGCGCGTCGGCGGGCAGGAATGGATCCGCGTCGACGTGCGCATCGTCGCCGCGACCAATCGCAACCTGGAGCAACTCGTCGCACAGGGCACGTTCCGCGACGACCTCTTCTATCGCCTGAAGGTCGTCACGATCGTGCTCCCGCCACTCCGCGACCGGCGCGAGGACATCCCACTCCTTGCCGAGTACTTCGTCCGCCGCCATGCCGCGCGGAGCAACAAGACGGTGACGCATCTGACGCCGGAGGCGATGCAGCTCCTCACCGAGCATCCATGGCCGGGGAACATCCGTGAGCTCGAGCATTGCATCGAGCGCGCCGTGGCGCTCGCGAGCGGCCAGGTCCTCACGCCGGACGATCTCGCGCCCGAGCTCCGCGGCGGCATAGACGCCTCCCTCTTCCGCGGCGCTCCGACCCTCGAGGAGGTGAAGCGGCGCTACCTCGCGCACGTCTTGCAGGACACCGGCGGCAACATCTCACGCGCGGCGACGATACTCGGGGTTGAGCGGCGATCCCTCCAGCGCATGCTCCGCCGGTACGGACTCCGCTCCAACTGAGGCATTCTGCTGAGGCGTTCTGCCCCGCTCGCTGCGTCATTCGGACGCATCTCTTCAACGCGTTGAATTATTGGGATTTTCTTCGCGTGCCCCCTGGTCGCTGCGACCGTTGCGCAGTGCACTCTCACCCATACTGACCTTAAGTCCTTGATCTCACTCTAGGAGAGGTCTGGCACCAGGGTTGCTTCGACTGCGTATTGTCCATGCGCATCCTGGTGATCGACGACGACCCCGTCTTCAGCCGCTACCTGGCGGAGGTCGTGACCCACCTCGGCCACTCGGCAGAATGGGTGACCGACGGCCTCGTCGGCTTCGAGCGGTGCCTCCGCGGCGTCTACGACCTCGTGATCTGCGACGTCCGCATGCCGCTCATCCTCGGCACCGAGCTCGTAGCCGAGCTCCGGCGCGATCTCCCAGATCTGCCCGTGATCCTCATCTCGGCATTCGCCGACGACCAGCTCGCGACGCAGGCGCATGAACGGGGAGCTTGGCTGCTGTCCAAGCCCTTCGATGCTTCGGTGTTGGGTGAAGTGCTCGAGCAAGCGGCAACCGCGCCGCGGCTCGCTTCGTAAGGAGACAACGATGACGAACGAACCTGGAACCATTCCTCTCGAGCGCGAGCGTCGTCTCGTGCTCGCGATTCTCGAAGAAGCAGTCCGCAGTTATCAACGGTACGCCTTCGCCACGAATCGGCGAGGACGGCGCCTGTTCGGCGAAACCTGCGAGTGGTTCGATGCACATGACGATCCGTGGATCTTCTCGTTCGAGAACATCTGCCATGCGCTCGACCTCGATCCTGACCACATCCGCGAAGGCCTGTCGCGCTGGCGTCGCGATCAGGCCCCTCGCCGTCCGCTGGTGACCGTCCCGACCGCCCCCGGCTATCGCCTGCGTCGCGCGGCCGGCTGAGGTTGATCGCACCGTCATGGGGTCGCTTCGAAATTTGCCGCCCTTGGGAGTTTCCGCCTAGAATGCAGCATGGCTGAGACGAAGCGCGCGGCGCAGCAGCGACCCCAGCGCATCATCCACGTCCCGGCCGTCGAGGATGCTTTCTCGACCTGGATCCCGCCGACGATCGGTGCAGTGCTTCTTTGCAGCGCCATGTTACTCGACGCGATCGGCGCCCTCGCCGAGCCGATCGCCGCATTGCTCGCGGTCGTCGCGCTGCTGATGGTCTTCTGCAGCTCAGCCGCCGGACACCCCGGCCTGCGCCAGGTATGCGGCTCGATCATCGTCGGCGGCATCGGGGGCGTGCCGACGGCGGGCATGGCGGCCTGGTTGGCGCGACGGTCGCCATGGACACGCGCGAGCACAACCCGGCGCGCGGCGTAGCCGTCGGAGCGTCGCCACACCCGGACTCGCAAGCGACGCCGGGCGATCCGGAAGCGACCTCCGGCTCTGCGACCAACGAGCCCGCGCAGCGCGGCTGGGTCGTATGGCTCGCCGTCCTCGGGGCCCTCGTTCTCATCGCGCTCGTATCGCGCGCCGATCTCGACCGCCTGCTCCACACCGCACGGAGCATTGCGCCCGCGCTGCTGATCCTGCCGGCGCTAGCGACCCTTGTCAGCTACCTGACGATGGCCTGGTCCTATCAGGGCATCGCGCGCGCGGCCGGCTACGACCTTCCGTTCGGCGAGATGTGCCGCATCACGCTCGTGGCGAACACGGCGAACTACCTGTTGTCGACCGGCGGACTCTCCGGGTTCGCGCTCCGCATGTACCTCTTCGCACGCCGCGGCATCCCGGCCGGGAGCGCCGTACTCATCTCCCTCGTGCAAACATTGCTCACGAACCTGATCCTACTGGCGTTCGTCCTCTGGGGCTTCGCGCTCCTGCTCACCTCGCACGATCTGGTAGGGCGCAATCTGGTCGCGGCAACAGCGCTCCTCGTCGGCTTCGGCGCCGTCGTAGTCCTCACATGCATCGCCCTGGTTCGCCGGAGCTGGCGGCGTGGGCTCTTCTTCGCCGCGACGCGCCTCATCGACCGCGTTCTGCAGCGCGTGGCGCCGCATCGCCGGCCGTCGCGTTTCAAGCTGTTCCGCTTCCAGCACAACCTGAATGTCGGCTTCGACTTTCTGCTGCAACGCCCCCACGACATGTTGGCGCCGACCTTTTACATCGTGCTCGACTGGATCTTCACGCTGCTCGTGCTCTATTTCGCGTTCGTCGCGATCGGCGTTCCCATCGCAATGAGCCACGTCATCGCCGGATTCGCAGTTGGGATGTTCTTCTCCATCGCCTCGCTGGTACCGGGCGGCCTCGGCATCATGGACGGGTCCATGGCCGCGGTCTTCGTGACGCTCGGCGTGCAGTTCGAGCAGGCGGTTGTCGCGATCCTGATCTACCGGGCGGCCTACTATGGCCTGCCCATCATCGCGAGTCTCATCGTCGCGCCCCGAATGCTACGCGCCTAACGGCCGCGGGCGGTCAGCGCGCGTCCGTCTGGTCGAACTTCCCGGCGCGCGCGTCCGCCTCGATCGCTCGGATCTTCCCCACCCGCCGCGCATGCCGCTCCGCATTCGAGAACCGCGCGGAAAGGAACGCGCGAATTGCTTCCGCCGCGGCCTCGACGCCGATCACGCGCGCCCCGAGGCAGAGCACGTTCATGTCGTCGTCCTCGACACCTTGTCGCGCCGAGAAGGTGTCGTGGCAGAGGGCCGCGCGTGCACCCGGCACCTTGTTCGCCGCGACCGACGCGCCGACGCCGCTGCCGCACACCAGGATCGCGCGCTCGGCACGCCCCTCGATCACGGCGGTCGCGACCGCTCGCGCGAAGTCGGGATAGTCCGACGGCGTCGTGTCGAAGCCGCCGCAGTCGACGATCTGATGGCCGCCCGCTTCGACCTCGCGAACCAGCCTCGCCTTCAACGGAAACCCGGCATGATCGCATCCCACCGCGATGATCATCCCCGTGCGCCCTTTCCGAGCAGCGCCCGCACTGCCTGCGCGACGCGTTCGGCCGTGAACCCGAGCTTCTCGAGGTTCACCTCGCCCGGCGCGGACGCTCCGTAGCGATCGAGTCCGACGGCGACACCACCATCGCCGATCCAGCGCTCCCAGCCGAGCGTGACGCCCGCTTCGACGGACACGCGCGCCCGCACGCTTCCGGGCAACACCGACTCGCGATACGCGGCGTCTTGCTCAACGAAGGACTCCCAGCACGGCATGGACACCACGCGCGTCGGCACCCCTTCGCCAGCGAGCACGCGCTGCGCGGCGAGCGCCACGTGGACCTCGGCCCCCGTTCCCATGATGATCGCCGCCGGTGTTCCTTGCGCCGGGTCCGCGACCACGTAGGCGCCGCGCCCGGCGCCGCGCGCGACCTGCGCGTCGATCACCGGCAGCTTTTGCCGGCTCAATATCAGCGCGACCGGACGATGACGCTGCGCGATCGCGAAGCGCCATGCTTCCGCGGACTCGTTGGCGTCGGCGGGTCGCATCACGGCGAGCCCAGGCATCGCTCGCAGCGACATGAGGTGCTCGACAGGCTGATGCGTGGGACCGTCCTCGCCCAGCGCGATCGAGTCGTGCGTCCAGACGAAGATCACCGGAAGCTCGTTCAGCGCGGCCAGCCGTACCGCTGGTCGCATGTAGTCGGAGAAGCAGAAGAAGGTCGCGACGAAATTGCGGACGCCGCCATGATAGGCCATGCCGTTCGCGATCGCTCCCATTGCGTGCTCGCGAACGCCGTAGTGGATGTTCCTCCCCGCGCCGCTCTGACCGTCGAACGAGCCGCCGTCCTTGAGGGCCGTGCTCGTCGACACCGAGAGGTCGGCGTCGCCCCCGAGCAGCTCCGGCATCCGGGCGGCAATCGCGTTCAACACTTTGCCCGACGCTTGGCGCGTGGCCTGGGCGTCCTTCTCGCCGAAGACGGGCACGCTCTGGTCCCAGCCCTCCGGGAGGTCGCCGCTCTGGACTCGCTTCCACTCGGCGGCGAGGTCGGGAAACGCTGCCGCGTAGGCGGCGAACCGCGTGCCCCATTCCTTTTCTTGCGCGGCGCCGCGCTCGACCGCTGAGCGCAGATGGGTGCCCGCCTCGGGCGGGACGACGAACGACTTCGCGGGATCGAAGCCGAGCGTCTTTTTCGCGGCGGCGACCTCCTCGGAACCGAGCGGGCTTCCGTGCGCCTCGGACGTGCCCTGTTTCTTCGGCGAGCCGTAGCCGATCGTCGTCTTGACGACGATGATCGAGGGACGGGTCGTTGTCGCCTCCGCCTCGTTGATGGCGCGGTCGATCGCCGCGAGATCCGTGTCGCCTTGCTCAACGTGCAGGACCTGCCACCCGTAGGCCTCGTACCGCTTCCCGACGTCCTCCGTGGAGAAGGCGAGCGTCGTCGGCCCATCGAGCGAGATGTGATTGCAGTCGTAGAGGTAGATGAGCTTACCGAGCTTCAGGTGGCCGGCGAGCGAACCAGCCTCCGCCGAGATGCCCTCCATGAGATCGCCGTCGGAGACAATCGCATACGTCCGATGATCGACGATGGTGTGGCCCGGACGATTGTAGCGATGTGCGAGGGCGCGCTCGGCGATCGCCATGCCCACCGCGTTGGCGGTGCCCTGTCCGAGCGGGCCGGTCGTCGCCTCGACGCCCGGCGTAAGGAGCGTCTCGGGGTGTCCAGGCGTCCGGCTCTCCCATTGACGGAACGCCTGTAGGTCGGCGAGCGTGAGGTCGTAACCCGTTAGGTGGAGTAGCGTGTACAGCAACATACTGCCGTGCCCCGCGGACAGCACGAAGCGGTCCCGGTCTGGCCAATGCGGGTTCCCTGGATTGTGACGCAGGTGCCGCTGCCAGAGCACGTAGGCCATGGGAGCGGCGCCCATGGGTAGCCCGGGATGACCCGAGTTCGCCTTCTGCACCGCATCGATGGCGAGCGTCCGAATGGTGTTGACAGCGAGTTGCGCGATGTCCTCGTCCTTCACGGCGACCCTCCCCCAGGCATAGCGACGGCGACCCGACAGGCATAGCCCGGACGGGGCGGGCAGCTCAATCGCCCTTCGCATCCTCACTCGGTAGCGCCGTCACGCCGTCGAGCTGCTGGGCCAGCACCCCAGGGTCGGAGGTCGGAGCGAGGCAACGACCGCGCTCGCACACGTAGGCCGTGGTGCGGCCGTCGATCGCCTCCTTCTCCCCGACGATCGGGAACGCGGATCGCGCAGCGGTGAGCGCCGCGTCGTCGCGCGCGACCACGAGCACACGGTTTGGAAGATACTGATGGTGGACGACCGCAAGGAGCGCGGCGCGCTCGGACCGGCCGCGCTCCGGGTCGATCACGACGATCTCGCGCGGGCGATCGAGCAATGCCTCGACGACGCCAAGAAGCCGCGCGGCCCCGGTCGGGCGCGCCGCAAGCTCTCGTCCGAACGCGCGCACACACGCGGCGGCGCGCCGACGCATCGCCTCATCGTCGAACAAGGTCGCGAGGCGCACGAGGTTGTCGGCCGCCACGGCGTTTCCTGAAGGCAGCGCGCCGTCGGCGTGCGGCTTGGTCCGCGGCAGAGCCGGGTCGCGCTCGGCACCGCTCTCGAAATAGCCGCCGTCCTCGGCGTCCCAGAAGTCGAGATCGAGGCGAGCCTGCAGCTCGCGGGCGACCGTAATCCAAGCGAGGTCGCCAGTCGCCTCGTAGAGGTCGAGCAGACCCGCCGTGAGGAACGCGTAGTCGTCGAGGAATGCCGGCTGCGCGGCGCCGCCAGCGGCCCAGACACGCAGCAGGCGGTCGTCCGGGCGTAGACTCGCCAAGACGAAGCGCGCCGCCTCGACCGCGACGTCGACGTAGTGCGGCTCGGCGAGCGTCGCGCCAGCGCGTGCAAATGCGGAGATCGCTAGGCCGTTCCACCCCGTGAGGATCTTGGTGTCGACTAGCGGCGCCGGACGCGCCGTCCGGGCCCGCAGCAAGCGCGTACGCGCGTCCGCCAGGAGCTCCCCTGCCCGAGCGGGCTCGAGCCCGAGCGCTCGCGCGGCCTCGGCGAGTGGCTGTGCGACGTGGAGCACGGTCCGTCCCTCGAAGTTGCCCGCGTCGTCGACGCCGTAGTGTGCCCGAACGAGCGCGCCCGCCTCGCCGCGCACTAGCGCGTCGACCTCGGGCGGCGTCCACGTGTAGTACGCCCCCTCGCCTTGCGGATCGTCGGCGTCGACGGCCGCGTAGAACGCCCCCTCGGGCGCGCGCAGCGTCCGCAGCATGTCGTCGAGGATCTCGCGGGCCACGCTGCCCCAGTCGTCGCGGCCCGTTGCCTGCGCCGCGGCCAGATAGGCGGTCGCGAGCTGCGCGTTGTCGTAGAGCATCTTCTCGAAGTGCGGCACCTGCCACGCGGCATCGGTCGCGTAGCGGTGAAAGCCGCCGCCGAGCTGATCGCGCACGCCGCCGGTCGCGAGCGCGTCGAGCGTACGCTCCACCATGGCGAGGGCCGCGGGTGCCTGCGTGCGGCGGTGATAGCGCAGCAAGAACTCGAGCGCCGGAGGCATCGGGAATTTCGGCGCCCGCCCGAAGCCGCCGTGCGCAGCGTCGAAGGCCGTCGTATACTGCGCGAATGCCGCGTCGAGCACCGCACGCCCCGGCATGCCCACGGCCGGCTCGACGTCGCCGGCAACGCGCACGCGGGCAGTGAGCATGCGGCCTTCGTGCGCAACGTTCTCGGGATCTGTCCGATAGGCATCGGCGAAGTGCCGGAGCAACGAGAGGAACCCAAGGCGTACGCCGCGATCGCCGTCGCGCGGCGGGAAATACGTGCCGGCGAAGAAGACCTCGCGATCCGGCGTCAGCCACACCGTCATCGGCCAGCCGCCACCCCCCGTCAGCAGCATCACGGCTTGCATGTAGGTGCCGTCGACGTCGGGCCGCTCCTCACGATCGACCTTGATCGCCACGTAGTCGGCGTTCATCGCGCCCGCGATTTCCTCGTCTTCGAAGGACTCCTCCTCCATGACGTGACACCAATGGCAGGTGGCGTAGCCGACGCTGAGCAGGATGAGCTTGCGGTCGCGCGCCGCGCGCGCGAACGCCTCCTCGCCCCACGCGTACCAATCGACGGGATTGTGCGCGTGCTGACGGAGATACGGGCTGCGCGCGAGGATCAACCGATTGGTGAACCGTGCCGTGCCATCCGCGCGCCGATGCCGTGTGCGCGGTCGGTCCCGTGCTTCCTCACGGGCGGCGGCGCCGCGCAGCTCGTTGGCGAGCGCATCGGCGCGCGGCGCCGCACCCGGGAGCGGATCGCTCACCGAGACGTCGCGACCGCTCTCGCGGCATTCGACCAGCACGCTCGCCAGGAAGATGACGAACGCCAGGCGTCGCACGCGCGCGATCAGGACACGATCGCGTCGGCGCGCAGAATCCCGTCGGCGATCCACCGGAGCACCAGTCCCCCTGCCGTCGTCGCGGCCTCGTCGACGGACACAACGGTCGACAGACCGTCGCAGATGCCGGAGAAATCACGCCCGGCGAGCGCGCTTGCGAAGGCCGTACGCTCGACGACGTCCATCGGAGCCTGAAACACGCGATCGTCCTGCCGCCACACTCGCAGCTGCGTGTCTTCCGGACGCCATCCGCCACGCGGCTCGGAGGCGTCCGCCTCCCAGAGGCGATGCACCGGCCAGGCGGTCGAGAGCACCGCGACGGCCGGGATCAACCGGAAGTGAAGCGTCGGCCAGCGTTCCGGAGGGACCGCACGAAGGGCGTCCACGTCGAGCAATGCGACGTCGGAGGCATCGAACACGCGGCGCCGCGACCATTCGAGCGACGCGAGATCGGGAAGGAACGCACGATCCGGCGGCCACGTCTCGCGCGCCAGGAATTCCGCGAACCGGACACCCAGCCACCGGAGCGAGGGATGCGTCGACGGATGTGCCGCCACGTAACCGTGGGCGACAGCCGCGAACTGGTCGGCGCCAAGGATACCGGCGACGCGCGGAAAGTCCTCCCGAAGCGCGTCGATCAGCCGGCTACAGTACATGCGAGCGTAGATCGCAAGTCGCTCCGCGCCGGTTAGCGCGCCATGACCGCGGATCTCGCCCGCGAGATCCGACGCTGCGAACTCGCCCTCGCGGACGTCGTGCGACCCCACGATGCCCCGAAAAAACGCGCGCTGCAGCTCAGGCAGACGCAGCATGAGCCCCAAGGACCTCCTCCTCGACCGCGCGTGCACGCTCCGCCTCCGCGAGCAGGGCCGACCACGCCGGGATGTGCTCGTCCCATTCGACGAGTGTCGAGACGCGCCCGAGGCGGACGACCGCCGTGCGGTAGAGCGCCCACACCTCCGGCCGTACCGGCGCATCGTGCGTGTCGAGCAGATGCGTCCCGTGGTCGCTGTGGCCGGCCAGATGGATCTGTCCGACCCGATCGGCCGGGACACCAGCGACGTAGTCGGCGGCGTCGAAGCCGTGATTCACCGCGCTCACGAACACATTGTTGACGTCGAGGAGGATCCCGCAATCGCTCCGCCGCGCAACCTCCGCCAAGAACTCCCACTCGGGCATCGCCGATTGGGCATAGGTCAGATAGCTCGACACGTTCTCGACCAAGATGCGACGTCGGAGACGAGACTGGACGCGCTCGACCCGCTCCACCACGTGCCTGAGTGCTTCCTCGGTATACGGGAGCGGGAGCAAGTCGTGGGCGTAGTGTCCGCCGATACTGCCCCAACACAGATGGTCCGAGATCCACGCAGGCTCGATGCGGGCGGCCAATGTCGCAAGATCGTCGAGGTAGGCCTCCCGGAGCGGGTCGGCCGAGCCGAGCGACAGCGAAACGCCGTGCAACGCGACCGGGGCAAGAGAGCGCGCGCGCTCGAGCACGCGGAGCGGGCGGCCGCCCGCGATCATGAAATTCTCGGAAATGGCCTCGAACCAGTCGACGCGTGCCGTTCCCGCGAGCACTTCGGGAAAGTGCACGGTCCGAAGGCCCACCCCGTGGCCAAGATATGGCGCGATGGTCATCGACGTCATTCGTCCGCTGGATGCCGACTCTTCCACCCTGCGCCCGGCCGGTCCAGCAGGGTCGACGCTTGGATGCCGCGCCACGTCGTCCGTCGCGAAGCATCAAGCGCGATACCCTGGCCACACCATTTTCAAGTTGACATTCGTGACACACACTGGTTGTCGGTGGGCAACACGCTGCTTCGACTCGGGAACCCGTGAGGATCGAGATGCCGGTCACCAACGGTCTCCCCATGGACCATCGTCCGGCCGTCGAGGGCCACGGTGGCGCTGTGCCCGGCGATCCCGCCGCCGAACGCAGTATCCGGAGGGCGCACTGGATGACGCTTGCGCAGCACGGCGACGCCGGCGCCTATCGCGCGCTACTCGACGACGTCGGTCCCGTGTTGGTCCGCTACCTCCGACGCCGTGTCCACGACGTTCAGGACCTCGCCGACGCGTATCAGGACACCTTCCTCGCGCTCCACCGTGCCCGGCACACCTATCAACCCGCCCGCCCGCTCGAGCCGTGGCTCTTCGCAATCGCGCGCAACGTTGCGGCCGATTACGGGCGTCGGTGGCAACGCCGGAGGCGCCACGAGGTCCTGACCGACGAGGCACCCGAGCCCGCGCCCGAGCAGCCGGCGCGCGATTGGGGGTCCGAGCTCACGACCGCCATGCGCTCGCTCCCCAACCGCCAGCGCGAGGCCGTGCAGCTCCTCAAGGTGCAAGGGCTCTCGATCCGGGAGGCAGCCGCGCGGGTCGGCACGACCCCGACCGCACTGAAGCTTCGCGCCCACCGCGCATATCTCGCACTCAAGACCACCTTTCGAAGGTGAGCCGTCATGGTGACCCCGGAGCATCACGTCGCCCTCGTCGACCATCTGGTCGAAGCCTCCGAACCCGTGCGCCGCATCTGGCCAGTGCGGACACGGATGGCCGTCCTGGTGGCGACGTGGTCCGCCGCGGGGCTCCTCGTCGCGTACGCGGGGGCGCGCCCGGACCTCGCGGAGCGGCTCGACGATCCGACGTTCGTCGTCGGCCTCGCGACCCTCATGCTCGCGACCGCGTTCACGGCCATGATGGCGCTCCGCTGCGCCGTCCCCGGCCGCGCACCGACGCGGCTCGAAGCGTGGACGGCGCTCGGCGTCATCGCGGGCGCCGTCATGGCGCTGTGGGCTGATTCAGGCAGCAAGCCGGCTGCCGACCCCGCCTGGCACTGCAGCGTGCGCACGATGGCGATCGCGCTGCTGCCATGGATCTCTTTGCTGGTCGCGATTCGCCGCGGGGCACCAGTACGCCTGACGAGCGCCGCCCTCTACGCTGGAACCGCCGCCGTACTGTTCGCGACGCTCGTCCTCCGCGCCGCCTGTCCCGCCCACGGCGCGGCGCATTGGCTCGCGTGGCACCTGGCCGTCGTGCCGCTCGCGGCGCTCTTCGCGAGCCCGCTGGCGGCGCGCTGGTTGCGGGGCTGGCGACGCGGCGGACCCCTCGCCGGCACGGCACCTTAGCCCACTTCGCGCCTTGATCTTGCGACAATGGCTACGATATGGTGCCCACCCGTAAGGCGCTTGGAGTCGCAAAGGAGGCGTGGAGATGGAGCTGCCAAAGTGCCAGAAGTGCAATAACGGATTGTTGATACCGTTGTCCGATTATGGCCAGGAAGGTGCCACCGTCGTCTTCAAAGCGTGGGTCTGCACCAACCCGGAATGCGGCTTCTCCCTCCGCGTCGACAAGGGCGACGTAACGTACGGGAAGAAGATCGATCACAAGCACTGAGCCGACGACACCTGATCCGCACCCCGGGAAGCGCGAGTCCTGCGCTTCCTTTTTTTTGCCTGCCGCTGGACGGCGCTCAGAGAGCCGCCGCGACCGGTGGCGCACCCGCCACGGAATCCGCCGGAACGCTGACGAAGATTCGCGTGCCGTGGCGGGGCCGCGACGTGATCCGGAAGACCCCGCCGAAATGAGCGACGCGCTCGCGCATGCCGATGAGGCCGAGTCCTGCCGACCGTGACGGCGTACGGGAATATGCCTGCGCATCGAACCCGACCCCGTCGTCGCTGATCTCGAGGACGATAGCGCGCTCTTCTTCCATCGCCAGGCGAACGTGCACACGCGACGCCTGCGCGTACTTGAGGGCGTTGATCATCGCTTCCTGAAAGATCCGGAACACCAGCAGCTCGATCGCGGGAGCAAACCGCAGCGTGCTGTCCTCGCATTCG
The DNA here is from genome assembly GCA_031400185.1 of Polyangiaceae bacterium. Taxonomy (GTDB): domain Bacteria; phylum Desulfobacterota; class Binatia; order UTPRO1; family UTPRO1; genus UTPRO1. Next base: position 26,334 of record JANNPN010000257.1, read on the forward strand.
ACATGCACCTGCAGTTCCGACGTCGCTCGATACTTCTCCGCCATGGATTCGATCGCGGCCACCGCACCGAAATCGTCGAGCGCGGGCGGGTACAACAAATGCGACATCTGCCGGACGCTCTGCACCACGTCGAGGACCTGCGCGCGGATCGACCGCAGCGACGTGCGCGCGTCCGCCTCCGACGGCGGCACCTGGCGCTCGAGCAGCGCGAGATCGAGCTTGATCGCCATCAGGCCCTGACAGGTCCCGTCGTGGAGCTCGCGGGAGATCCGGCGCAGACTCTCCTCGACGACGTCGAGCCGCTTGTTCGACAGCTGCTGCAGCTCGGCCCTGTGCTGGAGCACGAGCGCGTACAGACGAGCGTTGCCGATCGCCATCGCGGCGCTGTTGCCGAGTGCGGCCGCGACGTCGACGAAGCTCGCCTCGAGTTGCCGCGACCCGGCGCCCGCGTCGGCGAGGATCATGCCGACGAGCTCCGACTGATACTGTAACGGGAGGCGCAGGACGCGCGTCGGCGCCGCGCCGCTCGCTTGCACGAAGTCGCGAAGATCCTGAGTGTCGGGCTCGAGCAGCTCCGGGCGGGCATCGGACGCAACGTTCAGCACCGTCTCCCAGCGTGTAGCGTCGCTCATGAGCGGCGTCAGCGTCACGCGATCCCCGTCGCCCTCGGCGAGAAGCGCCTGCAGATCGCCGTCCGGCGTCGGCCGCCAGACGAGCCAGAGGCGCGGCAGCCGAAGCGCGTGAAGGACGCTCTGACAGACGCGCCACAGCACTTGTTCGATCTCGAGCGTCGCCGTCACCGTCCGTGTCACGTGATGCAACATCGCGGCTTGCTGGTCGCGCGTCCGCGCGAGGAGCAAGCGCTGGTGGAAGATCGCACGTCGATGCAGGTCGAGGAGCAGGGCGCCGATGCTCGAGCTCGCTCCCGCGCCCGCGACGCTGATCAACGCGTACGGCAGGGGCAGCTCACCGCGCACGCCGAGCCCAAGGGCCGTCAGATAGGAGACGAAGGTGAAGAATACCAACGGAATCTGCCCCCACGCCCCCCAGGGATAGATGAGGGGCACCCCCGTCATGAAGATGATCAGGGCGAACGCCAGCGCGTCCCCGCTGGCGTTCGCCGCGACGGCGTAGCCGCTCACGCAGAACGCGACTGCGCTCGTCACGACCACGATGATCGGCAGAATGTAGCGTTCGAGATGGAGCCCGTAGATCGCGATGAGTCCGACGATGCAGAGAAGCAGCTCGAGTCCGAAGCTTCCGAGGAGGGGGCGCCAGCGGTCGGGGTAGTAGGCGACCTCGATGAGCCCGGCGATCGTCACGAGCCCCACGAAGAACGCGATGCCGCCGGGGATCCGACGCGCCATGATGCGTCGGGTGTCGGCCCGGAAGGCCTCGAGAACGTGGGGCTCCAGTACGTGCGCCATGGGGCGGAGAAACTGCGCAAACGCTCGGCCAATTGAAACGTGAAGTCAAGTACGAAGCTTGCAGGTACGCGAACCTTCACCTATTTTCCGACCGTGAACTTCGACCTTTCTCCCGAGCAAGAGATGCTGCGCCGCACGGTACGCGAGTTCGCGGAACGCGAGATCGCGCCCCGTATGATGGAGCTCGACGAGCACGAAGAGTTCTCGTGCGATTTGACCCGCGCGATGGGAGAGCTCGGGCTCTTCGGCATGACGGTCTCGCCGGACTACGGCGGCCACGGGCTCGACTACCTTTCGTACATCATCGCCGTCGAGGAGATCGCGCGGGTCAACGGGTCGCAGGCTGCCACCGTCGCCGCCGAGAACTCCCTGGGGATCGGCCCGCTCTACTACTACGGAAGCGAGGAGCAGAAGCGGCGCCACCTCCCGGACCTATGCGCCGGTAAGAAGCTCTGGGGCTTCGGCCTCACCGAGCCCTCGGCTGGCTCGGACGCGGGTGGCAGCAAGACGACGGCGCGCCTCGAAGGAGACCGCTGGATCATTAACGGCAGTAAGATCTTCATCACCAACGCCGGCTCGCCCATGACGGCGGGGTCGACAGTGCAATGCGTGACCGGCACACGGCCGGACGGCAGCAAAGAGGTGAGCTGCGTACTCGTCGAGCAGGACACGCCGGGATTCACCAGCCGCCCGATGCACCGCAAGATGGTATGGCGGGCGTCCAACACGGCCGAGCTCTACTTCGACAACGTGAGCGTGCCGCATGACCACCTGCTCGGCACCCGCGGCCAGGGCTTCCAGCAGATGCTCGAGACCCTCGACTCGGGGCGTCTCTCGATTGCGGCGATGGGACTCGGCGGCGCGCAAGGGGCCTTTGAGGCGGCGCTCGCCTACGCGAAGGAGCGCCAGCAGTTCGGGAAGCCGATCAGCCACTTTCAGGCGAACGCCTTCAAGCTTGCCGACATGGCCATGGAGATCGAGACCACCCGCAACCTCCTGTACAAGGCTTGCTGGCTCCGTGATCAGAGCCGCGCCTTCCGCAAGGAAGCCGCGATGGCGAAGCTCTGGGCGTCGGAGGTCATGCGTCGGGTGACGCACGCCGCGGTGCAGATCTTCGGCGGCTACGGGCTCATGGAGGAGTATCCGGTCGCGCGGTTCTATCGCGACCAGCGTCTCCTCGAGATCGGC
>JANNPN010000286.1:0-3736 GCA_031400185.1 Polyangiaceae bacterium
CCTGAAACAGCGCCGGCATGGCCATGACTCCCCGCATCTTCCAGTCCCCGACGAGCGCGCCCGCCCGCGAGGCCCTCGACGACACCATCGAGGACAGCTTTCCGGCGAGCGATCCGCCGTCGTCCACGTCGTCGCACGCGTAGCCGCGTCTGTCGCGCGCGCGTGCGCTGGGCTCACCCCAAGCCGGCGACCGGTCACGGTCGTCGGCTCCCACCCGGCTCTGCGCCCGGGTACCCGACGCCATTTGCAACTTTGGATTCGACAAATTGCAGATGGGAAAAATGGAAACTGGGTTTTTCGACGAAACGCCTCGAAAACCTGGCTTTCGCCCACGGCACGCTTCTCGCAGTTTCCCGCCTGCAAGACGGACGTGGTCATTTCGAGAAAGGAGCGCCCGCATGCTGCACTACGCACTGATGTTCTTCGTGATCGCCTTGGTGGCCGCCCTCTTGGGCGTCCAGGGCGTTGCAGGACAGTCGGCCGAGGTCGGCTACGTGCTCGTGTCGGTCGCCGTCATCTTTTTACTGGTCGCATTTCTGTCGGGCAGCGCGCCACTCACACCCCGCGACGACCGCGGCCAACCCGCGCAAACCTATCAACAAACCTATCCACGAGAAGGAGATCCATCATGAAGAGGACCACATCCGCGGCCATTGCGATTGCCGCACTGACTTTGACGACCACGCCGGGCGCGTTTGCCGCGCAACCGGATGCGTGGATCACCAGTAAGGCAAAGGTGGCCTTGCTCACGACCGAGGGTGTGACCGCGACCGCGGTGAACGTCGATACGGTCGACGGCCGCATGACGCTGCACGGCAAGGTCGCGAGCGATGCCGAGAAGAAGCGGGCAGGGGACGCGGTCGCCAAGATCGAGGGCGCGACCGAGGTCCGCAACCTCCTCCAGGTCGTGCCGGCCACGCAGGAGGCGAAGGTCGAGGCGTCCGACGAGCAGCTCACGACGCGGCTGAACGACGCGTTCAAGAAGGATCAGACGCTCGCCGCCAGCAGCATCAAAGTGCAGTCGGTGAACAAGGGCGTCGTGCTGCTCGCCGGTGAAACGCCGTCGACGACGACGCATCTCCGGGCGATCACGACCGCGGGCGCGGTCCCTGGCGTGCGCCGGGTCGCGACCGAGGTGAAGGGCGGCGAGCGGATCACCGACGAGGAGCTGAACCAGACGGCGCGCGAGCGCGTCGCGACCGGTGCGGCGAGCGCGGGTGACGTCGCCAGCGACGCCTGGATCACGTCGGCAACGAAGCTCCGGTTGCTCGCGAACAGCGAGACCCCGGCACTCGACATCAACGTCGACACCACCGACGGGCGCGTGACGCTCTTCGGTATCGTTCCGACCGCGGCGGCGAAGACCGCAGCCGAGGGCGAGGCGAAGAAGGTGAGCGGCGTGAAGTCCGTGAACAACGACTTGCAGATCGTCGCGGCCGAGAAGCAGGACGCCGTCGAGGCGAAGGATGCCGACATCGAGCAGGCCGTCGAGGCCGCGCTCGCGAAGAAGCAAGCCGTCACGGGTGATGCCATTGCCGTCGAGGTGAAGGGGGGCGTGGTGCGGCTCACCGGCACGGTGCCGAACGAGACCGCGCGGGTCACGGCGGCGACGACGGCGCGGGCGACGAAGGGCGTGAAGGCCGTGCTCCCGGAGGACCTTCAGATCAAGATGAGCAAGGCCGCCGCAAACAACTCGTAGCGTCGCTCCCGTCGTGGGAGGAAACGAGAGTCGTCGGGGGGCGGCTCTCGTGACACGGCACGCCGCTCCTTCGCGGGGCGGCGTGCCGTCGTTGTTTGGAGGCGCGCGCGTCAGGTCTGGACCAGCTCCGGTCGCGGGTCGCCGTCATGACCCTCGCAGCGCTCGAGCGGCAGGTCGATGATGAAGATCGCCCCGGCACCGGGTTTACCTTCGGCGCGAATCGTCCCGCCGTGGTGCTCGACGATGCGGCGGCAGATCGCGAGGCCGACGCCGGACCCGGCGCCGCTCTTCCGACCCGGGAGCTGCTCGAACAGATCGAAGATCTTCTCGCTGTCGGTCCCGGCGAAACCCTGACCGTTGTCGCTGACGCGGAACTCGCAGTGCCGTGAGCCGTGGCGGGCGGCGATGTGGCCCTCAATGCGGATGGCGAGCGGGGTCTCGGGCCGGCGGTACTTCACCGCGTTCTCGAGGAGGTTGCGAAAGAGTTGGCGCATCTGCCCGCTGTCGGCGCGGATCGTCGGGAGATCGGCGATCTCGACGGTCGCACCGGCGCCGTGGAGACCGAGCGAGCCGTCCCCGATGACCTCCTTGATCAGCGCAGCGACGTTGACGTCCTCCTCGAAGGTCGGCTGCGTGTACGTGACGCGCGCGAGCCGGAGCTGGGCTTCGAGGAATCCCGTCATCCGGTCGATCGACGATCGCAGCTGCTTCAGATAGCCGCGCCCGCGCTCGTTCAGCCCGACGTCCGGGTTGCTCTCCAGCAGCTCGGACCAGAGCGCCATCGTTGCGAGGGGTTGGCGGAGCTCGTGCGACACGAACGAGGCGAAGTGGCGGAGATTGCGATTCGCCGACTCGAGCGTCGCCTGCGCGCGCTGGCGGAGCGCGTTCTCGTTCCGGAGCGCCGTGTTCGAGGTCGCGAGCTCGACGGTGCGGTCGCGGACCCGCTGCTCGAGCTCGATTGCGAGCGTCCGGATCTCCTGCTCGGCCGTGCGCCGCGAAGCGACCTCGCCGTGGAGCGCCCGGTTCGCGCGCGCGAGGTCGCGGGCGGTGCGGCGCTCGCGCGCGAGCACGCGCAGCATCCCGGTGAGGAGCAGCGAGATCAGCGCGCCCGAGACGAGAATCATCTGCGGAAACCCGCTCTCGATGGTGGCGCGGAGCTCGGCGGACGGCCGGATGGAGAACTCCCAGCTGCGCCCGCCGGGGAGATCGAGGATGTACGAGCGACACGTGGGGCACGGCGCGATCCCGGAGAGGTCGCGGGGACCGTAGACCGGTTGGTCGGCGTCGTGCGCGGTGATGACGTAGTCGTGGATGCGCGTCGCGAGGAGCGCGTCGAGCATGTCGTCGATCGAGAAGAGCGCGCTCACGAAGCCGTCGGGGGTTCCGCGGCGCGTGAGCGGCATCACGAGGCGGAACTCCCTCCGGTCGCTCGCGGAGAGGAACGCCGGGGTCGCGGCGGCTTGCTGGGTGCGGCGCGCGGTCACGAGCGTCGCCCGTGCCGCGGTGTCGACGGGCGGCGTCGGCTCACGGGACGTGTTCGCGAACGGCGCGGTCGTGGGCGGGGTCACGACGTAGAGGACGTCGGCGTCGTCGTCGATCCACTCGACGGCACGGGGGCCCCCGAGCCGTTCGAGCACGAGGCGACACTGATAGCGCCACTGATCCGCCGGGAGACGACCCGCACTGTCCCATTCCTCGGCCACGTGCTCGAGCGCGCGCGTGAGGCTCCGGACGAACGCGCCGAGCTCTGCGAGCGCGCCGACGCCCGTCATCTCGACGGCCCGGTGCAGCTCGGCGCGCTGGTGCTGCACGAGCGACTGCCAGAAGAGCACGGTGGCGAGCAGACAGGTCGCCCCGGCCGCGTAGGGCGTGTAACGCTCCGCGGCATCCGTGCGTACCTCCGCCCGCTCTCCCGCCTGGAGGAGCGTCGCGAGGCTCAGCAGCACGATCCCGAGGGCCGAGAGCGGCGGCATCGTCCCAACGAGGGGCGAGTGGAGATCGAGGGCGCGGCCGCCGAGCCCGAGCGCGGCGAGTGCC
>JANNPN010000298.1:0-31888 GCA_031400185.1 Polyangiaceae bacterium
CGCACGCCGCGGTGCAGATCTTCGGCGGCTACGGGCTCATGGAGGAGTATCCGGTCGCGCGGTTCTATCGCGACCAGCGTCTCCTCGAGATCGGCGAAGGCACGTCCGAGGTTCAGCGCCTCGTGATCTCGCGGATACTCGGCTGCTACGACTGATCGCTATTTGATGAGTCTTTGCACCGCCTTGAACTCCGGGACCTCGGCGGTCCCCAGGAGCTCGAGGAGCGCGCTCTCGACCGTCGCCGGCACGACCCCGGCCTGCAGCATCTTCGCCCACCCGACATCGTACTCCTCCCGGCGCCGGGACGACGTCGCGTCGTGCGCGACGTGCACCTGATACCCCGCCGCCAGGAGATCGTGGGCGGTCTGATTCACGCATGCGTGCGCTTCGATCCCGGCGATCAGGACCTGCCGCCGCCGGAGCTTCGCGAGCGCCGTCATGAACGCATCGGCGCCGCAACAGCTCATGCTCATCTTCTGGATCGGCGTCGTGCCTGCTGGAAAATGCCGCGCCACCTCGTCGACCGTGTGACCGACCCCTTTCGGGTATTGCTCGGTCACGAGAAGCGGTACCCCGAGCACGGCAGCGCCTTGCACGACGCGGGCGACGGCCAATGCCACCCGCTCGTACTCGAAGAGCACCGAACGGTACCCTTCCTGGACGTCGATCACGACGAGGACGGTCCCGTCGCGCGCCAGCATGCGCGAGTGCCGCCCAATCGGGACCTGCATCGCTCAGTGCCGGGTCAGATTGGCGTCGTCGGCGTCGAGGCCGAGGAGTGTCCCGAGGGCGGCACATGCATCGTGCAACGGACCGTCGATCGTGTCGCTCACCAGCTGCTCGACGGCGGCGAGATCGTCGGGTCCCGGCGGCTCGGACTCGTGATGCATGCCGTGCAGCGCCCATGCCACGGTGCTCAGCCGATTCCGCACTTCCGATAGCAGTCCCAACGCCTTCTCGGGCGACATCTCGAGAGAGTCCTTCGCCTTGTCCGCCATGGATTCCTCCGGTCGGAACACTCTATGTGTCTCGGTCGATGCCGGCAATTGCGCTCAGGGCTTCGGCATCGTCCAGGTGTCGCCGATGCCGCGGATGACCACGCGATCCGCATGCGGCCCCGCAGCCACGAGGAGGCGGCGCATGGCGTCGCCGAGGGGCTCCTTGCCGAGCCGGAACGTGTCCCAGTGCACCGGGATCAGATAGGGCGCTCCGCTCGTCTCGAACATGCGCCAGACCTGCTCCGGGTCGGCGTGGTTCACGATCCACGGGTCGTAGGCTCCGTTCCCGAGGATCATGACCGTCACGCCGCGCTCGCGCGCGAAGTCGGCAAGCTTGGCCGAGTACGCGGTATCGCTGGCGAAGAGAACCCGGACGTCCCCGCGGCTCACGAGGTAGCCGTTGTAGCCGCGCCAGCCCTCCCACGGCCAGCGTTTTCCCCAATGCTCTACTTCGACGGCCTCGATTGCGACGGTGCCGACCGGCACGTGCTCACCCCATCCGAGCTCGACGACGCGCGGGAAGCCGATGCCCGCCACGATGTCGCTCGTGCGCTTCGGCATCACGAGCACCGGCACATCGCGCACGCGCTCGAGCGACGGCAGGTCCAAACTGTCGAGGTGCGCATGGGTCACCACGACCGCGTCGAGCGGCGGAAGCTCTTCCGGCGTGAGCGCCGCAGCCATCACGCGCTTCGGGCCGATCGTGAACGGTCCCACCGACAGCCCTATCCGCGAAAAGAACGTCGGGTCGGTCAGGATGCGAACGCCCCCCAGATCGACCAAGACCGATGCGTGGCCCAAGTAGGCGATCGTCACATCGGACGACGACCAGCGTGCCGGTGCAGGCCGCGCGGGCGCCGGCGTCGTCGGCTGGAGGACGACGCCGCACGCATACGCGAAGCCGAGCACGACGAGGGCGATCAGTGACAGGAGCGCCCAACGCCCGCGATGTGTGCGCCGCGCCATCAATCAGAACGCCGCCGGATCACGACCGCTTGAGCAGCCGTTCGCGCACAGCCCCCAGGCGCCGCCGGCCCGGCTCGGAGAACCACACGTCGAGGAACTCGCGGTTCACCTGCTCGCGCGACTGCTCGAGCGCCGCGAGGGTCGGCGCGAGCAGGTGCGTCTTCACCGCCGCATACGCCGAGACCGCATCGGCTGCGACGGAGCGCGCGAGCGCGAGCGCACGCGGCAGGACGTCGGCCGCCGGGACGGTCACGTCGACGAGCCCGCGCGCCTTCGCCTGGTCCGGTGAGTAGAGTCCCCCGAGCAACAGTACTTCACGCGCGAACGCCGGCGACAGCGCGTGGCGCGTCACCGCCAGCGGAACGGCCGGAAACGGGATCCCGACCTGCACCTCGTTCATGCCGATCGTCGCACCGCGATCGACGGCGACGCGGTGATCGCAGGCGAGCGCCAGGACGCAGCCACCGGCGATCGCGTGCCCATTGACCGCCGCAACGGTCGGCCGCGGCAACGACAACCAGGCGAGCACCGTAGCGTCGAGCCGGTCGACGAAGCTCGTGAGGGTCACGCGATCGAGCTCGTACAACCCGCGGAGGTCGAGGCCGGCGCAGAAGCAGTTGCCGCTGCCGGTGAGCACCACCGGCAGCACCTCAGCGCTCTGCAGGTCGGCAATCGCTGCCTGCAGGTCGGTGAAGAAGTCGTCATTCATCGCATTGACCTTGTTCGAGGTCATGGTGACGACGTGCACGTCGTCGACCCGGGCGATGTTCCAACGACCCATGACGGATCGCGTGCGGCGCGCGCTACGGCGTGACGCGCGTCACCGACTCGATGACCACCGGCGTCTCCGGCACGTTCTGATGCGGCGGACGCGCGGTCGTCTTCGTGGCCTCGATCTTCTTGACGACGTCCATCCCACCCGTGACCTTGCCGAACACGGCATAGCCGAACCCGGCCGGCGACTCGTCCCGGTGATTCAGCTGGGCGTTGTCGGCAACATTGACGAAAAACTGCGAGGTCGCGCTGTCGACGATGCCCGTGCGCGCCATCGCGATCGTGCCGGTCAGGTTCTTGAGACCGTTCCCGGCCTCGTTCTTGATCGGCGCCTTGGTGGCTTTCTGCTGCATGTTCGGGGTGAACCCGCCCCCCTGGATCATGAAGCCGGGGATGACGCGGTGGAAGATCGTGCCGTCGTAGTGCTTGGCGTCGACGTAGTCGAGAAAGTTCTTGACGCTGATCGGAGCCTGCAGCTGATCGAGCTCAATCGTGATCTCACCGAGCGACGTCTTCACGAGCACCGACGGGTTCTTCCCCGGAGACGGCTTCGGCGAGGGGTCCGCGGCTTGGGCGGTCGCCACGGAAAGCACGAGCAGCGAAATCAACGCAACCGTCGACGACAACGTCATGATGACCTCCGAATCACGGGTTGGTGTGAAGACGAGCCCGTATTTCACGCGACCATGTGGGGGTCAAGACACCGTCCCACGCTGGTTTCCCGCATGCTGCCGGCGCTATGACGTCGCCGAGGAGGACAGCCATGCGCACGATCCACGGACTAGAGGAGATGTCGGGACTGGTCGGGCAGGAGCTCGGAATGAGCGACTGGCATCTCGTCACGCAGGATGAGGTGAATCTCTTTGCCGAAGCCACTCACGACCACCAATGGATCCACGTCGATCCCGAGCGCTGCACACGCGAATCCCCCTTCGGCGGTCCGGTCGCGCACGGCTACTACACGATCGCCCTCGCCCCCGCGCTGCTCGCGCAGGTCCTCACCGTCGAGGGGGTCCGGATGGGCGTGAACTACGGGCTCAACAAGATGCGGCTCCCGAGTCCGGTGCCGGTCGGATCGCGCGTGCGCCTGCGCGCTACGCTCGCCGGCTACGAGCCAATCGCCGGCGGCGCGAGCGTCACGATCGGCCTCGGCTTCGAGGTCGAGAACCAGGCGAAGCCGGCGTGCGTCGCCGAGGTGATCTACCGCTACTACGCGTGATCGACGGTACTACGCGTGATCGACGGACGCGGTCACCGCGTCGTCCGTCACCTCGACCTCGCCCTCGACCGAGAACCCCATCGACTCGACGAGCTGGCGCGTCGGAAGGGTCGCGAGGCCGGGCGTGGTCAAATAGCCCTCGATGAAGACCGAGTTCGCCGGGTACAGCGCGAGTCCCTGCCACGTGCCGAGGTTGCGTTCGCGGCCGCCGGCCGCCCGGATGTCGCTCGCCGGGTTCGCGAAGCGCATGAGGCAGAGGGCGCGCAACGCCCTGGTAGCCGGTACCTCGCCGCGGTCGGAGAGCGGCGTCCCGTCGATCGAGAGCAGGAAGTTCAGCGGCAGAGAGTCGACGCCGAGCTCACGGAGCGCGAACGCGAGATCCACGACATCCTCGTCGACCTCACCCATACCGATGATGCCACCGCAGCAGACTGACAACCCGGCCTGCTTCACCGCACGCACGGTGCCGACGCGGTCGGCGTAGGTGTGGGTCGTGCAGATCTCGGGGTGGAAGCGCTCGCTCGTGTTGAGATTGTGGTTCACCCAGCCGACGCCCGCCGCTTTGAGCTCGCGCGCCTGGCCCTCGTCCATGATGCCCAGCGAGACGCAGATCTCGAGCTCGGGATGCTCGGCAAGGATCGCACGCGTCGCCGCCGTGATCTGGCCGATGTCACGGGCACTGGGGCCGCGTCCGCTCGTGACCATGCAATAGCGCCGAGCGCCGCGTTCCGCCGCCGCGCGCGCCCCCGCGACGAGGTCGTCGGTCGGCAGCAGACGATAGGTGTCGATCGGCGCCGTCGAGACCGCCGACTGCGAGCAGTAGTGACAGTCCTCGGGGCAAAGCCCGCTCCGCGCGTTCCGCAGCATGCAGAGCTTCACCCGGCGGCCCCAGTGGTGCTCGCGCACGGCAAACGCCGCGAGCAGAAGATCACGAAGCTCCTCGTCGGGCGCTCGCAGCACCGCGAGGGCGTCGGCGTGCGACGGGGCGTCGCCGGCGAGCGCGCGCTCCGCGTACGCGTCCCAGCGGCTCACGACCATCCTCGCTGCTCCGCGTAGAAGAACGGCCCGCCGAGGTACATCGCGAACCCGAGCGCGTAGACGAACGCCAGGTCGCTTTCCTCTTTCGAGGCGACGATGCCGCGCGCGAACAGATCCCGCGACGTCTGGAACATGGCGCGCACGCAGCGGTCGACGATCTCGTCGTCCTCGGCGATCCGCGTGCCGCGCGGCGCGGCGAGCGCCGGCAGCTCGCTCCAGGGCGCGCCCTTGACCGTGCCGCTATAGTCGTAGAACCCGCCCCCCGCCTTGACCCCGAACCGTCCACGATCGCGAAGGAGCACCACGAGCGGCGGTGTCGACGGCGGCGCGGTGCGCGCGATCACGTCGAACATGCCTGCCGCGACGTCGACCCCGGCCTGGTCGGCCACCTCGAACGGCCCGAGCGGAAACACGCGCTCCTTCATCACCGCGTCGATGCGCTCGATCGGCGTCCCCTCGCGGTAGATCTCCTCCGCCTCGCGGAAGTATTCCGCGAGGGCCGCATTCACGAGAAAGCCCGGTGAGCCGTCCTGCAGCATCACCGGCACCTTGCCGATCTTGCGGACGAACCCGTGGAGGGCGGCCAGCACCTCCGGCGGCGTGCCGGCCGTCCGCACGACCTCGACGAGCGCCCGCTGCGGGTGCTCGGCCGGGCTGAAGAAATGCAGGTTCACGAAGTTCGCCGGGTTCCCGCCGCCCGCCTGGAAGTACTCAGCGAGAAAGCCCGGACCCATCGAGCTGCTGTTCGAGCTCACGATCGTATCCGGACGGACGACCTTCGCGAGCGCCTTGTAGAAGGCGGCTTTCGCCTCGGGATCTTCCTTCCGTGCTTCGATGACGAGATCGCAATCGACGAACGCGGCGAGATCGGTTGCGACCGTCACCGCTGCGACCTCGGCGTCCGCTGCGGCCGCGTCGATGCGCCCGCGCTTCAGAAGCGGCTCGTACTTCTGTCGCATACGGCCCGGCGCACCCGCGGCCAGCGCCGGCACGGGGACGTGGCCAACCACCTCGAAACCGGCGCGCTTCGCGAGGAACGCGATCGCGTTCCCCATGTAACCGTCGAAGCCGTCGATTCCGACCTTGCGGATCGGCCGCGCCGTGACCTTGGCAAGCTCGGCAGGGAGCTTCGTCACGCGCTGTTGGGTGAAGAAAAAACGCATGCCCGCTTTGCCTTCGGCGCTGGTCGCTACCTCGAGGAACCGGTCGCGCTCGAGCTTCACGCCCTCCGGGAGCGGCTTCGTAACGCCCTCGGTCACGACTTCGAGCGCCACGAACGGGGCACGCGGATGCTGGCGTCCCTGGGTGGCCTTGGTGATGGTCGGCAGCACCATCGGCGCGATCTGCGCCGCGTTCGAGAGATCCGGCGCCGGCCGCTCGAGCGACGCGAGCCGTTCGCGGACGAAGCGCGCGCCGAAAGCCTGCGCGTTCTCGCCGTCCGGCACGATGGCATCGATCATGCGGATCGCGAGCGCCGCATCCGCGCGAAGCGACTTGCCTTGCAGAATCACTGACAACGCGGCATCACCGCCAACGGGGTCGGACGCGTTCACGAGCCCCGCCCGTCGCGGGAGGCGCTGCGTCCCGCCAAGGCCCGGGAAGATGTTGAGTCCCATTTCCGGGAGGCCGACCGATGACTTCTTGGTCGCGATGATCGCGCGGCACGCGAGCGCGAGCTCGTAGATGCCGCCGAGCGCGACGCCGTCAACCGCGGCCACCCAGGGGACCGGGCTCTCCTCGATCCGGAAGAGCACCGCGTCGCCGCGATCGATCAAGGTCGCAAGATCGGCGGCGCTGCCCTGCATGAGCTCGCCGATGTTCGCGCCGGCGCCGAGCCCGTAGCGATTGCCGGTCAGCACGACGCCGGCGAGCGGCGTCTTCGCGTGCTGGGCTCGAATCGCCGCTTCGACGCCGTCGAGCTCCTCGATCGCCGCGCGCGAGAGCGTGTTCATGCCTCCCTGGTCGAAGGTGACGAGCGCGATGTCGTCCTCGTAACGCGTCGTAAACGTTCCCATGGGCGCCCTTACTTCCGGGACGTCGACGCGTTGTCAACCTGTCGGATGCTCTCTCGTTCACCACTGTACCGAATTGCTTCCCTCGCGATCTCCTGTGAGATTCCGAGCATGCCCGTAGCGACGCCCGACCGACGCTCCGGGGCGCCGGTCCCGCGTCGCCTGCGACGCGTCGCGATCGTGCTCCTCGTACTGATCGCATTGCTCGCGGGCGCGATCGCGATGGCGCCGTCGGTGCTCACCCCGCTCGTCGCGCGCCGCCTCTCCGCGGCGAGCGGCGCCGATGTCCGCATCGGATGGATCAGCTGGAACCCGTTTGACGGGCGGGTCGATCTTCACCGCCTGGCAGTTGCTCCGAAGGGTGTCGACGCGCCCATCGTCACCGTCAAGGCCCTGACGATCGAGATCCCCGTCCGGCGGTGGCTCGCAGGCGAGCGGCGGCTCGACGCCATCGTGCTCCGCCGCCCCTGGGTGGCGCTCCGGCGCACGGGCCCCGGCGATTTCAACCTCGCGGCTCTCTTCCCGACCGCGCCGCCCGAGGAGCACACGCCGCCGTCCCCGGATGGCGGCGCCGTCGAGATGGGCCCGCCGACGCCGTTTCGGATCGGGCTCTTCCGGGTCGTGACCGGCGGCGTCGAGTTTCGCGACGAGACGATAACCCCGGCACTCGAGACCTCCCTCCACCTCGACGACGCGAGCGCCCGGGATCTCGTGCTCGCGAGCGATGGCACCGCCGGCATTGCCTTCCACGTCGAAAGCCGCATCGAGAAGGAGCCGCTGAAGCTCGACGTGACCTACGACACCGACCCGAACGCCTCGCGCTTGACCGTGAAGCTCGTCGCGACCGACACTTCGCTCGCGCGCGCCCTGCTCTACGTGCCGCTCGGCTGGCAACGCACGTCCGGCACCATGGACGCGACCGTGACGTACGAACGTCGCGTCGAAAAGGGCGCGCTACAAAAGCACGGCTTGAAGGCGGACCTCGTCCTAAATGATCTCGCGCTCACCGAGCCCTGGGCCGCCGAGCCGATGCTGAAGGCGAAGCTCGTCCGGGTCCCGGGACTTGCGGTAGACCTCCTGAAGCAACGCACGGACCTCGGCGCCATCCAGGTCGACGACTACCAGGCCCTCGTCTTGCGCGACGACGAGCAGCTGCACGTCCCGCTCGCGAGCGGTTCGCCGGAGACGACCGAAGCCTCAGCGTGGAAGACCACCCTCGATCGGGTGGCGCTCGGGAAAGGCACCGCCCTGCTGCGGAACGTCCTCGCGACGCGGGAGGTCACGATCCCGGTCACGAGCGGCACGATCCGCTTGCCGGCCGACGAGGTCGACTTCGAGTTCGCCGGCGTGCTCGCGGAAGGGCGGATCACGCTCGCCGGCCGCACGCGCGGCGGCGCGACGAGGCTGTCCTTCGGGTTCGACGGCATCGACCTCGTCGCAGGCGCGCCGCTCGTCGGGCTGCCGATCGCGTTTGCGAAGGGCCGAGTCGCCGGCACGGTGGACGTGGCGCTCGGCGAAGCGAACGCCACATTCCGCGGGAGCATCACCGCGACGGACGCCAGCACCGCCCCCGTGGCTCCGCACCCCGAGGAGGTCTTCGCCTGGCAACGCCTCGATGTCACGATTGCCGAGAGCCCGATGGAGCCGTTCCACATCCACGTATCGGAGGCGACCGCCGTCTGGCCTTACATCATGGTGCACCGGCGAAGCGACGGCGTATTTCCAATCTCGACCGAGCCGGCGACGCGCGCGTCGCCCACGTCCGTCGGCGCCACTAGCGACACGCCGTGGCTTCGTCTCGACCGTCTGACCGTCGACGGCGGTCGCATCGAGTTCTGGGACAGTACCCTTCCGAAGCCGTACGGCATCGACCTGACCGATCTCGCTGCTTCAGCGGAGGCGATCACGCTCGCGCCCATCCGTGCCGAGCGCATTTCCGTGAAAGGCGCGCTCGACGAGCTCTCACCGCTCGCGATCACGGGACGGATCGATCCCGATGAGACCCGGCTCGACGCGTCGGTCGACCGCCTCCTGTTGACACCGTTGAACCCCTACCTCGCGCCCGCGCTCGGCTACGAGGTGAAGAGCGGGCTCGCGCGCATCGACTCGAGCATCCACCTCGTCGGAACCAAGGTGCACGCCGACACCGACCTCGTCCTCTCGCGCTTTGCCATGCGCGCCGCCGGCACCGATACCGTCGGGGCACGGATCGGCACACCGCTCTCCGTGGCGCTCGCCCTCATGAAGGACACGCGCGGGAACATCCAACTCGATCTGCCGATCGAGGGCGACATCGCATCGAGCGAGTATCGCGTCGGCAGTCTCTTGCGCGAGGCGCTCGGCACGGCGCTACTCGGCACGCTCCGGGCACCGCTCGGATTCCTCCGCGGCATCTTCCGTCGCGACGAGGGCGAGCA
The DNA here is from genome assembly GCA_031400185.1 of Polyangiaceae bacterium. GTDB lineage: Bacteria > Desulfobacterota > Binatia > UTPRO1 > UTPRO1 > UTPRO1. The sequence goes on from JANNPN010000298.1 coordinate 9,425, forward strand.
GTTCGATCTACGGCCCGTGCCCTTCCCTGCCGGCAGCACGGCGCTCGGCCCCGAAGGCGAGACGCGCATCGCAGATCTCGCGCGCCTGCTCGGCCGTCAGGCGGCGCTACGCGCGGTCCTGATTCCGGCCCCGAGCCGTGCCGACTTCGAGCACGCGAAGGCCGACGGATCGGTGAACACCCTCGAGCGTCTCGCGGAGCTTGCGCGCGAGCGCGGCGCGGTCGTGCGCGAGCGCCTCACGACCGCACACGGCGTGGACGCGAAGCGCGTCACCATCGAGCGATGGGAGCCGGTGGAGCCCGATATCGAAGGCGAACCCGGCGTCGACGTCCAGCTGCGCGCTGACTAGGGCGCGTGTCGCTCGCCTTGCCCTGGAGGGGACGCCGTCCATGCCGACGGGCATGTCGATCTCGTCGGAAGGCCGCGCGTCAGTGCCGGGCGCGGCCGGTGAACTGGTCCATGCTGTGGTTCAACCCGAGGAATTCCATGATCGCGTCGAACGCCGAGAGCGGCAGCATGCGTCCGATCCACGTCGTACGCACGACCGGCGGCAGGATGAGCCGGCGGCGGTTGCGTCGGATCGCGTCGACGATTTGATCGGTCACCCGCTCCGGGTCGAGGATCGGAAGGATCGCCGGAAAACGCGTCCGGACGCCCGCAAACATGCCGGTGCTGATGTAGAAGGGGCACACGACGGTCGTCACGATGCGACTGTTCTGCCGGCGGAGCTCGAGGCGGAGCGACTCGTCGAAGCCGACCGCCGCGTGCTTGCTGGCGCAGTAGTCCGTCATCTTCGAGATCCCGACGATCCCGGCGGCCGACGCGATCGTCACGACGTGACCGCTGTTGCGCGCGAGCATCGCCGGCAGGAACGCACGCGTCGTCCAGAAGAGCGCCAGCACATTGACGTCGAAGGTGAGCTCGATCTCCTCCGGCGTCGAGTCGAGGAGGGTCTTGCCGGTGACGACGCCGGCGTTGTTGACGAGGATGTCGACCGGACCGGTCGCGAGGACGCGCGCCGCAGCCGCTTCGATCGCTTCGCGCGACGAGAGATCGCAGACGTCGCTCTCGACGCTCCGGCCGGCCGCCTGGAGATCGCGCCGGGCGTTTTCGAGACCCGGCGCGTTGACGTCCCACAGGATGACGTGCGCACCGCCCGTGGCGAGCTTCCGCGCCATGAGGAGCCCGAGCCCGCTCGCGGCTCCCGTGATGAGGACCCGCTTCCCAGCGACGTCGCTCACAGCCCCTCGACGAGGCTCGTGCTGAGATAGCGCTCCGCCGAGCTCGGGAAGACCGCAACGATGAATTTTCCCGCCATCTCGGGACGGTCGGCGACACGGAGTGCCGCCCACGTCGCAGCGCCGCTGCTGATGCCGCACGGGATGCCCTCGAGCCGCGCGACCTCACGCGCGGTCTTGATCGCGTCCTCGTCCTTCACCTGCACGATGTCGTCGATGATGCCGGTGTTCAGGATCTCGGGAACGAAACCGGCGCCGATGCCCTGGATCTTGTGGGGACCGGGCGCGCCTCCCGAGAGCACCGGGGACGCCGCGGGCTCGACGGCGATCGTCTTGAAGGAGGGTTTGCGCTGCTTCAGGACCTCGCTCACCCCGGTGATCGTGCCACCGGTGCCGACGCCGGAGATCAGCACGTCGATCTCTCCGTCGGTGTCGTCCCACAGCTCGTTGGCCGTCGTGCGCCGATGGATGTCCGGATTGGCTGGGTTCTGAAACTGTTGCGGGATGAACGAGTTCGGCGTGACGCTGGCGATCTCCTCAGCCTTCGCGATGGCGCCCCGCATGCCCTGCGCCGCAGGCGTCAGCACGAGCTCGGCGCCGAGGAGCCGCAGCAGCACCCGCCGCTCCTGCGACATCGACTCGGGCATGGTGAGAATCAAGCGATAGCCCCGAGCCGCGGCGACGAACGCGAGCGCGATCCCCGTGTTGCCGCTCGTCGGCTCGACGAGGACCGAGCGCTCGTTGATCAGACCAGCGTGCGCGGCCGCGTCGATCATGTTGACGCCGATCCGGTCCTTCACGCTCGAGAGCGGGTTGAAGAACTCGAGCTTCGCAAAGAGGCGGACGTTCCGTCCCCCCGTCACCCGGTTCAAGCGCACGAGCGGAGTTTTACCTATCGTCTGGGTGATGTCGTCGTAGAGTCGGGCCATGGACGTTTCTAGTAGCGCACCCGCTCGGCAGCGCAAACGGCGTCGGCAGGAACGCGAAACCCTATGGACATACCGCGAGGCGCGGCGCTAAAATTCATGGCGTTGGCACTCGATCCGGGGATCACACAGACCCCTTCGAGCGCATGCTCGGGATCGAGGCTGGAGGACGGCATCGGCGGTCGTTCTCCGGCGGCGGGGCTTGGGCCCGCCCGGTCCTCGCGCCGGAAGAAAGGAGGTGGTCCAGTGACGTTTTTCCCTACGGTGATCTGTGAGGTGGTCGCCTCCTAGGCGTACCCACTCGTAACGTCGCTGGGTCGCCCTCTGGGGGCCCAGGCAACCACCGAACCCCGATGGTCCCCGCTTCACCGGCGGGGCGGCGCGTCGCCGCACACGGCCATCGGGGTTTTTATTTCTCGAGGAGAAACCTCAGAACAGCGGCGTTGAACGCCGCCGGGTCCTCGATCTGCACGGCGTGATTCCCCCGCGGTAACACGACGAGACGCGCTCCTCGAATCCCCTCCGCGATCTCGCGGCTGAGCGACACCGGCGTGAGAACATCCTCGGCCGCCGCCAGAACGAGCGTCGGCGCACGCACGCGGTCGAGGCGCGCCAGCGTGTCGTGCTCGAGGATCGCGTCGACCTGATGCGAGTACGCCTCGGGAGCCATGAGCGGCATGGTGCCAACGATGCCGAGAATCTCCTCGAGACGATCGGGCGCGTTCAGAACCGTGGGTGATACGAGCCACGGCAGGTTCGCGACCCCCTCCTGCACGAGGTCCGCCCCCTGCAGTCGCGCCCAGCGTCGAAACAGGAGGAACGCGCGCCGGAGCGGGTCCGGCCGCGCGAACGATACCGCCACGACCATTCGGTCGACACGCTCCGGGAAGCGAATCGCCATCTCCTGCGCGATCATGCCGCCCATCGACACGCCGAGCACGTGCGCCCGGGCGATACCGAGCGCGTCGAGCACGCCGACCGCGTCGGCGGCCATGTCCGGCACGGTCCAGGGCGGCGGCGGCGTTTCGCTCTCGCCGGCACCGCGGTTGTCGAAGAGGATAACGCGGTAGTGCGCTGCCAACGCTTCGCGCTGGGCGATCCAGGTCTCGAGACTGGCACCGAGGCCCATGACGAGGAGCAGCGGCGGGCCGGCACCGATCTCCTCGACCCGGAGCTCGACGCCGTTGCAGCGGAGACGCCTCGTCGTCACCGCCCGCTCGTCGGCGCAGCGTACTTCGGGTTGGCGATCGCCAGCCGCTCCGCCGCCGTCGCACGCAAATGAGCGAGCACCTGCGATCGCCAGGGCTCGGCATCGGCCTCGCCGGCGCGGATCCGCTCGGCGAGTATGGCATTGAGCTCACGAACCGAGGTCGCGAGCGCGGCGCCCGTGTGCGAATCCGGCGTCGCCGGTGCGGCGAGCAACGCCACGAGCCGGCGCCGCTCCGCACGGAGGGCCTCGTCGCCGTGTGCAAGCTCGCGCCCGACGATCGCGAGCACGTTCGCCGCGACCCGCGTGTGGAATTGCCGCGTACCGTCGAGCGCAGGCACCACTTGCTCTTCGAGGAACGCTCGGACGGCGTCCAGCAGCTCGCGCGCGTCGGGTCGGTCCTGCATCGCTAGTCCACGAGCTCGAGCAGGTCGTGCTCAGCCTCGGCGGTGCGGCGCCCGATGCTCGCGAGCTCGACACTCTTGACGCCGCCGTCGAGATACGTCTTCGCCTGGGCGATGCAGATGACGGCCCACTTGAGATCCCCGAGCGCCTCCCAGAAACGCACGACCTCCGGATCGACCGCACCGCCGCCGGCGCGCTCGTACGCGGCAAAGAAGTCCGCGCGCTCGCCGATGCCGCCGACCGAGAGCGTGCTGCCGAAGCGCCACGCGCGGACGCACATCCAGCCGAGGTCCTCCATCGGGTCGCCGACGTGCGCCTGCTCCCAGTCGAGCACGACGCGCACCCCCTCGGGGCCGAACATCACGTTACCGATCCGATAGTCGCCGTGAACGAGGACGCGCCGCCCGCTCGGCGGCAGCCGCGCCCCGAGCCATCGGAAGCCGTACTCGATGACGGGATGAGGCTCGGGCGCGATGTGCCTGTAGATCTCTTCGTAGCGCGCGAGCTCGAGCGCCGCCGAGTGGCCGTCGTCTTGGTAGCCAGGAAGCGCCGCAAGCGTCTGGTCGAGCGGCACCGCGTGGATCCGCGCGAGGATCTCGCCGAGTTGGCCCGTCATCACGCGGCGCGCCCCCTCGTACGCGGGCTCACGGAGCAGCCGGCGCGCGAGCGTCTCGCCCTCGATACGCTCCATCACGAAGAAGCAGCCGCCGAGCACGGCCGGATCGTCGCCGAGCCACAATACTTCGGGAACCGGCACACCGGCGGCGTGCGCGGCGCGCAGCACGCGAAACTCGAGCGCGCGGTCGCTGCCGACGCTCGTCCGGCCAGGGTCGCGACGGAGGATCAGCGTGCGTGGCGCGCCGCCGTCGAAGCGCGCATCGAACGACCACGTCTCCCGTGAGGCGCCGCCGGGCACGCGCCGCAACCCCTCGACGGTGACGTTGCGCTGGTCGGTGGCGGCCGCAAGGAAGTGGCGGAGACGTTGTGCGAGCTCGTCCGGCGTCACGCTCCGTCCATACGGCGGCCGTTCGCCCGAACGCAAGGTCGGCGGATTGCGACACCAGGACGTGCATGGCAAAACCGCGCCACGCACGCACCCCCTTCGAAGGAGATCGTCATGCAACTCGTCGCCGGAAAAGTCGCCATCGTCACCGGGTCGGGCCGCGGCATCGGCCGCGCGACCGCCGAGCTCCTCGCACAGCACGGCGCGCGGGTCGTAGTGAACGACCTGAAGGAGGACGTCGCCGAGGAAGCGGCGACCGCCATCCGACAGAAGGGCGGCGAAGCGCTCGTCGCTGCCGGCTCGATCACCGATCCCAAGTTTCCCGACCGCCTGGCGAAGGCCGCCGTCGACAAGTTCGGCGGCCTCGACATCATCGTGAACAACGCCGGCTACACGCACGACGGCGTCATCCACAAGATGTCCGACGAGCAATGGGCCACGATGCTCGACGTGCACCTCACCGGACCGTTCCGCCTGCTGCGCGCCGCCTCGCTCTACTGGCGCGAGTGGGCGAAAGCCGAGATCGCCGACGGTAAGCAGGTCATGCGGAAGGTCATCAACGTCTCGTCCACGTCGGGCGTTGCCGGGAACGCCGGCCAGGTGAACTACTCCGCGGGCAAGATGGGGATCGTCGGTGTCACGAAGACGCTGGCACGCGAGTGGGGCCGCCTGAACGTGAACGTCAACGCCGTCGCGTACGGCTTCATCGAAACCCGGCTCACCGCCGCCAAGGAGGCGGCGGCCGGCAAGGCGGAAGTCGATGGCCAGCAGGTCGATCTCGGCATCCCAGAGGAGATGCGCAAACAGGCGAAGCGGATGATCCCGCTCGGTCGCTCCGGCACGCCCGAAGAAGCAGCCGGGCCGGTGCTCTTTCTCGCCTCTCCGCTCGCCGACTACGTGACCGGCCACGTCGTACTGGTGACCGGCGGCAGCTACATGTGACCCGGAAAGGACCAATCATGCCCGCCGAGATCCCAGCAACGCATCGCGATCTACTGACGAAGAAGACGTTCGCGCACCTCGCGACGATCATGACGGACGGCTCGCCGCAGGTGACGCCGGTCTGGTTCGACACCGACGGTCCGTTCATTCGCGTGAACTCGGCCGTCGGCCGGCTGAAGGACAAGAACATGCGCCGCGATCCGCACGTCGCGCTGTCGATTCTCGATCCCGACAACGCGTACCGCTATCTCGAGATCCGCGGCCGAGTCGTGGACATCACCGAAGAGGGTGGCGCGGCCCACATCGACGCTCTCGCGAAGAAGTACATGGACCTCGACACGTACCCGATGCACCAGCCGGGCGTGGCGCGGGTGATCTACCGCATCGAGCCGCTCCGCTTCTCGACGATGGGCTGAGCGCCCTACTCGGCGGTCTTTTCGGACTCGCCGGCGCGATACGCGACGACCGCGTTCGAGCTGGCGCCGGCGACGTAGACGTTCTGGCCGTCGGGGCTCACGGCAACGCTCCGCGCGAACGCGAGGCATTCCCGGGTGGGCGCACCGCGCCGCTTCTCGAGGAACGTGAGCGCCCCGGTCTTGGGGTCGCGCTCGAACGCCGCCACCGAGTGCTCGAGCGTGCTCGCCGCGTAGAGCCGCCGGCCGTTCGGACTGATCGTCACCCAAAACACCCCGTACAGTCCGTCCATGCCGTCGACCCCTTGCGAGACGACGTCGGTGACCGTGAGCGCGCCCGTCGACTTGTTGCGTCGGAAGATCGCGATCGCGTCGTCGTCTTGGCGGGTCGCATACACGAACGCCCCGTCGGGACTCACCGCGACGGAATGGATGCCGACGACGCCGAGGTCGGCGTCGGGCGCCGGCGGCCGGAGCGTGAGGTGCCCGGTCGATTTGTCGCGCGCGAACACGGTGACCGCGGTCTGATCGCCGCTCGCGACGTAGAGCTGCCCGCCGTCGGGGCTCATCGTGAGCGCGAGCGGCTCGGCGATGCCGACGACGCCGAGCACGCCCTGATGCTGCACCTCGACGAAGGTGAGCCAGCCAGTCAGCGTATTGCGCTTGAAGACCGCGATCGCGTCCGACTTCTGGCCGGCCGCGTAGAGGAACTGTCCGTCCGGGCTGATCGCGAGCGCTCGCGCGTAACGAAGACCTTCGACACCGGCAGTGCCCTCTTTCTGCGCTTCGAGGAATGTGAGCGCGCCGGTCGCCGTGTCTCGCGAGAAGGACGCCACGGCGTCGTCGCGGGAGCCCGCGACGTACACGAACGCGCCGTCGGGGCTGATCGCAACGGCAGACGCGTAGGCGATGCCGTCGACGTTGCCGACGCCGTCCTTCTGAACCTCGATCTCGGTCAGTGCGCCCGTCGTCGCGTCGCGTTCGAAGACGGCGACGGCATCGCTGCTCGGCGCGACCGCATAGACGTTGCGCCCATCGGGACTGACGGCGACGGCAAGGACGCCGGCGAGTCCGTCGATGCCATCCTCGCCTTGAAGTTTGGCGTCGACGAACTCGAGCGCGGCGGCATGGGCCGCGACGGGAATGAACGTGCACGTGAGCACGGCGAGAAGGAGCGCAAAACCGACTCGCGCGAGCGACCGGAAACGATCAGGGCGTGTCATGCGTCCTGTCTAGCAGCGTCGGTGCTCCCAAGCGACCCACCCTTTCCCGCGGAAGCGCGCGCATTCGCAACGAGTTGCGGGGTCGTCGGGCGAGCGCTACTCCACGAGCGTGCGTGGATTCGTGCTGCAGCCGACGTACCGCATCGCCGGCGGACGCCCCGAGGTGCACCTCTACGGCACGCTCGAGAACGGCGAGTCCTTTCTCGTGATCGACAACCGCGCGCACCCGTACTTTTTCATCCCCGCCGACCGGGGCCACGCGGTGACGACGCCGTCCGCTCGGGTCGAGCCAACGGACCTTCGCGCGATCGACGGCACCCCCGTGGCGCGCGTCACCGTCGGGGTCCCGGGCGACGTCCCCCCGCTCCGGCAGCGACTCTCCTCGTCGGGTGTCACGTGTTACGAGGCCGACGTCCGCTTCGCGTACAGTTACCTCCGCGACCGCGATCTCCGCGGCACGATCGCTATCCAGGGATCGTGGCAGCCCGAGGGCCGGATCCGGCGCGTCTACCGGAACCCAACCCTCTCCCCGGCCGACTTCTTCCCGACGCTCCGCGTGCTCGCGCTCGACATCGAGACCGACGAGCGGGCAACGACGCTCTTCTCGATCGGCCTTGCGGGGCTCGGCGCGGATCGCGTGCTGATCGTCGGTCCCGGCCCGCTCCGTGGGGCCGAATGTTTCGCGGACGAGCGTGCGCTGCTGCAACGCTTCTTCGCGCTCCTCGACGAGGTCGACCCGGACATCCTGACCGGCTGGAACGTCGTCGACTTCGACCTCACGGTCTTGCAGCGCCTCTGCCGTCGCCACGGCATCCCGTTTCGTCTCGGCCGCACCCCCGACGAGATGACGATCCAGCGCGATCAGGGCTTCACACGGGACGCGCGCGCGTCGGTTCCAGGACGCATGGTCCTCGACGGCCTCGCCCTCTTGCGAAACGCCTTCATCCGGCTCGACGACTACAAGCTCGAGACCGCGGCCCGAACCTTCCTCGGCAAGGGCAAGCTCATGACCGGCCACGGCCGCGGGCGTGAGATAGCCGACGCCTTTCGTCACGACCGGCAGAAGCTCGTCGACTACAACTTGCGCGATGCCGAGCTCGTGCTCGAGATCCTCGCGCAGCAACGGCTCGTCGAGCTCGCGATCTCGCGGACGCGCTTGACGGGTATGCAGCTCGACCGCGTCGGCGCGAGCATCGCATCGATCGACTTCCTCTATCTCGCCGAGCTGCACCGACGCGGCCAGGTCGCACCGTCGGTGACGGAACATCCCGGTGCGATGGTCGCCGGCGGCGCAGTGCTCGACTCGGTACCGGGCCTCTTCACGAACATCCTCGTCTTCGACTTCAAGAGCCTCTACCCGAGCATCATCCGCACCTTCAACATCGACCCGGCAACGTACGTCCCGCCGCACGCGGTCACGGCGCACACGCATCTCATCCGGACACCCAACGGCGCCGCGTTCGTTCGCGAGCCCGGTATCCTGCCGGAGCTGGTCGCGCGTCTCTGGGCAGAGCGCGACCGTGCGCGGAAGGCAGGCGACCCGCTCGGCGCGCAAGCCATCAAGATCCTCATGAACTCGCTCTACGGCGTGCTCGCAGCGACCACGTGCCGCTTCTTCTCCCCCGCGATCGCGAACGCCATCACGCTCACGGGTCAGCACCTGATCCATCTCGCGGCCGACGAGGTGCGCCGGCTCGGCCACACAGTGATCTATGGCGACACCGATTCGCTGTTCGTAGACATCGGCGAGGAAGACACGGCGCGCGCGGAAGCCGAGGCCGAGAAGCTGCGGACCGCGGTCGGCGCGATGCTGGTCCAGCGGCTGCGGTCGGAGTTCGGGGTCGAGAGCCTTCTCGAGCTCGAGTACGAGAAATGCTACCGGCGGTTCTTCATGCCCGAGGTGCGGCAAGGAACCGGCGGCAGCAAGAAGCGCTACGCCGGCTGGCTCGGCGACACGACATCGGGCCGCCTCGAGATCGTCGGCCTCGAGGCGGTGCGACGCGACTGGACGCCGCTCGCAAAGCGCTTCCAGCGCGAGCTCCTCGATCGCGTCTTCCACGACCGCCCCGTGGACGACTTCGTACGGGAGTTTGTGTCTGCGCTGCGGGCGGGAGCCCTGGACGACCTGCTCGCCTACAAGAAGGCGGTGCGGAAGCGCCTCGGCGACTACACCAAAACGACGCCGGCGCACGTGAAAGCCGCGCGGAAGCAGAGCGGTCCGCCGACGCGCATCGTCGAGTACGTCGTGACCGACGCGGGTCCCGAGCCCGTCGACGAGCGGCAGGGTCGCCTCGACTACGAGCACTACGTCGAGAAGCAGCTCGAACCGATCGCTGACGCGTTGCTGCGCTTCGTCGGCGTCCACTTTGCCGATTTCGTCGGCCGGCCGCGCCAGCTCGAGCTCTGGTGACACCCCGACGTTGACTCGCGCGGTGGCCGACGGCATGGAGGCCCCGTGTCATCGTATCCGTCGCACGACGCCGAGGAGCCGCTGCCGACACTCGAGGGGCGGGCGCTGTGCTTCGGTCTCGAGCTCTCCGCTGCGCACATGATCGTTCCCAGCGCCGCCTGGCAGTGTGCCGACGATGCGCGTCGGGCGCTCTTCGCGACCCTCGATCCTGGCCTCGCGGCACGTCTTGGCCCCGATGACGTGATCGTCGCGGAGGAAATGACCGGGACCGACGACACTGCCGGTCCTGCCCTCGCGGCGCTCGCGGCCGCCGGCGTGCGAGCGCTCGTCGCTCGGCGCTTCGATCAGGCGATCAAGTCGGCCGCCGAGACCCACGGGATCGTGACGATTGCCCTGGGGGCGCCGAGCTTTCTCCGTACCGACGATCGGCTCCGGCTCGATCTCGACGCCGGAAAAGTCGTGAACCTGTCGAGCGGCGACCGCGCCGCCGTCCACGACTTCGGCGACACCGAGCGGGCGCGGCTACGTGCCGCGCTTGCGAGGCGCTCCGTCCGTTGAACGGGAGACGCGTGTCCGAGGCGTCACACGAGCCGGCGGTCGATCTCATTGGTCCGGTCCTGCCGCTCGAGTTCTATCTGCGCCCGACGTTGCGGGTCGCGCGCGACCTACTCGGCAAGATCCTCGTGCACCGGGGCGGCGGCGGCGTCACCGCCGGCCGAATCGTCGAGGTCGAAGCGTACCGCGGGCCAGAAGACCGGGCCGCCCACACCGCCGGCGGACGGCGCACCGCGCGGAACGAGGTGATGTGGGGAGGCGGCGGGCATCTGTACGTCTATTTCACGTACGGCATGCACCACTGCTGCAACGTCGTAACCCGAGCCACCGGTCAGCCCGAGGCCGTGCTCCTGCGCGCGGTCGAGCCGGTCGTCGGCGTCGCGCTCATGCGCCGCCGGCGAGGCGTCCGACGCGAACGGTTGCCGATGACGCTCGCCCGCGGGCCCGGAAATCTCTGCCGCGCGATGGGCATCGACCGACGGCACGACGGCACGGACCTCGTCCGCGGATCCATCGTCGTCCTCGACGCTCCGCGGATCCCGAGGACGCGCGTCGCCCTGTCACCGCGGATCGGCGTGGCGTACGCCGGCGCCCACGCGCTCCGGCCGTGGCGCTTCTTCGTCAGCGACTCCCCGGCGGTCTCGGCGCACCGGAAGGCCGGAACACCGCGTCCGGGTCCCGTCAGTCGCGTTTGAGGCGCTTCATTACGTCCGTCGGGTCGGCGCCCGACGTCTCGAGGTCGACCCCCGTGGTCTCGAGGAAGCGCGCCACCATCATGTAGAAACCGACGGTGAAGACGGCTTCCACCACCTCGCGATCGGTGAAGATCCGGCGCATGGAAGTGAGCGTCCCGTCGCTCGCACGCGGCGCAGCGACCAGCTCGTCGGTGAGCTGCAACACGAGGCGCGCGCGCTCCTCGAAGCACGGCGCTGCAGCGTCGCCGCGCTCGAGCGCCGCGATCTCCTCGTCTGAAACTCCGCACGCGCGCCCGATGGGAACGTGCTGCTGCCACTCGTAGGGCGCCGGCGACGTCTGACCGACGCGCAGGATGATGAGCTCGCGGAGACGCGCGTCAAGCGCCGCTTGCGAGAGGATGGCGGTGCCGAGCTGGCCGAAGCCGCGCACAAAGGTCGGTGCGTGCGGCAGCATGCGGAAGATGTTGAGCGGCGGCAGGCTCGCCGCGAGCGTTTGGAGCGCCTCCGGAGCGCTCGTGAGATCGGGATAGGGAATGCGCGGCATTCGATGACCCCCTGGGCGGCGTGTTAGGCAATCACCATCGGCAAGGCAAGCCGCAGGTTCCTTGACTCGTGGGCGGCCCGATGGTTCGAACCTTCGTGCCTCGCGAGTTCTTCTGGAACGCTCCCCTCTGGCAGGCCGACGTCGATGCCTTCGGCGAGCTCCGCAACGTCACGCTGCTGCGCCTGCTCCAGGAGACCGCGACGCGCGCATCGACCGACGCCGGGTTCGACCCCACGTACTACACCCGGACCGGCACGAAGTGGATCATCCGTCGCACCAGCCTCACCGTCGCCAGCGCTGCGCGCTATGGTGACGTGCTTGCCGTCCGCACGTGGATCGCCGACTTTCGCCGAGTCCGCTCGCAGCGCGAGTACGAGGTCCGCGTCGCGGAGCGGCTGATCGCTCGCGCCTCGACCGACTGGGTCTTCGTCGACGCCGCGTCCGCGCGTCCGCGCTGCATACCCGCCGAATGGGAGTCGACCTTCATGCCGGACGGTGCGACGACCCTCGAGCGCGTACCCTTCCCCGAGGCGACGCCAACGCCCAACGCGAAGATGCGTACACGCCGGATCGAGCTGCACGAGCTCGACGCGCTCCGGCACGTCAACAACTCGAACTACGTATCCTACGTCGAGCAGGGACTCTTCGACTTCACGGGCACCGCCGGTTGGGATCTCGACCGGCAGATCCGCGCCGGGGGCCGTCTCCGCGCCTTGAGCCACGATCTCGAGTATCTCGATGCCGCGCTCTACGGTGAGAAGATCGCAGTCACCGCATGGCCGACCGCGGTCACCTCCGATTCGATGGAGGTCCACACGCACCTCCATCGCGGCGACGCGCGACCACTCCTGCAGGCACGAAGCCGGTACCGTTGGACGAGCACCGATGGGGACAGCGCGATACCCCGCGAGCTCGCTGCGGCGTTCCGCGTCCCCTGATTTGCGGGGGTACCTGCCTTCCGATATCTTCGCGCGCCATGAGCGTTTCGCGCCGGACGCGCAAGGTCAGGATCGGACGGCTAACCGTCGGCGGCGACTCCACCGTCGTCGTTCAGAGCATGTGCGCCACCAAGACTCGCGACATCGACGCGACGGTGGCCCAGGTCCACCAACTCGCGGCGGCAGGCGCCGGCATAGTGCGCATCGCGGTGGACAACGAAAAAGAGGTCGCCGCGCTCAAGGAAATCCGCCGCCAGACCGAAGGCGTGACGCTGTCGGTCGACCTCCAGGAGAACTATCGCGTCGCCGCCTCGGTCGCGCCCTGGGTCGACAAGATCCGCTACAACCCCGGCCACCTCCACCACATCGAGCGCGCGAAGGCGATCGGCGACAAGGTCGGATGGCTCGCGAACATCGCGCGCGACCACGACTGCGCCGTCCGCATCGGCGTCAACTGCGGCTCGGTCGCCCCGGAGTTCCTCGAGCGCCACCCCGGGAATCAGCTCGAGGCGATCGTGCAGTCGGCGCTCTACCACTGCGATCTCATGGAGCGTCTGGGATTCGATCGGTTCGTCGTGTCGCTCAAGGATTCTGATCCCGACAAGGTGATTGCAGCGAACTCGCGGTTCGCCGAGGCGCGTCCCGACGTGCCCATTCACCTCGGGGTGACCGAGGCCGGCTTGCCGCCGGACGGCATCATCAAGAGCCGCCTTGCGTTCGAGAAGCTCCTCGCGCGCGGCATCGGCGACACCATCCGGGTCTCGTTGACGCTGCCGAACGAGCGCAAGCACGAAGAGGTCGAGGTCGGCCACAAGATCATCGAGGACGTCGCCGAGGGCCGCTTCATCTCGGTGCCGGACTTCGGGAAGGGGCTCAACATCATCTCCTGCCCGAGCTGCTCACGGGTCGAGAACGAGAGCTTTGTCGAGCTCGCGCAGCATGTGAAGGAGCTCACCACGTACGCCGCGGCCCACCGCATCACGATCGCGGTGATGGGCTGCCGTGTAAACGGCCCGGGGGAGACGGACGACGCCGACCTCGGACTCTGGTGCGGTCCCACAACCGTAAACCTCAAGAAAAAAGACATGAAGGTCGGCTCGTACAGCTACACCGACGTGCTGCCCAAGCTCCGCGAGGAGCTCGATCGCTTGATCGCCGAGCGTCCCTAGGCCGCGCCGTCGACGCTGCGAGCCGGGTTCGGATAGAACTTGCCCTCGCCCACTGTCAGGATCTCGGTCATCCCGGCTTCTTGGATTTCGCCGCGGATTCTCAGAAAGCGACCCTCGTCCGTGATGATTCGCGCCGTCACGACCAGCGGCCGACCGATGGGGCACGGACGCCGATAGCGCAGATCGAGCGCGCCGGTCACCACGAAACCGCCGCGGGTGAAGTACGCGGCCGCGCAGCACGTCTCGTCCAGGAGCACAGCCTGGATGCCCCCGTGCACGACCGTCGGAGCACCTTGATAGGCCGGGGCGAGCGTCGTCTCGCAACGCACGCCGTCGGCAACCCGGAAAAATCGCAGGCGGAGACCCGAGGGATTGTCGGAGGAGCAGCCGAAGCAATGTCCGCCCCTCGGGAAGAAAAGCTCTTGCCGCTCCCCCGCCACCCTTCAGATCCGCTCGATGATGGTGGTGATCCCCATGCCGCCGCCGATGCACATCGTGACGAGGCCGGTCGTCTTGCTCCTGCGCTCGAGCTCGTCGAGGACGGTGCCGATGAGCATGGCGCCGGTCGCGCCGAGCGGATGGCCGAGCGCGATGGCGCCGCCGTTCACGTTGACACGATCCGGATCCATGTTGCAGTCGCGGATGACCTTGAGCGGAACGGTGGCGAACGCCTCGTTGATCTCGACGAGATCGATGTCCTTGATCGTCATCCCGGCCTTCTTGAGGCAGCGCTCGGTCGCAGGCACCGGCGCGGTCAACATGATCACCGGCTCGGCGCCGTGTGTCGCTATCGCACGAACGCGGGCGCGGGGTTTCAGCCCGCGGGAGCGCGCGTAATCTGGCGACGCGATCAGCACGGCCGCTGCACCGTCGACGATGCCGCTCGAGTTCCCGGCCGTGTGGACGTGGTCGATCTTGCTGACGTCCGGATAGACCTTGCGTGCCTTCTCGTCGAAGCTCAGCTCGTCACCCTTCTGCACGTACCTGCCGAGCTGCACGAACGACGGCTCGAGTTTGCCGAGTCCCTCGAGCGTCGTCTGCGGACGAGGGAACTCGTCATGGTCGAGCGCGATCTGCCCCTCCCGATCCTTCACAGGGACGACGCTTTTCGCGAAACGCCCCTCGTCGAGCGCCGCCTTGGCGCGCTGCTGACTCGCGAGCGCGAACCGGTCGACATCGTCACGGGTGAACCCCTCGATGGTCGCGATCAGGTCGGCGGAGATGCCCTGCGGAACGAGCGGATACATCTCGCGGAGGTGACGGTTGTGGCCGTCGATACCCGACCCGTCCGAGCCCATCGGCTGACGGGACATGCTCTCGACGCCGCCGCCGACGACGAGATCCTGCTGGCCCGACATGACGCCCATCAGCGCGAAGTTCACGGCCTGCTGACCCGACCCACAGAAGCGGTTGAGCGTCACGCCGGTAACATCCGTCGGCCAGGCGGCGGCGAGCGTCGCCATCCGCGCGATGCATGCACCCTGCTCACCCGCGGCGGTCACGCACCCGGCGACCACGTCCTCGACGTCCCTCGGATCGAAGGCATGGCGCGCCGACAGGGCTTGCAACGCCTGCGCAAGCAGCTCTTGCGGGTGGATGTGCGACAGCGAGCCGCTGTCCTTTTTTCCTTTGCCGCGCGGCGTGCGGACGGCGTCGATGATCCAAGCTTCCGCCATGACTCGTCTCCTCTGGGGTGTTGGGTGTGGCGGGCACTAAATCCCGCCGCGAAAGTCATTGCAACGTGGCGCTCTCGACCTGATGGACGGACTCGGGCAGTCTTTCCTCATGGTCTCGCCGCGCCTCCGCCAGGCCGTTCCGCTGCCGACGGCGTTCGACTACACCCGGGTGCGTCAGGTGCTCGCGGTCAAGATCGTCGTCACCCTCGCCGTGTGGGCCCTTCCGGCGCTCCTGCTCCCCCCGCCCTGGTTCGCCGCGGTCGGGGTCCCGGAGCCGCCGCTCGAGCACCTCGTGTTCGTGCGCCTGTGGGGTGCGGCGTGCTTCGCGCTCGTGGTTGGGTATGCGCTCGCATGGCGCGCGCCCGCGCGCCATGCGAGCGCGATCCTCGTGGGAATCGTTTCCAACGGCCTGGCGTCGCTCGTCATTGTCAGCGTCGGCGCGAGCGGCGGGTTCACGACGTGGAGCACGCTCGGTGCAGTCTACGTGTGGACGAGCGCGCTCCTGACCGCGGGAATCGCCGTCGCGCTCACGATGACGGGGCAGCCGCTCCTCAAGCGGCTCGTGGACCGAGGCTCAGTGAAAGTCATGTGACGGCGGCGCGGTGCCGGCGAGCGTGATCTCCTCGAAACCGCAGCCGAGCACGTGGATCACGCCGTCGACGTTCTGCAGCAGCCCCTCGACGCGCAACATGCGTGCGGTGTGCAGCAGATGCCGATGCCGGCGGAACACGTCGGGTCTCACGGCGACGTTGCAGGTACCGGTTTCGTCTTCGAGCGTAAGGAACAGCATGCCCTTCGCAGTTCCCGGACGTTGCCGGACAATGATGTGTCCGGCGACGTACACATAGCGTCCATTCGGGATGCGGCGAATCTCGGCGCTCGTCACGATGCCCTGAGACCGCAGGGGTTCACGTAGGTGCGCCATCACGTGGGGTCCCGTCGTCAGACCCATGCTTTCGTAGTCCGCCAGCGTTTGCTCGATCGGCGACATCGGCGGTAGCGGTGACGTGAGCGCCTTCGGTTCGTCTGCGTCGGGTCGCCGGGCGAGCGCGAACAGCGCCTTCGGATCGCGGTCGAGCGCCGCAAGCTGCCAGAGGACATCACGGCGTCGGGCACCGAACGCCGCACAGGCACCGGCATTTGCAAGACTCCGGCGTTCGTCATCCCGCAATTCAGCACGGCGGACGAGGTCGGCAAGCGATGCAAAGGGCACGCGCGACCGCTCGTCGGTGATGCGGCGCCCCGCCGTCTCACGGAGCCCGCTCACGTACCGGAGACCGATACGGAGCGCACCATTCTCGATCGTGCACGGCCACGCCGAGTGCATAACGTCGACGGCGCGCAACGCGACCCCGTGGCGTTCGGCATCCTTCACGAGCGTCGTAGGGTGGTAGAAACCCATCGGCCAGTTGTTGAGCATCGCGCAGTAGAACGCCGCCGGGTGATGGGCCTTCAGATAAGCGGAGGCGTACGCGATCAGCGCGAAGCTGGCGCTGTGCGACTCGGGAAATCCGTACAGTGCGAAGGACGTGATGCCGCGCACGATCGCGTCGGCCGTCTCGCCGACAATGCCGCGGTCCGCCATCCCGGCGCGGAGTCGCGTTTCGATCTGCGCCATGCGTTCCGTGGAGCGCTTGAATCCCATCGCGCGCCTGAGCTCCTCGGCTTCGCCGGCGGAAAAGCCGGCGACGGTCATCGCGATACGGAGCAGCTGCTCCTGGAACAACGGCACGCCGAGCGTCCGTTCCAGGATCGGCTTCAGCGACTCGTGCGGATACGTGACCGGTTCGCGCCGCGCACGGCGCCGGAGGTATGGGTGTACCATCTGGCCGACGATCGGACCGGGTCGAATGATCGCCACCTCCACGACCAAGTCATAAAAGCACGTGGGCTTGAGACGCGGGAGCGTCGCCATCTGCGCACGGCTCTCGACCTGGAACACGCCGATCGTGTCGGCCTTCTGGAGCATGTCGTAGACGCGCGGGTCGCCCTGGGGGAGCTTCGCGAGGTCGAGCTCGACCCCATCATGCTCGCGGACGAGCGGGATCGCATCCTCCAGTACCGCCATCATCCCGAGCCCGAGGAGGTCTACCTTGATGATGCCGAGGTCGGCGCAGTCGTCCTTATCCCACTGGACGACGACGCGGCCCGGCATCGCCGCCGGCTCGAGCGGTACGATCTCGTCGAGCCGTCCGGCCGCAAGCACCATGCCGCCGGAGTGCTGACCGAGATGTCGCGGCAGGTTTTGCATGCGGCGAACGATCTCGACCAGTAGCCGCACCCGTGGCGCTGCGGGATCGAGTCCCGCGGATGCGAGCTGGTTCGGCACCTCGTCGTCGGAATCGCGAAACTCGAACGCCCGCAATAGCGACGCGAGGCGTGCGACGGTGTCGGCGCTGAAGCCGAGCACCTTCCCGGCTTCACGGACGGCGCTCCGCGGGCGGTACGTGATGACGTTCGCGGTCATGGCGGCGCCGTGTGTTCCGTAGCGCCGATAGACGTATTGCAAAACGGCCTCGCGCCGATCGCCGCTCGGCAAGTCGATGTCGATATCGGGCCATTCGCCACGCTCTTCGGAGAGAAAGCGCTCGAAGAGCAGCTTCATTCCGATCGGGTCGACGGCGGTGATGCCGAGCGCGTAGCAAACGGCACTGTTGGCCGCCGACCCGCGGCCCTGCGCGAGGATCCCCTGTGTGCGGCAGAACTCGATGATGTCCCAAACGATCAGGAAATAGCCGGCGAGCTCGAGGTGTCCGATCACGTCGAGCTCATGCTGGAGTTGAGCACGAACGGTCGGTGTGATCGTCCCGTACCGGCCGCGTGCGCCACGTTCGGTGAGCTCACGCAGATAGGTCATTTCATCCCGACCGCCGGGGACGTCAACGGAGGGAAATCGGTACCCCAAGTCCTCAAGAGTGAACGCGCAACGCTCGGCGATGCGGCGCGTATTGCAGATCGCCTCCGGCACGTCGCGAAAGAGCTCGAACATGTCGCGCGCCGACTTGAGATGCCGCTCAGCATTCGCCACCAGGTGCCGACCGGCCGCATCGAGCGTGGTCTTGAGGCGGAGACACGTGAACACGTCGAGCAGACGGCGATCCTGGGGGCACGCGTGCCGTACGTCGTTGGTCGCAACGAGCGGCAGCTGTGTGCGTGCGGCCAAGGCCATCAGACGGCGCATGATCCGCTCTTCGGAGCGCTCGAGGTGCCGATGGATTTCGACGTACAGGCGGTCAGCGTCGAACATCGAGCGCAACCGCTCCAGCCGGAGTACCACGTCGGGGTCGTCGACGGTGCCCAGCATGGCATCGTCGCCGCCCGGGACAAGCGCGATTAGGCCGGCAGCATGCTCCTCGAGGTCGTCCCATTCGAGGATGCACTGCCCCTTGCGCGCACGTAGCTTTCCACGGGTGACGAGCCGACAGAGATTGCGGTAGCCGCGACGCTCGGCGACGAGCAGCGCCAGCCGGCGACCCGCGATCGCAACGTCGACGCCAACGAGCGCCCGCATCCCCGCCGTCCTTGCGGCACGGAACGCGCGGGGCGCACTGTACACGCCGTCGCGGTCGACGATCGAGACGGTGTCGTGCCCCAACGCCACCGCGCGCGCCACGAGGTCCTCGGGAAGCGAGGCACCGGCGAGAAAGCTGAACGCGCTGCGACAGCGCAGCTCGACGTATGTGTCGGCGTCAGTCATACACGCCGTCCGCCAGCCAACACCGCGCGCGCGCATCCCGATAGACGCGATAGACGCCGCCATCGCTGAGCTCGACGTCATAATACTCGCGCGCGAACGGGTCGGCCGTCCACCATTCGCCACGCAGGCGCCACGGGCCCGCGCAGTGTACGACGCGTCCGCCGAACCCGCTGCCGCGAACGTAGTCGAGATGCCCACGGCACTCGAACACTTCCAGCTGAACGGGCGGACGGAATGCGCGGAGCGCCATGCGCACGACGCGCAGATTGCTCGCCGGGTGCCCCCTTCCACGTGACGACCCGTCTCCCGTGAACCGGCGGAGTTCGACTGCGTCCGGACGATGTGAGTCGGCGCTGCGCAGCACACCGACGCGGTCGGACCCACAGAGCGCCGCCAACCGTGCCAGCGTGGACGCCAGGACCGCCGGGGTAGGACCGATGGGCCGAAGGAGATCAAGTTGCTCCGGAGCGACCCATGTCGCCGTTCCTGCGACGGCAACCTTGGTGACCGCCGCGGCCACGGGCGTCGTTTCGAGCTGCGCGCGCACCAGCGAGACGAACACCTTGTGCTCCGCAGTCGGAGCGGCGGCGACGATCGTGCGAAAGTCCCGACCGCCGTTGTCGAGCTGCAACCCCAGGGAGATCTCCCTGCAGCCAAGACCGAAAAGCGCGATACGCCTGGTGACACATTCGATCAACCGACGCAGCACAAATAGCAGCGGCTCGAGCCGATCGACCGCACAATCGAGGTCGAGACTTTCCTCGAACGATTGCGGCACCGTGCGTGCGGCAAGCGGGACGTCGTCCTCGCCACGCGCGCGTCGGACGAGCATCGTACCCGCCGGGCCGAGGCGATGCGCGACTGCGCCACCGGAAAGTGCTGCGAGATCCCCGATCGAACGTACGCCCCAGCTCGCCAGCGTCGCTGCGCTGTCGGGGTCCGGCTCAAGCAACCGAACGGAATGCGGCGCCAAAAATGCGCGGGTTTGCCGCGGTGGAACGATCGTCACGCCGCTGCTCTGGTGTGCAGCGACAGCGGCACCGAGCTTCGAGTCGGCAATGCCGATCCGTGCTGGCAGCCCGCAGCGTGCAGCGCGTGCCGACAGCATGCTCGCGAGCTCGGCTTCGGACGCCCACAAAAGGCCGCTGCCGTCACAATCCAGAAACACGCGCCCGTGGTCGTCGACCTCGACGCGCGCGCTCACGGTGCTGGCGACGTCGGCCAGCGCCGTTGCCGATGCATTCAACGCGTCGGCGGACACCGTGCGAACTACGAGCGGGACGCACATCGCCCGCGCCTGCGTCGTCTTCATGCCGACGACGACGCCGAATTCGCAGGCACGTGCCGAGCTGGCCACGATGACGCTCCGCATGCTCGGCCCGTCGGCCAGCACGAGCGGTACGGAGCTCAGCTCGGGATCGAGGCGGAGATGCGCCCGCACACACATGTCCGGAACCCAGAGACACGCGATGCGCTGCACGTCATGCCCTCGTCGATGCGACGAGGTCGAAAACGGCCTCGTCCGAGGATCCGAACCGGCGGCGAAAGATGCGCAACGCGCTCGTCGCTTCCACGTAGACGGGGCACGGCCCGCGGTCGCCGACGAATACGCGTCGTCCCGCTCGCACCTCGAGCGACAAGGTGGCGAAGGTACCGACGGTATGGTTCGCGTCGATCACGACGATGGCCGCACCTCGACGAGCGGCAACTCGGTTCATTCGCAACCATACCGAGGTTGGGAATGGTTCCCTCTTGGGTGACGGCGCATCGAGGTCGAGCACGACCACGCGGAACCCCCCCGTGTCGAGCACCTGCTCGGCAACTCGCACGGCGGTGATGCGACTGGTTGGAGACACCCAGAGCATTCGATCGAGGTCGATGCCCGCGGTGTCGGCGCCGCTCGGATCGAATGCGTTGGGGAGATCGATCCAGGCGGCGAGCTCGCCCGCATGCGTCGCGGCTGAGATGAGAACCTGCGCGAGCGTCGTCCTTCCCGACGACACGCGGCCAAAAATTTCGGTGATACCGCCGCAAGGAAGCCCACCGCCGAGAAAGACGTCGAGCTTCGGGTCCGCGAGCGGCAACCGGCTGATTTTCGGCGCCAAATGGAGATGGCGAGGAATTCTGAGGCTGTTCGCTCTGAGATCAGTAACTAGCTGAGAAATCAGCAATGAAGATGGCGGCACCCGCCTATCTTCGCTTTATTTTCGCCCCATTTGCAACCACTTCACCAGGTCAGTCGAGATGTGTGTCGCCGACGACCGGGCAATCGTCTCCAGGAGCCCTGTCCACCCGCTTTACGGCCCAGTCGTCGTCATCGGGATCCGATCGGGCGAACTCGACGGCGAACCCGACCAGGAGAATGCTCTCTTCATCGTACCCGAATAGCCAACGCTCCCTCGTGGGCGCCGGCTGGAGCTTGCAGAGGAACCCGTCCATCAACTTTCGTTGGCCGCCTTCTCCTTCTTCCACCTCCTCGACGGCTATCACCGCACCCATTGCCGCCTGGACCTCGCGAGGCGACATTCCGGTACGCACTTCCCGGACACGCTCACGCGCCCGATCGTATGCGATCCGAGCCCGTGAACGACGCTCCGCCTCCGAGATCTGCTTCACAGGCTTCCGAGCGAGCGCGTACCGGCCCATGCATCCGGGAAGTATAACCAACGTCACTACCAGCACCGCGCAACGCCAAAATTTGCCTGCACGTACGCTCACGAACCCTCCTCCTTCATAATCCAAAAAGAAAAAGGCTCGAACTCCTCGCGGAGTTCGAGCCTTTCTTGATGAGATCCGGCGGCGTCCTACTCTCCCACGTGGCGACCACGCAGTACCATCGGCGCTGGAGGGCTTAACGGCCGTGTTCGGGATGGGAACGGGTGTGACACCTCCGCCATTGCCACCGGAAGCTGAATAGTGATCACGTCAATCGATTCTCGGCGAGAGTTCTCCCGAGAAATCTACCAACGTGTACGGGTAATCGGCGAATGCAAGCGCGATGGCTGCTCCAGGAGAAATTATAGTGGTCAAGCCACACGGCCAATTAGTACCGGTTAGCTTCACTCATTGCTGAGCTTCCACACCCGGCCTATCAACCTCGTCGTCTACGAGGGGCCTTTAGGGGCCTTGCGGCCCGGGATTCCTTATCTCGGGATGGGCTTCCCACTTATATGCTTTCAGCGGTTATCCCTTCCGCACATAGCTACCCGGCGGTGCCACTGGCGTGACAACCGGAACACTAGCGGTGCGTCCAACCCGGTCCTCTCGTACTAAGGTCAGCTTCCCTCAAGAATCCTGCGCCCACGGCGGATAGGGACCGAACTGTCTCACGACGTTCTGAACCCAGCTCGCGTGCCACTTTAATCGGCGAACAGCCGAACCCTTGGGACCTGCTCCAGCCCCAGGATGTGACGAGCCGACATC
>JANNPN010000307.1:0-10438 GCA_031400185.1 Polyangiaceae bacterium
TTCGACGACGCGCGGCGTGAACGCCTTGCTCACGAGCGTGCGGAGACGCGTGTGGTCGGGCGGCTCGTTGAACAGCATCGTGCGTCCGAGCATCTGCCGGAGCAGCGACGGGCCCATCTGCATGTCGAGGAACGCCCCGAAGTCGCGTCCGAGACGACGGTCCCGCAGCAGCGCATGCGCGTCCGCATACCGGGAGATCAGCCACGGCCCGAGCGAGCTGCGGTGGACGGGGTCCTCGGCGCGCAACTGGTGGTAGAAGGGATACGGGTCGGCGTGAAACTCGGGGAGATAGGGATTGAACTCCTGCACAAGCCGATCTTTCCGGGCGCGCTCGGAATCCGTCTAGCTCGCATCTGCTGCGGCGTCGGTTCTTGAGGTGGCCAGCGAGTGCGGTATACGGTTCGCCGTGGTGTCGGGTCCGTCGGACGACGCGGTTGGTGGGGAGCCAGAGGTGCGGGAATGAGCAAGTCGGCGTTGCTGGTCGAGGACAACACGTCACATGCGTTGCTCCTTCGCGACGAGCTCGCGCATGCCTTGGGGGGGTGGAAGCTCGAGACGGCGGGAACACTCTCGGAAGCGCGCCGGCGCATCGCGAAACGCTCCTACGATCTCTTCGTGCTCGACTATCGTTTTCCCGACGGTGACGGTCTCGAGTTGCTGCGCGAGGTTCGCGCTGCCGAGACGCGCGTCCCGACGCTCTTCGTGACGACCGCCGCGTCGGCGCGCCTCGCGGTCGAGGCAATGAAGCTCGGCGCCGACGACTACATCGTCAAAGAAGAAGGCTACCTCGCGATCCTGCCGTACCTCGTGCGCGAGGTGCTCGAGCGCTACCGACTCGCCGACGAGCGGCGCGTCCTCGACGAACGGTTGCAGCGCGCGGAGCGAGCCGCGACGCTCGGCTATCTCGCGTCCGGGCTCGCGCACCACATCAACAACCCGCTGTCGACCATCCGCACGTTTCTCCAGCTCCTGCCGACGCATCTCGCCGACGTCGAGTTCCACACGAAGTATCTGCAGATCGCGCTCTCCGACACCGACCGTATCCGCAACCTCGTGCTCGACATCATGCGCGCGACCACCGTCCCCGCCGAAGGCCACGAGGTGCATGGTTTCGATGCGATCCTCGCGCGGGCCGAGGAGAGCGTGAGCGACGAGATGCAGGCGAAGCGGCTCACCTGTCGACGCGTGGTTCCCACGGGACTGCCGTCGGTGCGGGTGCACGGGGAGGCTGCGGCCTGTCTTTTCCAGACGCTCTTGCAGAACGCCGTGCGCTTCTCGCCCGAGGGCGGCGAGATCGTGGTCGAGGCCGCCGTCGACGACCGGCGCCAGCGGCTCGTGACCCAGGTCCGGGACCAGGGACCGGGCGTGCCCGTCGACCACCGCGAGCGCATCTTCGAGCCGTTCTTCACGACGGGCACGCACGGCCTCGGTATGGGCCTCTTCGTGGCGTCGCGGATCGCCGACCTCCAGAACATCGAGCTCTCGCTCGACCCGAAAGCCGCCAGCGGTGCGACCTTCCGCGTCGGCCTGCCGCTCGCCTAGCAACCTGCTTGGCAATGGAGCCGCGCCGGTGGTAGCGACGGCTGCGCGTCGCTGCGGGGGGCAGGGAATGCGGCGACGCGGGGAGGAGATATGCGCCGGATGCTCACGCTCACGCTCATGTTCGTACTCGGCGGCGTTTTCGTGGCGATGGCCGCGCAGGCCCGCTTCAGTCCCGAGGTCACGACCGCGCTCGAGACGTCGAAGGATCTCTACGTCGCGACCATGCGCAAGGACGGGTCGCTCAGCAAGGTCGTCCCCGTCTGGTTCATGTACGACGGTGAGGCGGTCTACTTCGCCACTCTCCCGACCAGCTACAAGGCGAAGCGTCTCAAGAAGGGCGGGCCGCTCTACGTGTGGGTAGGGCGCGCCGACGGCCCGCATTTCGTCGGTCAGGCCGAGATCTCGACCGACCCGGAGCTCGCGGCGCGCATGGCGCCGGTCTACGCCAAGAAGTACTGGATCGCATGGCTCGGCCTCTTCAAGCCGAACGCCGAGCGCGTGCGGAGCGGCAAGACGGTCATCGTGAAGGTGCGGCCGCCGGCCTGACGTCGGTGCGGCGCCGCCCGCGCGTTCGCAAAGTTCGAAGCGGCTGGCAGGGTTCCCCGGCACTCGCTAGAAGCGGCGGGTGCTCACGATCGCCAATCTCAGCAAGACCTTTCGCGGGCAGCGCATCCTCGACGGCGTGAACTGGTTCGCGCCCGAGCGCACCTGCATCGGTCTCACCGGCATGAACGGCGCCGGGAAATCCACGCTGCTGCGGATGATCGCGGGCCAGATGGAGCCCGACAGCGGCGAGATCGTCCTGCCGAAGGGCGCCAGCGTCGGCTACCTGCCGCAAGAGGTCGTCGGCGTCTCGGGCCGCACGGTGCTCGTCGAGGCGATGGACGCCTTCGCCGAGCAGCACGCGCTCGAGGCCGAGTGCCGCCGGCTGGAAGACGCGCTCGCGCACGCGCCGACGGAAGGCCCAGAGCACGACGCGCTGATGGACGCGTACCACGACGTGCGCGAGCGCTTCGACGCGTCCGCGCGCTACGACCTGGAGGCCGAGACGGAGCGTGTGCTGAACGGCCTCGGCTTCCGCAACGCGGACTTCACCCGCGACGTCGGGACGTTCAGCGGCGGCTGGCAGATGCGCATCGCGCTCGCGAAGATCCTGCTTCGCCGGCCGCGCGTCCTCCTCCTCGACGAGCCGACGAACCACCTCGACCTCGAGGCTCGCACGTGGCTCGAGGAGTTCCTCGCCGCCTGCGAGTCGCTCGTGATCCTGGTCGCGCACGACCGTTACTTCCTCGACGTCTGTGTGCAGCGCATCACCGAGGTCTCGCGCGGGAAGCTCACCGACTACACATGCAACTACACGCGCTACCTCGAGCAGCGCGAGGAGCGGCGCGCGCAGGAGGCCGCCGCGTACGCCGAGCAGCAGGACGAGATCGAGCGCGTCGAAGCGTTCATCCGGCGCTTCCGCTACCAGGCGACGAAGGCGGCGCAGGTGCAGAGCCGCGTCAAGCAGCTCGAGAAGCTCGAACGGCTGTCGCCGCCCGACGGCCACGAGCGCCGGGTGACTATCCGCTTGCCGGAGCCGCCGCGGAGCGGCCGGATCGTCGTCGGCGTCGAGGGCGCGGTGAAGAGGTACGGCGACATTTCGGTCTACGGTGGGGTCGACGTCGCGATCGAGCGCGGGTCGAAGATCGCCCTCGTCGGGCCGAACGGCGCCGGCAAGTCGACGCTGCTGAAGTTGCTGGCCGGCGTCGAGCCGCTGACGGCCGGCAAACGCACGACCGGGCACAACGTCCGGCTCGCGTACTTCGCGCAGGACCAGTCGGCGGTGCTCGACCCGAGCAAGACCGTGCTCGAGGAGATGATGGTGGTGACACCGGTCGAGATGGTGCCGCGCGTCCGCGATCTCCTCGGGGCGTTCCTCTTCAGCGGCGACGCCGTCGAGAAGCCGGTCCGCGTGCTCTCGGGCGGGGAGCGCAACCGCCTGGCGCTCGCGAAGCTCCTGATCGAGCCGGCGAATTGCCTCCTCCTCGACGAGCCGACGAACCACCTCGACCTGACGGCCAAAGAAGTCCTCCTGGAAGCGCTGCTCGCGTACGAGGGCACGGTCGTACTGGTCGCACACGACCGCTACATCTTGGATCGATTGCCGACCGAGATCGTCGAGGTTGGCCACGGCGAGGCGATTCGCTACCTCGGGAACTACGAGGAGTACCTCGCGAAGAAGACGGGGCAGACGAGCGTCGCGCCCACGCTGCCGGCCGCGCCGCGACCACCAACGTCCCTCGTGGCGCCGCGCGAGGCCGCGTCACCGACGAACGGCCAGGACGCTCGGGAGGCCGAGCGAGCGCAGCGCGAGGCCGAGAAGCGACAGGCACGGGCGGCCGACAAGCGCGCCAAGGAGGCGGCGACGGTCGAGAGCTCGATCGCGGCCAAGGAAACCGAGCTCGCCGAGCTCTCCCAGGTCATGAACGACCCGGATTTCTACCAAACGCACCCGAATCCGCAGGGCGCGTTCTCGACCTACGCGCGTTTGAAGCGCGAGATCGAAGGCCTCTACGAAAAGCTCGAGCGGCTCGGCGCCTGACCGCTACGCCGTTCTCGGCGGTGGCGCCGCGTAGAACGAGTCGGGGGACGGCACCCGGACGAGAAAATCCTCCCAGTCGGGCATCGTGGGGAGCGCGATCACCAGCGAACCTTGCACGTGGTTGCCGTCGGGATGCCACCAGCGCAGCGGCCGCGAGCGCCAGTCGTTCCGGAGCGGGTACGAGACGTGGGTGTAGTAGTGCAGCAGGCGGACGGCGAAGCGTTCGCCTTTGTGCTGGTTCCGCTCGCGGTCCCAGCGCGGCCAGTCGCGGGTCTCGTAGATCACGCGGAGGAAATCGCGCCGCCCGCTTTCGAGGTCGGGGCGGTAGATGTTGTTCGGGCTCTCGCGCCAGTGAATGCGTACGGCGTCGACGTCCGCCGTCGCCCAGCGGTGGTGCAGATCGATCGCGTGCTGCGGGACGCCGTCGACCGTGAAGTAGATGTCGTAGTCGGGGTCGAGCACGGCCCATTTTCCGAAGTGCTCCGACCACACCTCGGTCACCACGTGGCTGTCGCCGGGCGTGAAGCGGAGCTCGACGCGCCGGGCATGGCCGCCGAGCGCGGTCACCGCCTGGACGAGCAAGGGCGCGATCGTCCCGCAGAGGAAGCCGCCGTCGCCGCGGTAGCCGCCGAGCAGCGCCGCGCCGTCGAAGGCCTGCGCGTCCGGCGCGGCGGGGTTCGGGCGATGCGGGAAACGATCGCGCGCCCAGTGCATCAGCAGCATCCAGCGCTCGAAGTCGTTCGCGGCCGCGGCGACCACCGCGTCGAGGTCGTGGGTCGCGCGGAGCGTTCGCAGCGCCGCGGGGTCCTCGAAGGCGAAACCGTGGAGCGGGGCCTCGGCGTCGGCGGGTGCGACACCGATCACGCGTTGGCCGAGTGGAATCAGGTAGCGAAATGCCAGGTGCTGGGCGCGTAAACGCGGATACTGCGCGCGTGCGACCGACATCGCGGCGGCGGCGAGTGCGATGACCACGACGACGAGGACGTAGGCGAGCGTGCGCACCAGGAGGTCGCGCCGTCATATACCGGCCCTCGGGGAGCCGGCTACCTATTGAACGGCGGGCTGGTCGTGTTCCTGGTGCGGGAAGCCGGTGCCGACCACTTGCGGCTGCACCGTCGGCTCGAGACGCGGGGTGCGCCGACCGAACGCGCGCCACCCGCGGCGATTGGTGTCCTCGACCTCGACGCCGGCGAGCCGCGCGGTCCGATACCACTCGCGCAGCTCCTCGCGGTCGTGGAAATGCGTGATCGGCGTCGAGAGGCGATCGTGGACGCCCGCGACGCGCGCCTTCCAGCCGTGCGCGACGTAGTCGGACAGCGGAAGCCGGTCGACCACGGCGCCGAGCCCGAGCAACCGGAGCACGCGCAGCGGCTCCCAGTAGAGTGCCGACACGAGCGCCGCGACGATCTCCGATGCCCGCAGCCGCGCGGCGCCGGACAGCGAGCGGGTCACTGCATGCAGCGCGCGCATGTGGGAGAGCCGATACGTGAAGCGCATGCCGCGATATCCGTAGACCCAGATCGCGACCAGGCCGCCGTTGGGATGCGCGAACTCGACGAGCGCTCGGAATCCCTCGGCCGGGTCTGGCATGTGGTGCAGCACGCCGAACGACCAGACGATGTCGAAGCTCTCCGTGCGGAGCGGGCGCTCGTGGACGTTCGCCTGGATGACGTGCAGGTTCGGCCGGCCCGCGATCGCGCGGTACGCCACGTCGACGCCGCCCGAGAGGTCGACGCCGACGACCTCGGCGCCGTGCTCGGCGGCGACCACCATGTGGCGCCCGAAGCCGCAGCCGACGTCGAGGATGCGACGCCCGCGAAGGTCCTCGAGCGCGAGCGCGCCCCCCAGGTTCCGTTCGAGGTTCCGGCGCCACTGGCTCGCAAGCTCGGGGCCTGGGAGTGCCAGGTCGAGGCGCTGGCGGGTGAAGCTCTCGAGCGTGTCGGCGAGCGGATCGTCAGCGTCCGCGTAGTCGGCGAGGAACTGCGGGTGATCGGCGAAGAAGCGCGGATGGCGCGCACGCACGTGCGCCAGCAACGGCGGCGCGAGCAAGCGGGGCACTCCGCCGACGATCGGGAACGCGGCGCTGCACGCCGTGCAGCGGAGCGCGCCCTCGACGACCTCGTGCTCGCCACCGGCCACGGGCACGTCGTCCGAGAAGACGTCCAGCGTGAGGCGCTCGCGACAGCGTGGGCACACGATCATGCCGAGAAGGGACCGCTGCACGCATCGAGCGCTATGGGGCCTCGTTGGCGGAGTCAACAATGCACCGCACGACGCGGGCGTTCTCCGACATCGCGTGCCCGTTGCCGGGCAGTGCTGCACGATCAGAAGGTCGAAAGCGGCAAGGAGCCGGCCGCGCGGTCAGTGGTGGCGCGAAAGAGCTCACGACGCGCCGTTCGCGGCGTCGCGTGCCGCGGCGAGCGCCGCGCCGCTCGCGCCGCGCGCGAGACACTCGTGGATCAGGTCGGCGATCTGCCGCGCCGCCTTCGTCGGCGATAGTCCGCCGTCGTGGATGTTCGAGATGAGCGTGCGGTCCGGTTCGGCGGAGG
This sequence comes from Polyangiaceae bacterium, assembly GCA_031400185.1. Classification (GTDB taxonomy): domain Bacteria; phylum Desulfobacterota; class Binatia; order UTPRO1; family UTPRO1; genus UTPRO1. Next base: position 6,676 of record JANNPN010000307.1, read on the forward strand.
CGCGCGTCGGATGATGGATCACGTAGGCGGAGAGACTGCTCGCGGTGGCGAGGCCTGGCCGTTCGCCGACGAGCGCGCAGCACACCGTGGGGCGGAGCACGTGGCCGATCTCGTCTTGGATTCGCACGCGGCCGTTCCGGACGAAGAGGGGCGTGCCGAGACGGTGGCGACGCTTCGTGAGCTCGCGGGTGAGCGCGCGCAGCAACGCCGGACCGTGCGTCACGACCGCCGCCGAGGAGAGCCCGTCGATCACGATGAGCTGCACCTCCGGACGTTTCCGGCAGCGGGCGAGGCGGGTGACGGCGCTCGTCGCGAGCGCGCGTCCGAGCCGCGGCTCCGCGAGGTATGCCGTGCGGGTCGGGGCTTCGGTCGCGAGCTCCGTGCAGCCGAGCTTCTTCACGACCGCCGCGGGCACCTCGGTGAAGACGGCGTCGCGTGCGCGGCCGTGATCGGCGAGGAAGCGGAGATACTCTCGCGTCGTGAGGCGCGGGCCGCTCCGGCCGATCGCGAGCCGCGCCGGCGTGCTCGCGAGCAGCGCGCCGAGCGCGCCGCCGGCCGCTGGTGTTTGTGCGCTCATGCCGCGAGGAACACGCCGGGATCCCCCGCGCGCCCGGTGAGGCGGCCGTCGCGCATGAGACCGCGCTCGACGAGCCACGCCTCGAACTCCGGCGCCGGACGCAATCCGAGCAGCTGACGAAGGGTCGCGCCGTCGTGATAGCTCGTGCACTGATAGCTCAGCATCACGTCGTCGCCCGCCGGCACCCCCATGAAGTAGTTGCAGCCCGCGGTCGCGAGCAGCGTCGCGAGCGTGTCGCAGTCGTTCTGGTCGGCTTCCGCATGGTTCGTGTAGCAGGCGTCGGCGCCGAGCGGGACGCCGAGGAGCTTCCCCATGAAGTGGTCCTCGAGTCCTGCGCGCACGATCTGCCGGCCGTCGGCCAGGTACTCGGGTCCGATGAAGCCGACGACGGTGTTCACGAGAAAGGGGTCATAGCGGCGGGCGAGCCCGTAGCAGCGTGCCTCGAGCGTCACCTGGTCGGCGTCGCCGTGCGCCGCGGCGGAAAGCTCCGAGCCCTGGCCGGTCTCGAAGTACATGAGGTGTGGGGTCGCGGGTCCGCCGGCGGCACGGCTCCGGAGTGTCGTATGCTCGCGGATCATCGCGCTCGCTTCGTCGAGCATCGCGACCGACGTGCCGAAGCTCGCGACGGCGGCTTCGGTGCCGGCGAGGCTCTGGAAGAGGATGTCCATCGGCGCGCCGCGCTCGAGCGCGCGCATCTGCGTCGTGACGTGCGCGAGGACGCAGTTCTGTGTCGGGATCTGCAGGCGCTCGATCAGGTCGTGGGTGAGCTGGAGGAGACCCGTGACGTTCTCGACGTCGTCGATGCACGGGTTGATGCCGATCAACGCGTCGCCGGCGCCGTACGCGAGCCCCTCGTAGATCGCTGCCGTGATGCCCTGATGGTCGTCGCTCGGGTGGTTCGGCTGGAGGCGTGTGCTCAGCCTGCCGGGAAGGCCGACGGTCGTGCGTGCGCGCGTCGTGACCGGCAACCGACGAGCCGCATAGACGAGGTCGAGGTTCGAGCACAGCTTGGCGACGCCCGCCGCCATCTCGGCGGTGAGCCCGCGGCTCACGCGCCGCATCGCGTCGGTGGTCGTGTCGTCGGCGAGGAGCCAATCGCGAAGCTCGCCGACGCTCCAGCCGCGGATCTCGCGGTAGATCGACTCCTCGACGCCGGCGTCGATCACGCGGCTCACCTCGTCCTCGTCGAGCGGCGCCACCGGATGCGCACGTAGGTCGGCCAGGGTGAGCTCGGAGAGCACGAGCTTCGCGGCGGCGCGCTCCAAGTGCGAGCGCGCTCCGATGCCCGCGCGCGTGTCCCCGGCCTTGGGCTCGTTCGCTCGCGCGAGCACCTCGCGTTCCGAGACGAACCGATGACTGCGTCCGTGCAGCCGGACCGCGAGTTGCATGCCGGCGATCTACTAGAGGCGGCCCGGGGAGTCGAGGTGAGGTCGAGCGCGCGGCCGCGACGTCTGCTACGGCGCCGTGGCTTCGGTCGGCGTCGTGTTCGCGAGCACGACATCGACGGCCGGCCACGAGCGCGCGTTCGTGCGGACGTCGCGGAAGAGGACCCGACCCTCCGTGTCGAGCGTGAACGTCGCCGTCACGGCCGCCGGTGTCCCGTCGGGTGCGGCCGCGGCGAAACCCAGTCGCTCGATCAGACCACGATCGTCGATCAGCACGTAGAAGGGCAGGTGCCGGTCGCGGACGAAGGCGAGGCTCCGCGGGGTGGCTTGCTCGCCGGGGAGGATCACGGCAACGCGGACGTCGCGGCGCTTTCCGAGGGCGTCGGCAAGATCGAGGATGCGAGCCTTGGTCGGCGGCGACCAATCGAGGCTCGGCGCGAACACCAGCACCGCCGTCGTGCCCCGGAGCTCATCGCGCGACACCTCGACCCCGCTCACGTCGCGGAGGGTGAACGCGGGGAACTCGTCGCCGACCGCCGGCCCTTGGCCGCGGCGCTCGTCTCGCGGTGCCAGGTCGGGGGCGTAGCAGCCGCCGATCCGGAGCGTCACGCCGAACAGGTAGACGCAGAGGAGCGTGACGCCGATCCGGCCCGCGAAGGTCGATGGGTGCGTGGCGTCGACGTCGCTCATGCGGCCGGCGGGCGGAGGCGCGGCGGACGGAGCCAGATGAACCCGAGCGCCAGCATCAGGAAGACGCCCGACTCGAGCCGCAGCTGGTCGCCGGCTTGGCGATACTCGCCCGAGTACCACGCGAGCAGGCGCAGGATCGCGCCCATGATGAGGCCGACGGTCGTCGCGGTCGCGACGCCGGGATGCAGCGTCGGGGCGCGGACCACCGCGACGAGCGAGACGGCCCACGCGATCAGACCCGTGCCGGCGACGCCCAGTATGTAGTAGCCCCACGGATCGGTGTCGAAGAGCGGGCGCGCGAGCACCTGGAAGAGGGCGCGATCGATGAAGCCGCAGAAGAACACGAAGCCGAAGAGGAAGAAGAAGAAAGCCGTCACGGCCGCGAGGGCACGATACGCGAGGTGCCGGGACATGGCGTGCGGCGGGTCTCCTTGCAGAGGGGGTGCGGACTGTCAACGGGGCATACGCCGCCGGACCGTCGTGTCTCAGTTTGATTCTCGCGCGGCGGAGCACTCTGCGGCGGAACCGGTGGCAGCAGGCGGGCGGGTCGGGGACGGTTCTACGGTCGCCGGATCGTTGCCACCCAAGCGCGTACTGCCCGCCGGTGCCTCGCTGTCTTGAGCACACGCGAGCTGCGGCTCCTCGAAGCCATCCCCGACCCGCCCGCCTGCTGCATCATCTTCTAATTCCGATCTTCTCGACGCCGTCGCTTGGCGTCGCTGCGAGCCGAGGTGTAAGGGAGGCCGCCGGCGCCACCGCGCCCGCAGAGGGGACGTGACGTGAGCGCAGAGCGACGAGGATGCGGTCGAGGGTGTCTCACCGGGGAGAGCCTCATCGAGACGGTCGACGGCCCGGTGGCGATCGGCGGCCTCGTCGGCAAGTCGATCACGGCGATGACGCGGCTGCCGAGCGGGAAGATTGGTTTTCGCCTCCTCACGAAGGTCGCGGTCACGGCGAGCGGTGTGGCGGTCCTGCGGGTGACGTTCGACAACGGCCAGTGGGTCGTGGTCGTCGAAGGGCATGTCTTCTACGCCCGCGACGGCGCCGAGCGTCCAGTCGGCGCGCTCGCGGCCGGTGAGCTGCTCGACTCGAGCGCGCACTTCCCCGAGGG
>JANNPN010000356.1:0-20827 GCA_031400185.1 Polyangiaceae bacterium
CGCAGATCCCGCCGCCCGCGCGTGCCGGCCGCCGCCACACCCATTGCGACCCGAGGTCGGTGCCGCCCTGGTAGGAGCCGTCGAAGAGGTGGCGCTCGAGCGCCGCGGCGCGGTCGGGCTGTGCCGCCAGCACGACGGGCGGGGCCGCTTTGTGGAGCTTCCGGACGAAGGCGGTCGAGAGATCCTCCGGCGTGTGCGTGACGACGCCCGCGAGGCTCGTCGGGTCGGCCGCGCCTTCGACCACCGCGCGCGCGGCCGCCGCGGCCTGTGCGGGCACGTGCGCAGCGACGATGCGCGGCGCGGCGCCGGCACGGGACGACGCCGCGGTCGCGGTGAGCGCGACGCCCGGTTGCCGCAGCAGGTCGGCGAGCGTGCGGTCCTCGAAGAGATAGTCGCTTCGCAGCAGCAGGACCGAGCCCGCGCCGTTGCGCGGCGCGGCGTCGTCGCGCGCGACGTCGGTCACGCCGACGGCACGCAGCTGACGCGTGAGGCGCTCGGCGCCGTCGATGCCCCAGAGGCGCACGCCGTTGCCGCCGACGATGCAGACCGCCGTGCTCATACGAGGCCCGCGCGGCGGAACAGCACCGCGACCGCGGCGACCGCCGCGAGCGCCGGCACGAGCGCGGTCGCGAGCGGCGGGAAGCCGGTCACGAGACCGAGGTTCGTGAACATCTCCTGCGCCATCTGGAAGCCGATCCCGACGAGCGCACCGAGCACCACGCGCTCGCCCACGCGCACCGTGCGCCCGCTCACCATCACCATCGGCACCGCGAGGAGGACCATCACCCCCATGTACACCGGCGCACTGACACGCCGCCAGAAGGCGACTTGGTGCGTGAGCGGGTTTTGGCCCTGCGTCCGCAGCGTGGCGATCGTGCGCGCGAGCTCGGCGAGCGAGAGGTCACGCGGCTCGAGCCAGAGCGATTGGACGCGTTTCGGGTCGACGCCGAGCTGCCATGGCGCCGACGCCACACGCCGCGTCGTCGCGATGTCGTCGTGGAACGCGCTCTCGCGGACATCCTCGAGCCGCCATGCGCCGTCGACGGGCAGCGCCGCACGAGCGTACGCGAAACTGCGGAGCTCGCGGCCGCCCGCGAAATCGAACTGGTAGACGTCGGCAAGCGAGCCGTCGGGACGAAGCGCGCCGACGTTCACGAAGCGGGAGCCATCGCGGAGCCACAGACCCGACGCCGTGCTGAGCGCATGCCCGCCGGAGCGTGCCAATGCGCGCTGCGCATGGGCACGTTGGCTGAGCGGCGCAGCGATCAGCTCGCCCAGCGCGGCGCCCACGATCGCGAGGGCAACGGTGGCGACGAAGGCCGCGCGAGTGAGGCGAAGCGGCGACACCCCCGCCGCCTGAAGCGCGACGAGCTCTTGATCGTGCGCGAGGCGGCCGAGCCCGAGCACCGCGCCGACGAGCGCGGCCGCCGGAAAGAGCGCGTACGCCTCGGTCGGGAGCGTCAGCACGACGAACCAGAGCACGCGACCGACGCCCCAGCCGTGTTCGACCGAGCGCAGCTCATCGGTCAGGTTCAGCACGGTGAAGACGGCGAGCAAGCCGACCAGCGCTTGCGCGAAGCTCCGCGCGATCGTGAGACCGAGGTGGCGGTCGACGAGGTTCATATCGGCGCGACCCGTTGCCGCCACGCGCTCGCGACGACGACCAGGAGGCACGCCGCGTGGACGACCCAGAGGCCCGCGGCGGGCGGCAACATCCCGTCGGCTACCCAGCTCTTCGCCGTGCCGAGCATCGCGCGATAGACGACGTAGAGGAGCGCCGCGAGCACGACGCGCGCCGCGCGCCCTTGACGCGGGTCGCTCCGGCCTAGCGGCACCGCGAGGAGACAGAGCAGGATCGTCGAGATCGGCATGGCGCTGCGCCACTGCAGCTCCGCCGCCGCTTCGGGATCGCGGGTCGCGACGAGCGCGCGCAGCGACAGGCTCTTCTCGACGTCGGAGTCCGGCGCACCCGGCGTGAGCGGCACTTGCATCGCGAGCCGCTCGAACTGCGTGACCGTCTGCTTCTCGCCGTCGACGGTGAGGTCGTACTGGTAGCCGTCCTCGAGGATCAGATTGCGGACCTTCTGTATCGGGTCGCGCGACTCGATCGCACGCCGCGCGGAGAAGACCGCGAAGCCGTCCTCGCTCCGCCGCTGCACGAACACGTTCTCGAGGTACTCGGGGTCGTCCGCCGAGCGCGACTCGGCGAAGACGACCTCGCGAGCATCGGAGTGGAGCTCATAGAAGACGCCGGGCACGATGTCGTCGAGCCCGGAGCTCGCGATCGCGTGATCGCGAACCTCGCTGAAGCGCGCCGCCGCCCAGGGCCGTCCGGTGAACGAGAGGACCGCGATGCCGGCCGCCGCCGCGAACGCGCATCCGAGCACCGCACGCTCGAGTCGTCCTGGCGTCACGCCCAACGCCGCCATTGCGAGGAGCTCACGATCGCGCGAGAGCCGGTTCATCGCGAGTAGGACGCCGAGGTAGACGACCGCTGGCAGGAGCGACGGCAGCGCCATCACGGTGCGCAGCGCCAGCAGCGACGCCAGCACCCCGCCCGGCAAGCTTCCGATCGCCGCATCGGACAGCAGCGTGCTCATGCGCGTGACGAGGAAGATCGCGAGCACGACGGCAAACCCGCCGAACGCATGCGCCCCAACCTCGCGCGCCACGTACCGATCGAGGAGTGGAAACGTGCCGACCGCCGCGCGCAAGGCGGTCGTGTCGCATGCGGGTGGGGGAGCGTCAAGCGGCGCGGCTTCATGAAGCGCGCGATTGCGACGTGCTGCTGAACGCGCGTCATCACGCGGCGGCGTGCGCTGCGACGATCGGAGAAATCCGCAGTTGCGAGCTCCGCGTTGGCGTCCAGCATCGACGTAGCGCGGAAGCTGTGGCACAGCGTACGCCGCCGAAAGTCGATCCCATGCGTCAGGCCCCGCACGCGCGACCAGCCACGAGCTTCCGCTCCCGCGGTTGCGTTCTCGTGACGAGATCATCGTGAAGATCTTCGTCACGGGCGGAACTGGGTTCGTCGGCATCCACGTCGTCAGCGCGCTGCGGGCACGCGGGCACGACGTCGCGTGCCTCGTACGCAACCCGGGGAAAGCACGCGCGGTCTTCGGAGATCGCGACGCGCCGACGCTCCTCGCCGGCGACCTCGCCGACGCCGGCGCGCTCGCACGGGGCGTGCATGATGCGGAGGCAGTGATCCATCTCGCCGGGCTCATCGCCGCGCGCAGCCGGGCCGAGCTCTTCGCGGTGAACGCCGACGGGACGCGCGCGCTCGTCGACGCCGTGGGCAACGCGGGGAGTGGTGTCCGTGGCTTCGTGCACGTCAGCAGCCTCGCGGCCGCGGGGCCAGTCGACACGAACGGGTCCATCCCGGCGAGCGGCGACGAGGCCTCTCCCGTCAGCGACTACGGACGCAGCAAGCTCGCCGGCGAAGCCCATGTGCGCACGCTCCCGATCGCGTGGACGATCCTCCGTCCACCGGCGGTGTACGGACCGTGGGACCGCGAGTTCCTGCGCCTCTTCCGCATCGCGAAACGCGGCCTCGCCCCGATGTTCGGCGACGGCAGCCAGCGTCTCTCGCTGGTCTACGCGCCGGACCTCGCGGCCGCGATCGTCGCGTGCGTCGAGAACCCGCCCCCGCGCGGCGTCTACTACCCGGCGCACCGCGGGCAGACGACGCAGCGCGGCCTGGTCGAGCACATCGGTGCGACCCTCGCGGCACGGGTCCGCGTCGTCGCTCTCCCGCGAGCAATGGTCCGCCCGCTCTGCTGGGTCAGCGAAACCGCCGCCAAGCTCGCCGGACAGGCGACGCTGCTCTCCGCAGACAAAGCGAACGAGCTCCTCGCCGATGCGTGGCTCTGCCTACCAACGTCGTTGGAGTGCGCGACGGGCTGGCACGCGACGACCGACCTCGCCGCCGGCCTGCGCGCAACCGCCGCGTGGTACCGCGCCAACGGCTGGCTCTGAGGACCGCGAGCGCCGCGCGCCAGAGGGAGCAGAGCCCACGCGTGGACTACGCTGCGGGCACCGCCGTTTTGGACTGATCCGGCATGAACCACGACCAATCGTAGTGGTCGGACGTCGGCAGATTATCCGGGTCGAAATCCGGGATCTCGTACCGCTTCCGGACTTTCGCGAACGCGTCGAGCGCGCGGTCGAGGTGCTCGCGCGTGTGCGTCGGCATGACGCTCGTGCGGATGAGCGATTGACCGAACGGCACGACCGGGTACGGCACCGGGATCGCGAAGACGCCGAGGTCGAGCAGATCGCGTGCGACGCGAAACGCCAGCGACTCGGCGCCGATCATCGCGGGCACGATCGGGGTGGTCGACCCCATGGTGTAGTAACCGAGCGCGTCGAGACCCTCGCGCCAGTAGCGGGCATTCGCCCAGACGCGGGCGCGGAGCTCGCCCGCCTCGTCCTTCATGACGGTCAACGCCGCGAGCGCCGCCGCGACCGACGCCGGGGGCAGACCGGCGGTGAAGATCAACGAGCGGGTCGTGTGGCGGAGCCAGTTGAGCACGCGCTTCTCCCCGCAGACGAAGCCGCCGAGGCTCGCGAGCGACTTGCTGAAGGTGCCGAAGAGGAGATCGACGTCGTCGCGCACCCCTTGCTCGAAGACCGCGCCGCGCCCGTCGGGGCCGAGGACGCCGATCCCGTGCGCGTCGTCGACGTAGAGCTTGAATTGATACTTCCGCTTGAGCTCAGCGAGACGACGGAGGTCCATCACCCGACCGGTCATGGAGAACACCGCGTCGCACACGACGAGCGCATGCGACCAATCGGTGCCGCCCGCGGCGAGCTGACGGTCGAGGTCGACGAGGTTCTTGAAGAGCCGGACCTCGCCACGCGCGAGGCGGGTGCCGTCGATCAAGCTCGCGTGGTTCTCACGCTCGGAGAAGATCACCGTGCCGGGAATCGAGCCGAGGGCCGCGATCACGCCGACGTTGGCAAGGAAGCCCGACGCGAAGACCAGCGCCTCCTCGTAGCCGAATAGCGCGGCGAGCTCGTGCTCGAGCTTGTCGTGGAGGTCGAGGTTGCCATTCAGGAAACGCGACCCGGTGCAGGAAGTCCCATACTGGTCGATCGCGAGCTTGGCGGCTTCGCGCACCTTCGGATGGTGCGCCAGGCCGAGGTAGTTGTTGGACCCCATCATCACGACTTCCTTGTCCTGGTACGTGACGATCGGTCCCTCGGAGCCCTCGAGCGGGAGGAAGAACGTATAGACGCCCGCTGAACGAATGAGCTCCGGTTCCTGGTAGTCGTAACAGGTCTGAAAGAGATCCATTGTGACCCCGCCTCCCGCCGGATGACCCAGCGCATCATCTGTAAGGAGGATGCGGCCGAGAATCAAACCCCGCGCGACCTCGCCCAGGAGCGGGTGCACCACCCCGGCACCCTCCCCCGCAAGGTTCGGGACGCAACGGTCTCGGCACGACGGCCGTCCAATGCCGCTACGGAGCGCGCGTTCGCGTGGCGCTGACGTCAGCGCCGCGCGCGCTCCGCTACGAAGAAGAGCGCCGTCAGTACGCACGCGCCCGCCACGTTGCCGAGCGCGATGACGAGAAAGACCGCCTGCTCGCCGAGTCCGAACGTACGGGTGCAGACGATCGCGGCGACGAGGACGGCCACGACGCGCAAGACCATCACCACCAGCGGCACCGTGGCGCGGCCGAGGCCCTGGAACGCGAAGGCGATCACCATGCTGACGCCGAGGAACGGATAGCTCGGGCCGATCGTCCGGAAGTAGAGCGTGCCGATCTCGTGGATGGCGGGGTCGTCGGTGAAAATGCCGAGCCAGAGCGACGGCCGCCACCAGACGAGCAGCCCGGGAACCGACAGCAGCACGCCGGCGATTGCGGTGCCGCGTACGACGAACGCGCGGACGCGGTCGGGGCGCGCCGCGCCGGTCGCGAGACCGACCAGCGTGAGCACGCCCGCGCCGACGCCATAGCCGAACGACATCAGCACGAAGTCGAGCCGGGTACCGAGGCCGTAGGCGGCCAAGTCGGCGGCACCGAGGCGCGCGACGACGCCGGTCAATACCATGAGACCGACGTTGTTGATGGAGGTCGAGAGCGCCGCCGGAATCCCGACCCGTACGATCTCCCGCAGCGGGGCCAAGCCGTGCGGTCCAATGCGAAACACCGGCCGCACGACGCCGCGGCCCCCGAACACCCAGAGGAGACGCGGCACGATGGCGAGGGCCTGGCAGGTGAGCATCGCGAGCGCGCCCCCGACCAAGCCCCAGCCGAACCGGAACATGAAGAGCGGGGTCACCGCCATCTGCAACAGCAGCGAGGTGGTCGCCCACGTCGCGGGCACGCGCACGTTCCCTTCGGCCCGCATGACGCTGTCGAGCATCATGCCGACGTACGTGATGAAGACCCCGCCGAAGAGGACGCGGGCGAAGACGACCGCGCCGTCGTGGATCGCACCGCTCGCGCCCATGACGCGAAACAGCGGATCGACCCCGATCCAGGCGACGATCCCGAACCCCCATCCGAGAAGCAGCGCGAGCACCAGCGCCTGCCCACCGAGGGTCGCCGCATCGGCGCGCGCGCCGGCACCGAGCGCGCGTGCGATCGCCGACGTCGCGCCCGCGCCGATGCCGCCTCCCATGGCCGTGATCGCGAGCAGCGACACCGGGAAGACGAGCGAGATGGCGCCGATCGCGTCGACGCCGAGCCGGCTCACGAAGTAGGTGTAGACGACGTTCGACACCGCCGAGACGGCCATGACGAGCGTCGTCGGCGCCGCGAGACGGGCGACGGCGGCGAGCGGAGGAATGTCGAGGAGGTGGGACGGATTGCGGCCGCTGCTCACGGGCCCGGAGGTCTAGCTTCCGTGCCGACGAAGACCAAGCTGACCGAGCGCGCGACGCGCGCGGTCAGGAGCAGACGAGGTTCGGCTCGCCCGGGCTCGGCGGGCTCGAGTAGATGCAGACGAGGCTCGCCGTCGGGCTCGAGGTCACGAGGGTGAACGTCGCGGCGCCGATCGCCGAGCATGCGACGTCGGGCGACGGCACGAACCCCGGCAGTCCGGCGCGATCGCCCGAGTAGGCATGGACGACGCCATGGGCGGACGTCTCCTCAGCCCCGTCACAGCGAAACCACTTCCCCATCCTTTCGCATGGGCCGAAAGCTTCGCCATTCCGAGCGCGCGTCAGGAAAAGCGTTGACTACGCATGCGCACTGACCCACGTATCGTTGCCATGCGTCCCCCCGCGCTCGTGGCCCTCCTCGTCCTCCTCGTTCTCCCGACCGGAGCAAGGTCCGCGACCTACGACCTGGTCGACACCATCCATCATCCCGACCAGGTAGATACGTTCGGACAGACGATGCTGGTCGTCGGCTCCCACCTCTTCATCGCCGCTCCGGGCGAGGAGCCGGGCTACGACTTCGTCCGCGGCTCGGTCTACGACGTCGACTTGACCGGCGCGACGCCGATGCGGCGCCTCACCGTGCCGACGGGAACCGGCGCGCTCGGGTTCTCCCTGGCGTTCTCCGGCGGGCGGCTGGTCACGGGCGAGCCGACGACGCGCGAGCCGGCGGGCTATCTCGGCAAGGTCCACGTCTGGGACATCGCCAGCGCGGCGCTGGTGCGCACCATCGACAATCCCAACCCGCTCGACGGTGGCGAACTCGGCTACGCTCTCGCCGCCGTGGGCGACCGCGTGGTCGTCTCCGCGCCGTACCCGCCGCGCGGGCCGTCGTCGCGCTACTTGATCCGCGTCATCGACGTCGCGAGCGGAGCGGTCGAGCGAACGTTCGAGAGTACGCGCGGCGGCTTCGGATTCCAGCTCGCGGTCGTGGGCGATCGCCTGCTCGTGAGCGCCGTCGAAGGCTCCGTCAACGTCGTGCACGTGTACTCGCTCGCGACCGGCGCGCTCGAGCGGACGCTCCACGCGCCCCCTTCGGCCGGCGGCTCGCTGTTCGGGTTCACGCTGACGCCCATTGGCGCGCACGTCGTCGTGACCGCCGTCACCTACGGCACGCAGCACGCCGCCTGGGTCTTCGATCCAGCGACCGACGCGGTCGTCCGCACGCTCGAAGTGCCGGCGGGAACGACCGTCGAGCAGTTCGGCATCGCCGCGACGGCAGTGGGGAACGCGGTCGCCATCGGAGCCACGCACCCGAGCGGCGACCCCGCGTTGTCCGGCGTGCTCGTCTTCGATCCCGCGACCGGCGCCCACCTCGCGACGATCACCCATCCGACCGCGCGCATCTTCGCGAACGCGCTCGCGAGCGACGGACGCGATCTGTTCGTGCACGGGATCCTCGACGGGGAGCACGTAGTCTTCCGCTACGCGCCGACCGCCGCCGCTTGCACCAGGACGATTGGCGACGCACGCCTCGTCGTCGCGAAGCTCGGCGACGCCACGGGCAACGAAACGCTCCGCTTCGAGGGGCGACTCGCGGCGGACGCGTCCGGCGATCTGCCCGCCAACGTCGCCGCCGCCGGCGCGCGCATCCGGATCGTCGACGCGAACGGCACCGCGCTGCTCGCGCTACCCGACGTACCCGGCGGTGTCCGCGGCCGCGGGTGCGGACCGGGGGACGGCTGGCGTCTCGATCGGACCCGCACGCGCGCGGTCTACGTCAATCGCTCAGGCGCGCTCGACGCCGCGTGCACGCCGGGATCGGCGCAGGGCCTGCGCCGCATCGAGGTGCGCCGCCACGCCGCACGCGGCGAGATCGGCTTCCGGCTGCGGGTCGACGGCGCCACGATCGCATCGCCGACGCCTCCGGTCGACGCGTCGATCGAGCTCGGCGACGCGGCCGCGTGCGGCGCGAGCACGCTGGTCTGCCGGCGAAGCGGCCGCGGCCGCCTGCTCCACTGCGCGTCGCGGTAGCTCCCGCTAGCCTCCGTCGCACTCGCGCCAGCGGGCGAGGGACGCCGGCGCCTCGCGCGGGGGCTCGCTACTGCATCTTCGCGACGGCCCGCCCCGCTGCCTCGTACATCGAGACGGTGCGGTCGCAGTACTCGACGCCGTACTTCCGGAGGATCTTGAAGCCGTCGTCCTCCCACGCGCCCGGGATGCGGAAGATCGCGATCGTGTCGGCGGGATTGCGGCCAGCCTCGACGCAGCCCTTGATGACGCCGCGGGCGACGATGTCGACGCGCGTGTTCGAGACGACGTTCATCATGACGGCGATCTTCTTCACGCCGGGCTTCGAGAGGATCAGCTTGGTGAGACCGCAGGCCTTCTTGACGCTCGGGTTGCCGCCGATCTCGCAGTAGTTGGCGGGCTTGCCGCCGTGCTTGCGGATCGCGTCGAAGAGCGTGAGCGAGCCGCCGCCGGCGCCGATCACGAGGCCGAGGTCGCCGTCGAATTCCTTCACGTTGCCGGCGACGCCGCGGTGGTCGGACGCGTCGACCTCGGCGCCCGCGATCTCGAACGGCGTCGGCGGGCGCGCCTCGCGCGTCTCCTCCTTGCCGATGCCGAGCTCGGCGAGCAGCGGCGCGTACTTGTCGCGCGCGTCGCCCTCCATGTCGATGTGGCCGTCGAGCACGAGGAACTTGCCGTCCTCGGTCTTGCCGAGCGGATTGATCTCGGCGAGCGTCAGGTCGTACTTCAAGAAGATCTCGATGAGGGTCGCGACGATCGGCGTCAGTCTGGTGAGATCCTCGCCGGTGACGCCCGTCGCCGACACGGCTTGCTTCGCGATGTAGGGCGCGAACGGCACGAGGGTCGAGAAGTGCGTCCGCGACACGTGCTCGGGGTGCTTCTCGGCGACCTCTTCGATGTCGATGCCGCCCATGTCACTGAAGATCACGACCGGGAGCTTGCGGCGGCCGTCCCACGTGACAGCGGCGAAGTACTCCTTCTTCACGGGCGCGCACTGCTCGACGAGCACGCCGCGCGCCGACTGGCCGTTGATGACCAGGGTGAGGATTCCTTCGGCCGCCTGCGCCGCCTGCTCGGGCGTGTCGGCGAACTTCACGCCGCCGGCCTTCATGCGCCCACCGGTCAGCACCTGTGACTTGAGGACGACCTTGCCGCCGATCTCGGACGCTATGGCCTTCGCCTCGGCCGCGGTCTTGGCGACGCGGCCCTTGAGCAGCGGTGTGTTGTGCTTGGCGAAAAGGGCTTTGGCCTCGAACTCGTAGAAGCGCATCGCGCGGTCATAGACGCGAGGTTTGGGACGGTCAAGGCGATCCGCGCGTGGGTCGTGTCTCGATGTGATTCTCGCGCAGCGTAGCAATCGGAGCGGAAGCGGTGGCAGCAGGCGGGCGGGGCGGGGATGGCTTCTACGGTCGCCGGATCGCTCCACCCAAGCGCGTACAGCCCGCGCGTGCCTTGAAACAACGACCTCGCGCTGTCTATGAGGGCCGCTCCGTCGACCCCAACCTCCCCCTGAGGACAGCGTTCCATGGCGAAGTTTCCGACCGAGGTCACCGAGTCCGTCGTCCTTCCCGTTCCGCTCGCCGAAGCGTACGCGTTCTTCGCGGACGTACCCGGCTCTGCCCGCTGCATCCCCGGCATTGATCGCTGCGAGGAGACCGGCGACGGGGTCTATCGCTTCGTTTTCGAGGAGCGTTCGACGGGCCCGGTGAGCATGTGCGTCACGTACACCGCTCGCTACGTCGGGAACGGTACGAACCGGGTCGACTTCGAAAGCACGGGCGCACCCGGCGACAACACCGACGTGAGGGGCACGATCAGCCTCGAGCCCATCGACACCGGCTCGACGCGCGTGACGGCGCGCCAGATGCTCGCCCCCGACACGCCAGTGCCGCGGCTCTTGCAGAGCCTCATCAAGTCGTACGTCGAAGGCGAGGCGGCGAAAGCCGCGCGGGGCTACCTCGCGAACGTCGCGCAACGGCTTGGCGCCGCGAAGGCCTGATGCACCGGTCGTGAGCATGGACGACGCGGTCGTCGTCGGCGCTGGTCCGAACGGGTTTGCGGCCGCGGTCGAGCTCGCACGCGGCGGCGCGTCCGTGCGCGTCCTCGAGGCCCGCGACGAGATCGGCGGCGGCACGCGCACCGCGGAGCTCACGCTGCCGGGCTTCCGGCACGACGTCTGCTCGGGCTGTCACCCGACGGGCATCCTGTCGCCGTTCTTCCGCATGCTCGATCTCGAAGCGCACGGGCTGCGCTGGCTCCTGCCGCCCGCATCGGTCGCCCATCCGCTCGACGGCGAGCCCGCGGTAATGCTGTGGCGCTCGCTCGAGAGGACGGCGGCAGCGCTCGACGACGACGCGGAGCGCTACCGCCGGGCCTTCGCGCCATTCCTGCGCGATCCCCATGGCCTGCTCGCCGACCTGATGGGGCCGCTCCGATGGCCGCGCCATCCCTTCCTGATGGCACGCTTCGGCCTGCCGGGGCTGCTGCCGGCAACCACCCTCCTCCGGGCTCGGTTCGGCGGAAGGCGGGCCCGAGCGGTGCTCGCGGGCTGCGCCGCGCATTCGATCCTGCCGCTCGAGCGGCCGCTCACCGGCGCGATCGCGATGATCTTCGCGCTCACCGCGCACATCGAAGACTGGCCGGTAGCGGCAGGCGGATCGCAGGCCATCACCGCGGCGCTGGCGTCGCTGCTGCGGTCGCTCGGGGGCCGGATCGAGACCGGTGTCCGCGTGCGCCGCTTCGCCGACCTCCCGCCCGCCCGCGTCGTCCTCTTCGACACCAGCCCTGCCGCACTCGCGGAGATCTGCGGCCCGGTTTTGCCCGCGGGCTACGTGCGGCGCCTCCGGCGCTACGTGTACGGTCCGGGAGTCTTCAAGCTCGACTGGGCGCTCGACGGCCCCATTCCGTGGAGCGACGCGCGCTGTCTCGACGCGTCGACGGTGCACGTCGGGGGCACGCTGGACGAGATCGCCGCCGCCGAGGCGGCGGTGTGGCGGGGCCAGCACCCGGAGCGCCCGTTCGTAATGGTCGTTCAGCAATCGCATTTCGATCCGCTGCGCGCGCCGGCTGGCAAGCACACCGGCTACGCCTACATCCACGTGCCGGCCGGCTCGACCGTCGACTGCACGGACACCATCGAGCGGCAGATCGAGCGCTTCGCTCCAGGGTTCCGCGACCGAATCCTCGCGCGCCACCGCATGGGGCCGGCGGACCTGGAGCGCGACAATCCGAACTACGTCGGTGGTGCGATCACGGGCGGCGCCGCCGATGTCACGCAATTCTTCACGCGACCGGTGGCACGCATCGACCCGTACTCGACGCCGCACCCGCGGATCTTCCTCTGCTCGGCGTCGACGCCGCCGGGCGGCGGCGTACACGGCATGTGCGGGTACTTCGCCGCGCAGAGTGCACGGCGCCGGCTGGGGGCACTATCGTCGACGGCGACCGCGTTGCCGTGATACCGCGCCCGCGACCATGACGACGCCAGACACCGACCTGCCCCCCTACGACCCGGCGCGCATCGTCGCCGCACCCTTTCCCGAGCGCGTGCGGCTCGTCTGCCGCACGTGGGCGGCGCAGGTGTTCCCGAACCCACCGATCGTGCTGGCCATGTACTGGATCAAGTATCTGCTGCTTTTCATCGGCGGCTGGGCGTTTTTCGTCTCGTTCTCGGCGGGCTACCCGGGGTTCACGCACCCACTCACCTGGGCGTTCATGCCGATCGCATTTCCAAAGGCGATCGTGTGGGCCCTCTTCTACGAGATCGCCGGCTTCGGCTGCTCATGGGGGCCGATGAACGGCCGCTTCAAGCCGCCGATGGGCGGCTTCCTCTACTTCCTGCGGCCCGGCACGACGAAGCTGCCGCTCTTTCCGGGGAGCCCCGTCTTCGGCGGCATCCGCCGCACCTGGCTCGACGTCGCGCTCTACGCAGCGACGTTGCTGCTCCTCCTCCGCGCGCTCCTCGCGCCGGAGATCACCGACTGGATGCTGCTGCCGAGCTGCGTGCTGATCGCGCTCCTCGGCGTGACGGACAAGACGCTCTTCCTCGCCGCGCGCGCCGAGCACTATTGGGTGGCGCTCGTCTGCCTGATCGCCGCGAGCCACACCCTGCTCTGGATCTCCGCCTGCAAGATCGTGTGGGTGGCGATCTGGTTCTGGGCGGCGACCTCCAAGCTGAACCATCATTTTCCGTCGGTCATCATGTTCATGGTGAACAACGGGCCGTTCACGCCGGCCGCGCTGAAGAAGCGTCTCTTCGTTTCGTATCCGAACGACCTGCGTCCGTCGCGCCTCGCCTCGACGATGGCGCACGTCGGCACCTTCGTCGAGTACATGATTCCCGTCGTGTTGCTCTCGACCGACGGCGGCTGGACGACGACCGCCGGTCTCGTGGGTATGACCTGTTTCCACGGCTTCATCGCGCTCAACAACCCGAGCGGCATGCCGATCGAGTGGAACATCTTGATGATCTGGGGCGCGTGGTTCCTCTTCGGCATCCATCACGACGCGAGCCTCACGGCAGTCTCGTCGATGCCGTTCCTGGTGACGTTCCTCGCGTTCTGGCTCGCGTTCGTGCCGGCGTACGGCAACCTCGTGCCGTCGCGCGTCTCGTTCCTGCTCGCGATGCGCTACTACGCCGGAAATTGGGCCTACAACATCTGGCTCGTCCGCCGCGACGCGCTCCACAAGCTCGATCGACTCACCAAGATGGCGGGCACGATGCGCGAGCAGCTCGCGAGCCTGCTGCCCGATCCGCAGCAGGTCGACGTCGCGTGCTCGATGTCCCTCGCGCACCGCTTCCTCCACCTCGAAGGGCGGCCGCTGCTGGAAGCGCTGCCGCAGGCGGTCGACGACATCGACGCCTACGAGTGGATGGACGGCGAGGTCTTCGGCGGCATGGTCCTCGGCTGGAACTTCGGCGACGGCCACCTGAACGACACGCAGCTGCTCGACGCCGTACAGGCGCAGTGCGCCTTCGAGGACGGCGAGGTGCGGGTGATCATGGTCGAGTCGCAGCCGCTGTTCGGCCGGACGATGTGCTGGAAGATCGCCGACGCGAAACGCGGGGTGATCGCCGCGGGCGAGACGGCGATCGCGCCGATGCGTGACGTGACCCCGTGGCCGACGGGTGCGTGCGCGGAGGCGCTCGGCGGGACACAGCGCCGATCGCCGTAATCCCGCCGCGACCCCGCGACGATCCGAGCGCCGCCCTCCCTAGTCGGCGACGCCGTTCGCGGCGCCGGGGAAGCAAAGATTGGCTACGGATTGGGTCGCCGCAGTGTTGTGGGTCCACGTGTTCGCCCCGGACGGGTCGTGGCAGTCGTGGTTGGCGCTGCCCGAGAGGATGTTGGCGTCGAAGTCGTTGCCGGAGTTCGGTCCCGTCGCCAGCGGGTCTTCGACGCGCATGCCGTCACCGGCACCGCCGTCCCCGGCATTGGTCACCGTGTTCTTCAGGACGAGTGAGGAAACGAGGCTGGCTTCGCCCGCGCCCGATTCGATCGTGATCCCGTGCGTCCCAGGGTTCAGGACGACGTTCTTGCTCACGTTGAGGGCGCTGCTCGGGACGCTCGGCGGGAAGCCGGGGAAGAATTGCGTGTTGAAGCGGATGCCGTTGGTCCCGGGGTTTTGCACCGTGTTCTGCTTGACCACCAGGTCGAAGTTGTTGCCGCCGAACAGGATGCCCGTGCCGGTCGTCGCATTTGCCGAGGATCTTGTTCTTCGCGACCGTCGAGTCGACGGTGCCGACGATCACCGCGAACGTCGCGTCGTTCATTGAACGATTGCTCTGGATCTTGAGCTTTTCGTTGGTCGTGGCCGACAGCTGATCGAGGATGATCCCCGCCCCGACGTTGCTGCCGAAGAAGTAGTTCTTCTGGATCAACGCTTTCTTCAGGCCGTAGCCAGCGCGGATGCCGGTGCCGTTCTGATGGAAGCAGTTGTCTTTGACGGAGCTCGTCGTGGTGCCGGCGGAGTGGAAGTAGAGCCCGTTCGCGTTCAGCGTGAAGACGCTGAACTTGAGCTGGAACTTCGCGTAGGCCGGATCGGTGCGGACCGCGGCTTCGCCGGCGCCCCGGAACACCACGTCCTGGATCGTTACGTTGTCGGCGAGCACGTCGATGCCGATGCCGCCGGGCCCCGCGACCGCGGGCGCGTCGAAGATGCTGTGCGCGGTCGGGCTGAGCGGGGCCAGCGTGTTGCAGGTCTCCGGATTCGGTGCCTTACCGAAGATCTTGAGCGGATGCGTGATGACGACCTGCCCACCATAGAGGCCGGCGCACAACTTGACCGTGTCACCGGCGGACGAGGCCGCGACCGCCGCTTGGATCGTCGTGTACGGGGCAGTGGGACATTGCACGCTGTCGTCGTCGACCAAGAGGGTCGCGGCCGAGACCGGCGCTGCGGTTGAGACGATGAGGATTGCCGCGCAAAGCGCAGCCGCGATTCGGTGTACCGAAGCGAAAAACGTTGCGGTCACGAGCGGGTCCCGTCCTTTCGTCTCGATGGTCGAGAGAGCTGCTGCGCCGCCTGCTGCATCCGCGACGAGTTTCCGACGCGATTCGGTTTCCACACCGCGCACATAGGCGAACCCGGAGCTCGGAATCCCCACAAAGCTCAAACATTTTCGAAACATCACGGGACGAGTGCGCTTGCGCTTTTCGCCCGCCGCGGCCTACGGTCCCTCCGCTTAGGCTGATGGCGCCCGATATCCTGCAGGACGACGGGCGATGGACCGTCGCCGCCGGCTTCAACCCGGCGTCGATCCCGATTCCCGAGGACCTGCGGCGGATGATCGAGCGGCAATTCTCGACGCTCGACCCGGCCACGATGCACATGCTCGAAGCCGCGAGCGTCGCCGGAATCGAGTTCGCCGTCGACGCGATCAGCGCGGCGCTCGAACGTCCCGCGGACGACGTGGAGATCCTGTGTCGTGCCCTCGCCCGGCGCGGGCAGGTGCTCCGGCCCGCCGCCGGCGCCGAGTGGCCTGACGGAGGCGGCCGGGATCGGTTCGCGTTCACGCACGCCCTCTATCAGGGCGTCCTGTACGAGCGGTTGCCGACGAATCGCCGCGCCGGTCTCCACCTCGCGATCGGCGAGCGGCTCGAGCGGGCCTTCGCCAGCGCGCCGTCCGACGCCGCCACGGAGCTCGCGCGGCACTTCGAGCAAGGACGGGACGCGATGCGCGCCGTTCTTACCTTCGACTCGCCGCCTACAACGCGCTCCGGCGTGTCGCCTTCAACGAGTTGAACCATTGCCTGAGCGCCGCCATCGCGCTTCTCGACACGCTGCCGCCCGACCAGCGCATGCCGGAGCTCGAGGGGGACCTGCAGGCCGATCTCGGGGACATCCTGACGGCGACCGACGCCGGCGGAAGCGAGGGGTCCGCAGCGGCGTACCAGCGCGCGGAGAACGCCTATCAGGTCGCCGGCTCGGCCCGCGGTCTTTTTCGCGCGCGGCTGGGACTTTGCAACACCGCGTGCGGGCGCGCCGACTACGCCGCGGCCCGGACCCACGTCGAACGGCTGCTGGCGTCGAGCCGCGCCGAGCTTCCAACCCTCACCTCGCAATCGCACTGCTTCGCAGGAGTGGTCGACGTCTTCACGGGTCGCATCATCGAGGCACGCGACCACTTCGAGCGCTGCCTCGCGACGACACCCGAGCCGGGCCTGCCGCCGTCGTTCGACGTGCATCGTTACGCGCGCGGGCTTTCGTCGATCTGCCTGGCGCAGCTCGGCCATCTCGGCGCGGCGCGGAAGGCCGCGCTCGGGGCACAGCCGTCGGGCCGGACCGTCGGCGACGTGTTCGCCGGCTTCGGAGCCGCGTTCGGATGGCTCATGCTGCGCGACCGGGAGCGCCTCGAGTCCCTCGCGGACCATCTCATCGACATCGCTCGCGAGAACGCCTTCCCGGTCTTCGTTCCACTCGCTCGGCTCTACCGTTTCGCGCTCGTGCGTGGCCGCGAGGCGGCGGCGGTGACGACGGAGCTCCGCGAGACGTTCGACCAGTATCGCGACAATCGGCTGGAAGAGATGAAGAGCCTCCCCCTCGGCATCCTGGCCGAGATCCATGCGGAGGCCGGCGAGTTGGATCACGCCGAAAGGTTCCTCGAAGAGGCGTTCCAGCACGCGCGCAACACCGGGGAACACGTGTTCCTGGCTGAGCTGCACCGGATTCGCGGCGTGCTCGCGGTCGCGCGGCGGCCACGGGCCGATGCGGATGCCGAACGAGCGTTTCGCGAGGCGATGCAGACCGCCCGCGCGCAGCAGGCACGGTTGATCGAGCTCCGGGCCGCCGTCGCGCTGACGCGCTTGCTGCGCGGATCGGCGGCGCGCGACGTGTTGCGGCCCCTCGTTGCCTGGTTCGTCGACAGCAGGGAGACCGGCGCCGACGTCATCGCAGCGTCGGAGCTAGTCGCGTCCGCATGAGCCGGCCCGTACCGCCGCGCCGGCGAGCAGCACCAGCGCGAGGACGCGGCAGAAGCGACGGCGGCTCCGGGCGCCTTGCGTAGTGTGCGGAAAATCTCCCGTCAGTCGCGGATCCGCAACACGACCTTGCCGAAATTCTTGTTCGCCGCGACGTAGTCGTGCGCGGCGGCGGCCTCGGCGATCGGGTAGGTCGCGTCGACGACGGGCTCGAGCCTGGCGTCGACGAAGAGCGGGAGCACGTCGGCGCGAAACGCGTCGGTGATCGCGACCTTCTCAGCGAGAGTGCGCGTGCGCAGCACCGAGCCGACAACCCGAAGGCGGCGTGACACGAGGAGGCCGAGGTTGATGTCCGCTTTGGTGCCGCCCATGAGGCCGATGATCACGAGACGACCCTGCGAGCGCAGACTCGCGACGTTGCTCTCGAGATACGAGCCGCCGACGCAGTCGAGAATGACGTCGACGCCCTTCTTCTCGGTGAGCGCGGCGATGCGCTCGGCGAAGCTCTCCGTCTTGTAGTTGATGGCGGCGTCGGCGCCGAGCTCCGTGCAGCGGGCGAGCTTGTCGTCGCTGCCGGCGGTGACGTAGGCGACCGCGCCGCGCGCCTTCACGAGCTGGATCGCGGCCGTGCCGACGCCGCTGGCACCGGCGTGGATCAGCACGCGCTCGCCTTTCGAGAGGCTCGCCTCCTGCACGATGTTCACGAAGGCCGTGTAGAACGCCTCGGGAATCGCCGCCGCCTGCACGAAGTCGAGACCGTCCGGGATCGGGAGCGCCATCGCCTCGTGCACGACGACGCGCTCGGCGTAGCCACCGCCGGCAAGCAGGCAGCAGACGCGATCGCCGACGTTGACGCGCGTCACCTGCGCGCCGACGCTCGCGACGACGCCCGCGGCCTCGAGACCGAGGATGTCCGACTCGCCGGGAGGCGGCGGGTAGAAGCCGCGACGCTGAAGCAGATCGGCGCGGTTCACGGCGGTCGCATGGACGTCGACCACGACGTCGTTCGGACCGGCGGTCGGCGCCGGTGCCTCGCCCCAGGACAGATTGCCTGAGCCGTCGGATGCAATGAGCGTGGCCTTCATCGGACGGCTCCTTTCGCCGCGGTCAGGCGTAGTGGCTCCGCCGCTTCAGCGCCTGCTCGAGCTCCAGATAGAAGATCTCTACCTTCTCGATCTGGTCGCCCTTCTTGCGGAACTTGTGGCCGCGAAGCGTCGACGCGAGAAGGCCGAGATCGGGACGGCCCGGGAAGTCACGCTTCTCGCGGATCTCGGTTGCGGCGAACACGGTGTCGCCGGCGAAGATCGGCGCCGTGTGCTTGCCGGTCACGTAGCGGACGTCGGCGAGCGCGTTGTCGGCGATGTCGGCCGAAGCGATGCCGAGGCAGAGGTTGAACGGGAGACCGCCGAACACGATCAGCTGGCCGCCGACGTAGCGGTCGGGGTTCTCCGTCACCATCCATTGGTTGCAGTGCACCTGCGACGTGTTGTCGAGGATGCCGGTCAGCATGATGTGGTCGGTCGTGACGACGCGGCCGCGCGTGTGCTCGTACACGTCGCCGACGGTGAAGTCCTCGAAGTAGGTGTCGGGGCTCGAGAAGTGCGCAAGCTGCTTCCGGCTCGCGTCGTACGCGGGGATCGTGAGGTCCGCCGTGATCTCTCGCGGCTGGGCCTCGCCGTCCGCGAGCTTCGCGCTGACGTCCTTCTTCCAGACCTGGACCTTGCGCTGGAACGTGAGCACGACCTCGCCGCGCTGATTGCGGCCGGTCGTCTGCACGTGGACGACGCCGAGGGTCGGGTCCTTCGAGGATCCTTTCACGCCGAGTACGAGCGTCTCGGCCTCGAGCGTGTCGCCGACGCAGACGGGCACACCGAACCGCATGTCGATGTATTCGAGGTTGGCGCGCGCGTTCTCCGAGATGTCCTCGACGCTCTGGCTGAAGACGACCGCCATGACGATGCCGGGCGGGACCACGAGGTCGCGATAGCCGTACGCCTGCGCGTAGCGCCGGCTCTTGGCGAGCGGATTCGCCGTCATCGAGAAGTCAGTGAAGATCGCGAAGAGCCCTTCGGTGACGGTCTTGCCACCCTTGTGGCGGAGCAGCGCGCCGGGCTCGAAGTCTTCGAGGAAATGTCCGTGCTGTTTGCGGATGATCGTCATGGGCCGGGTTTTGTATTGGGGGTCCGAAACCCCGTCAACTGCGCTTCCGCTGCATGTGCGGGTCGTCTAAAGCAGCCGCATGGCCAAAGAGTTCGAGCTCACCGACGACATGCGGAAGGGGATCGGCAGCGACTCGCCGCCGTGGACGTACGAGGTCACGACG
Source organism: Polyangiaceae bacterium (assembly GCA_031400185.1). Lineage (GTDB taxonomy): Bacteria > Desulfobacterota > Binatia > UTPRO1 > UTPRO1 > UTPRO1. Next base: position 19,607 of record JANNPN010000356.1, read on the forward strand.
ACGAGCGTCCGCGCGTTCGCGCGCGGCGTCGGCTACGTCGATCCGGTCTACTTCGACGTCGAGGCGGCGAAGCGTGCGGGCTACCGTAGCCTTCCCGCGCCGCCGACCTACCTCGGCACCCCGGTCTTCATCCCCGGCCGCTCGCACGACACCTTCACTGTCCCGACCGAAGGCCAGCCGACGGTGAAACACGGGCTCAAGGGCTTGCTCGACGGCGGCACCGAGACCGAATACCTCGGCGACATCTGTGCCGGCGACACGCTGACGGTCGTGAACCGCCTTCAGAACCTCGAGGTCCGCGAGAGCAAGGCGCTCGGGAAGATGCTGATCGCGACCCAGAAAACGACCTTCACGAACCAAGACGGCAAGGTCGTGGCCGTCCAGACCGGCCAAGCGATTTACTACTGAGGAGGCGCGTCGTGGGACTCTCTTGGCAAGCGATCACCGTCGGCGACGTGCTTCCGGAGCTACCGAAGCGTCCGGGCGTGACCCAGCTCGTGAAGTACTCGGCGGGCTCGGGCGACTTCAATCCGCTCCATCACGACTTCCAGTTCCCGCAATCGAAGCAGCTCGGCTCGATCATCGTGCACGGGCGCTTCAAGTACGCGGCGCTCGGCGAGCTCGTGTCCAATTGGCTCGGTCATGCGGGGCGGATCACGAAGATCTCGTGCCAGTATCGCGGCATGGATTTCCCCGATCGCGAGTTCGTGTGCCGCGGCACCGTTGCGAAGAAGTGGGAGGCGGACGGCGAGAAGCTGGTCGCGCTCGAGGTGTGGACCGAGAGCGACGACGGCAAGAAGACGACGCCCGGCGAAGCGATCGTCGCGCTGCGCGCCTGAGCCGCCGAAGCTACAACCCGAGCTTTTCGGCGACGAGCTCACGGCTCCAGGTCGCGTCGCCGAACATGACCTCACTCGACATCGCGCGCTTGTAGTAGATGTGGAGATCGTGCTCCCAGGTGAAGCCGATCCCGCCGTGGAGCTGGATGGCCTTGGCGGTCACCTGACGAAAGGCCTCGCCGGCCGTCGCCTTGGCGGTGGCGGCCGCGATCGCCGCGTCGTCGGCGTGCTCGGCGAGCGCCCACGCCGCGTACGTCGTCGCGGCCTTCGCGCACTCGACCGCGACCATCATGTCGGCGCATGCGTGCTGGACTGCCTGGAACGCGCCGATCGGCTTCCCGAACTGGCGCCGCGTCTTCACGTGCTCGACGGTCATCTCGAG
>JANNPN010000424.1:0-13428 GCA_031400185.1 Polyangiaceae bacterium
GCCAAGCGACCCGTCGCGAAGCCCAAATCCTCTACGCTACAATCAAAAACTGATTGGTCGCGCCTGCAATCCAAGGCACACCGACCAACCGTAGAGAGGCTTGAAGAAGCTCCCGGGCATCGAGCGCATCAACATCAAGCCGCAGTACGACGAGTGGCGCTTCCCCGACGGCCACAGTGTGATGATCCTCGCCGAGGGCCGCCTGCTGAACCTCGGCTGCGCGACCGGTCACCCGAGCTTCGTGATGTCGGCGTCCTTCTCGAACCAGGTGATCGCGCAGCTCGAGCTGCACCGCCACAACGACAAGTACGAGAAGAAGGTCTACATCCTGCCGAAGCACCTCGACGAGGAAGTCGCCCGGCTGCACCTGGATCACCTCGGCGTGAAGCTCACCAAGCTGCGCCCCGAGCAGGCGGAGTACATCGGCGTGCCGATCGAAGGCCCGTACAAGTCCGACCACTACAGATATTAATTGCATAGGGGGATCTCTCCCCCTGTAACCCCCGGCTCGCTGCGCTCGGCCGCACGCTGCGCTTGCGGAGAACCGGGGCGACCGGGCCCCACAAAATGAAAAGCCGGCGAGCCCCGCAGGGGGCCGCCGGCTTTTCTGCACCGGTCGAGGTTCGGGAAACTTTCTATCGGCCGCCGGCTGCTACCTTCGCGGCACCGAGGCCTGCCGCCTTGCGGAGCTCTTCGGCGCGGTCGGTGCGCTCCCACGGGAAGAGGCCCTTGTCGGCTTTGCGGCCGAAGTGGCCGTACGCCGCGGTCGCGCGGTAGATCGGGCGCTTGAGATCGAGCGTCTTCACGAGCGCCGCGGGACGGAAGTCGAAAGCCTCGCGCACGAGCGCGGCGACCTTGTCGTCGGGCAGCACGCCGGTCCCGAACGTGTCGACCAGGACCGAGAGCGGCTCGGCCAGGCCGATCGCGTACGAGAGCTGCAGCTCGCAATGGGTGGCGATGCCGGCCGCGACGACGTTCTTCGCGACGTAGCGCGCCATGTAGGCCGCGCTGCGGTCCACCTTGGACGGGTCCTTGCCCGAGAAGGCGCCGCCGCCGTGGCGGCCGTACCCGCCATACGAGTCGACGATGATCTTTCGGCCGGTGAGACCGCAGTCGCCCATCGGCCCGCCGACGACGAAGCGCCCGGTCGGGTTCACGTGGTAGCGGGTCTTCGCATCGAGGTACTGCGCCGGGATGGTCTTCTTGATGACCTCTTCGCGGACGAAGGCGGCGAGCTTCTCGTGCGCGACGTCGGGCGAGTGCTGCGTCGAGACGACGACCGAGTCGATGCGGACGGGACGGCCGTCTTTGTATTCCACCGAGACCTGCGACTTGGCGTCGGGGCGGAGGTAGTCGACTTTGCCGGCCTTACGGACCGCGGTCAGGTTCTCGACCAGACGGTGCGCCATCTGGATTGGGAACGGCATGAGCTCGTCGGTCTCGTTGCACGCGTAGCCGAACATGAGCCCTTGGTCACCGGCGCCCTGCTCCTTGTGGAGGCCTTCGCCTTCGGTCACACCCTGCGAAATGTCGGGCGACTGCCGGTCGACGGCGATCAGCACCGCGCACGTGTCGGCGTCGAAGCCCATGTCGGACGACGTGTAGCCGATCTCCTTGATGGTCTGCCGCGCGATGTCGGCGTAGGGCACGACGGCCTTCGAGGTGATCTCGCCCGCCACTACGCACATCCCGGTCTTCACCAGCGTCTCGCACGCGACGCGGCTATGCGGGTCTTCGGTCAGCAACGCGTCCAGAATCGCGTCCGAGACCTGATCGCACATCTTGTCGGGATGGCCCTCGGACACAGACTCCGAGGTGAACATGAAATCCTTGAGTGGCATGCAAAATCCTCCTAGGTGGGTGCGATCTTATACAGAGGCATTTCGCGCAGCGTCAAGGCGCAAACCGCGCAGGACGCGGCCTGTGACACTCTGCATAGGTCACGCGTTCTCGTGAAAACGCTCGGCAATCAGCGCCGCGAGCGCATCGATCGCCTCGTCGGCGTCGGGGCCGCACGCGACGAGCGAGAGCTGCGTCCCCTGCCCCGCCGCGAGCATCATGAGCCCGAGAATGCTCTTGCCCGACACGGATTCGTCACCGTTCGACACCGTCACTTCCGCGACGAACTTGCTCGCAGCCTCGACGAACCGAGCCGCAGCGCGTGCGTGCAGTCCCAGCTGGTTGATGATCTCGACGTCGGCCTGGACGGTCTCGGCGTCGACGCGCTCTTTGCGGAGCAGGGTCATCGGCGTGTGCGCGGGGCGCGCGCGTCGGCCTCGGCCGGGCATGCGCGCAGGATGTGATCCCGCCCGTACTCCACGATGAACGTCGCGAGGTTCTCGAGCGGCATCTCGTGACGCGCCGAGATGACCTTCACGATGATCGGCAGGTTCGAGCCGGTCACCACCTGGATGCGCGCCTCGCGCGCGAGCGCCATGCTGACGTTGGTCGCCGTGTCACCGTACATGTCGGTGAGAATGATGGTGCCGTCGCCCTGCTCGACCTCGGCGGTCGCGGCGGCGATCTTGCCGCGCAGGCTCGTGAGCGTGTCGTCGAGGGTGGCGCCGACGGCCACCATGTTCGGCACCGGGTGCCCGAGCACGCTCTCGATGCTCTTGAGGACTTCCGGAGCGAGCGCCCCGTGACCGACCAGCACGATTCCGATCATGACTATCGACTCACGTCCCGGTGTTGGATGCGGACCGGATACCCGTGACCGACCAACCGCTGCTCGAGCTCGTGGACGAGCGCGACCGAGCGATGCCGGCCCCCGGTGCATCCGAGACCAACCGTGAGATACCGCTTGCCCTCGCGAACGTACAGCGGAAGCGAAAAGTCGAGGAGCGCGGTCGTGAGCGCGAGGAACTCCTGGGTCTCGGTCCGTTCGAGCACGTAGCGCGCGACCGCGGGATCGGTGCCGTCCAGCGCCCGCAGCTCCTCCACGAAGAAGGGGTTCGGCAGGAAGCGGACGTCGAAGACGATGTCGGTGTCCGTCGGGAGGCCGTACTTGTAGCCGAACGACACGAGGAGGAGCCGCATCGCCGCCTCGCCGCCCGCCGCGTCGGCGAGGAGCCGACGGAGCTCGTCGCGGAGCTGGTGGACGGTGAACGCGGTCGTGTCGATGATGCGGTCGGCCTGGCCCTTCAGGCCCGCCAGGCCCGCGCGCTCGCGCGCGATCCCGGCGGCGACATTCGCGCCTTCCGCCATGGGATGGGGTCGGCGGGTCTCGCTGAAGCGCCGCACGAGGACGTCGTCGGCCGCGTCGAGGTAGAGGATCTCGACCCTGTGGCCCTCGCGCCGGATGTCCTCGAGCACCGCCGCGTAGTCGCCGAGGAACGCGCGCTCGCGGAGGTCGATGCCGAGCGCGATCCGGGGGATGTCCTCCTCGGAGTTTTGGCAGAGCTCGATGAACTTCGGCGTCAGGACGACCGGCAGGTTGTCGATGCAGTAGAACCCGAGGTCTTCGAGCACGCGGATGGCGGTGCTCTTTCCCGAGCCCGAGAGGCCCGTGACGATCACGACGTGCACGAACCCCCCTCAGACGCGCGCCCGGTCGCGGTCGCGCCGGCGGTCGGCGCCGCTTCGTCGGCGGCCGACGTGCGGCGCTGACGGCGCGCGATCTCCCCGTCGAGGCGGGCCGCGACCTCGCGGGCGGAATGCCGTCCCAGCCCCTTCAAGACGTGGTTCCGCGCGGCGACCTCGATGATCGTGGCGACGCTCCGGCCCGGACGGATCGGGATGCGGATCTTCGGAAGGGCGACGCCGAGGATTGCATGCGTCTCGTCTTCGAGCCCGAGCCGATCGGCACGCTCCTCCTTACTCCAATCGAACATCTCCGCGACGAGCTCGATCGCCTTCTCGCGGAGGGTTGCGAGGATGCCGAAGAGATCCTGCACGTTGATGATGCCGAGCCCGCGGATCTCCATGTGGTGACGGATGAGCTCGGCGCCAGTGCCCATGACGCGGCCGGCGCCGACCGCGCGCGCCTCGACGACGTCGTCGGCCACCAGCCGGTGGCCGCGCGCGACGAGATCGAGCGCCGCTTCGCTCTTGCCGATGCCGCTCTTCCCGAGCAGCAGCACCCCGAGGCCGAACACCTCGACCAGCACCCCGTGGATCAACGTGTGCGGCGCGAGCCGGTCCTCGAGCCATGCGGTGACGTTCCGGATGAGCTCCGAGCTCCTGAGCTCGGTCGTGATGAGGGGCACGTCGTGGCGCGCGGCCGACTCGCGGAAGTACGCGGGAGGCGTCGCCCCGTTCGTGACGATGAGACAGGCGACCCGCTCGCCGAGCATGCGGTCGACCGCCCGGCGCGCCGCGTCCTCGGCGAGCGTGCCGAGGTAGCCGAGCTCGGTGCGGCCGACGACCTGCACGCGCTCGGGATGGATCTGCGGCAGGTACCCCGCGAGCGCCAGGCCGGGCTTCTGGATGCGGGGGATGCTGACGCTGTTCTTCAGCCCGCTTTCCCCGGCAATCAAGCGCAGCTTCCAGCTGTCGCTACGCGCTTGCAGGAGCTCGCCGATCGTCACCATGACAGGGGGCCTCGTGCCTGCGGCCTCGTCCACCGCCGGCGCGTCGTCGTCCGGCTCAGTACTTTTCGTCCTCTTCTTTGATGATCGCGAAGAGCTGCTCTTGCGGACCGCCCGCGGCCAGCCGATCGCGGAAGCTCTTGTCCTTGAGAAGCCGCGACACGCGCGCGAGGGCCTTCAAATGGATGCCGGCCGAGTCTTCGGGGGCGACCAGCAGGAAGAAGAGCCGCGTCGGCTTGCCGTCGAGCGAGTCGAACTCGATCCCCGTGTCGCTCCGTCCAAAAGCCGCGACCACGTTCGCGACCCCGGGCATCTTGCCGTGCGGGATAGCGATGCCTTCCCCGATCGCCGTGCTGCCGAGCGCTTCCCGATCGAGCAACACCTGCACGAGGCGGGAGCCATCGATCTCGGGATGCAGCTTCGCGAGCAGCGCCGCGAGCTCGTGTAGGGCTTGGCTCTTCGTCGTCGCCCGCATCGCGGGGAGAATCGCGTCGGGGGCGAGGATGTCGAGGATCTTCATGGGCGATCCGGCAGCGTATAGCTGAGCCCGATCTCACGGGCAAAAGTCAGGCGGACTCGGGTGCGATGAGGCCGTAGTCCCCATCCTTCCGACGGTACACGACCGACAGGATGTCGGTCGCGGCATTCCGAAACACCAAGAACTCGTTACTCATGAGGTCCATCTGCATCACAGCCTCTTCCACCGACATCGGCTTCACCGGCAGGCGCTTGGTATGCATCACCTCCGGGCCCTTGCGCCGGCCGAAACTATCGGCGCGAAGCACCTCCATGCGGAGCCCCGGCCCGTCGGGCCGGTCCGGCGACGGCAGGATCACGGGTGCCTCGATCTGCGCCCGCCGCGACCGCGGCGACACCTTGTGGCTCGAGATCTTCTCGGTGTGCTTGCGCGCCCGGTGCTCGAGTTTGTCGCTCGCGAGGTCGATCGCCGAGTAGAGGTCGCCGGTCTCCTCCTTTGCGGTCATCGTGGTGCGATCCGCGTTCAGCACGACCTCCGCGATGTGGCGACGCTTCACGACCGACAGGATGACGTGGGCATCGATCGGCCGATGCACGTACTTCGCGACACGCCGCACCCGCTTCTCGGCATGATCACGGAGCGCATCGGTCGCCTCCATGTGCCTGAAGGTGACGTTGATTCGCATGCTCCCTCCCCAAGAGCCTTCGTCGCGGAGGCCGAGCTTCCGCGGGTGAGCGCTCAGGCGAACTGCCGGCGCTTGGACGAAGGCAAGATCCCCATCAGCTCTCGATACTTCGCTACGGTGCGCCGCGCAATATCGATGTTGTCTTTGGCGAGCTTCTCGGCGATCGACTGGTCGCTGAACGGGTTCGAAGGATCCTCGCCGCCGATGATCTCTTTGATCTTCTTGCGTACGCTCTCGGCGGAGACGTCCTCACCATCGGCCCCCCGCAGGCTCGACGTGAAGAAGTACTTGAGCTCGTAGATCCCTTGCGGGGTGTGCGCGTACTTGTTGGCGGTCGCGCGGCTCACGGTCGACTCGTGCATGCCGATGTCGTTCGCTACGTCCTTCAAGACGAGCGGCCTCAGGTGCGACACGCCGTGCTCGAAGAACTCGCGCTGGAACTTGATGATCGAGTGCGTGACCATGAAGAGCGTGCGCTGGCGCTGGTGGATGCTCTTGATGAGCCACGCGGCCGCCCGCATCTTGTCTTGGATGTAGCCCTTGGCTTCGGACGACTCGCCCTGGCCGAGCACGCGCCGGTAGAACTGGCTCACACGTAGGCGCGGCAGCCCTTCGTCGTTCAAGGTGACGACGAGCTCGTCGCCGACCTTCTGGATGTAGACGTCGGGGGTCACGTACCGGACATCGCCGTCGCCGTAGTCGCGGCCAGGCTTCGGCTCGAGGGTCGCGATCACCTTCTGCGCCTCGGCGATGTCGTTGGTCGTGACCTTGAGCTCACGGGCGAGCTTGTCGAAGCGCTTGCCCTCGAGGGCCCCCAGGTGGTCGCGCACGAGCACGGCGGCGAGCGAGTCGGCCTGTCCGAGCTGCGCGAGTTGCAAGAGCAGGCACTCGGAGAGTGTGCGCGCCGCGACACCCGACGGATCGAATCCCTGCAGCACGCGCAGCAGCCGTTCGGTCGCCTCGAGCTCGGCGCCTGCCATGAAGGCGGCTTCTTCCAGTGGCAGCCGGAGATACCCGTCGCCGTCGAGGTTGGTGATGAGCATCCCGATGATCGTCTTGTCTTGCTCGTTCAGATCAGAGAGGCGCAGCTGCCACATGAGGTGGTCGACGAGCGAGCTCGTCTTGACCAGCGTGTTCTCGAGCGCCGGGCGCTTGTCCTCGTCGTGGTCGTTCGCTGAGCCGGCGGGCTGGCTGTGGAAGTCGTTGCCGTAGTTGTCGAGGTAGTCCTTCCAGTCGATCTCGCCGAGCGCGTTCGCGGCCGTGACCTCGGGCGCCGCGTCCTCGTTCGGCTTCCATTCGTCCGTGGTCGTGCTCGCGACGGTGCCGTCGACGGTCGGGACTTCCGAGGTTTCGAACGTCGCATCGGCCTTCTGTTGCTCTTCGCTCGCCTCGGCGACCTCCTCGAGCACGGGGTTCTGAGACATCTCGTCGACGATCAACGCTTCGAGCTCCATGCGGCCGACCTGGAGGATCTTGATCGCCATGCGGAGCTGGGGCGTCATCACCAGCTGCTGGGTCAGTTTTTGATAGAGCTTGGTTTCGAGAGCCATGGTTTAGAGACTGAACCGTTCGCCGAGATAGATTTCGCGCGCTTGGCGGCTCGCCGCGATGTGCGAAGGAATGCCCTCTTCGAGGATCGATCCTTCGTTCAGGATGTACGCGCGGTCGCAGATGCCGAGCGTCTCGCGCACGTTGTGGTCAGTGATCAAGACGCCGATTCCCCGCTCCTTGAGCTGCCGGATGATGTTCTGGATGTCGAGGACGGCGATCGGGTCGATGCCGGCGAACGGCTCGTCGAGCAGCATGAACGCCGGCGATATGACGAGTGCACGGGTGATCTCCAACCGCCGACGCTCGCCGCCTGACAAAGCGTATGCCTTCGTCTTTGCCAGATGTGCGATGCTGAGCTCTTCGAGAAGTCGCCATAGCCGTCCTTGGCGTTCCTCGGCAGAAATCGGCAACGTCTCCAGTATCGCGAGCACGTTGTCTTCGACGGTGAGCTTGCGGAAGACCGACGCTTCCTGCGGCAGATAGCTGATGCCCGCGCGCGCTCGTTGGTACATCGGCAGATCGGTCACATCGACGCCGTTCAACGCCACCCGTCCGGCGTCGGGCCGCAAAAGGCCGACGATCATGTAGAATGTCGTCGTCTTGCCGGCGCCGTTGGGGCCGAGCAAACCGACGACCTCGCCTGCGGAAATTCGTACCGAGACATCGCGAAGGACGCGCCGTCCTCCGAACGACTTGTCGAGTCGCTCGGCCGTGAGCAGTGATTCGGTCATGGCGCCGTCGGTCCGATGGCGGGGCTCGGAGCCGCAGCCGGCTTCGCCGCGAGGTCGTCCTTGCCGGGATACAGCACGGCCTTCACGCGCGAGTTGGAGCCGCTTTCGACGACGCTCCGCTCTTCCTTCAGATAGACGATGACGCGTTCCCCAGCGACCTGGTTCGGGCCGTCGTGCAGGACCGCGCCGTCGCTGAGCGTGAACGTCTGCTTCGCTTGGTCGAACACCGCCCGCCGTCCCTCGGCGAGCCTGGTGCCCTGCCGGATTCGGACATTTCCCTCGGCGATGATCTCCTTGATGCGATCGGCGTCGCTGCCTTTCGGCGCCGGCGTCGCCGCGCCCTTGTCCGTACCGTCTGCCGACTTCCCGGTCTGCTTGACGGCTTGCGGGTCATAGCGGATCGACAGCGTGTCGCTGTTGAGGGTGACGTCTCCCTGCGTCACCATGACGTGGCCGCGGTAGATCACGTTGCTGCTCTTGTAGTCGAGCTCCAGCGAGTCGGAGTCGATCCGGACGGGACCCTTGTTCGAGCCGAGCGACAGGCTCTGGAAGAACGATCCGGGTTCGCTCGCGGCCGATGCCGCGGGCTTTGTGTCTTCGGCCCGTGCGAGCACGACCGACGACAGCAGGACGACCACGACCCAAACGACCGAGTCATGACTTCCCCGCATCAGCTCCCTCGGACGCCCGCTCCAGAACCGTCTGGACCTTCCCCTCGAACCGCACCCGCTGCGCGTCCATTTCGAGCGTCATGCGCCGACCGCTGAGCGAGAGACCGTCGCCCGTCACTACGACCGTCCCCGGCGACACCACCGCGTCGTCCGCGCGCTGGTAGAACGCCTTGTCCGTGCGCACCAGATAGTCCCGGAAGCGGAGCTCGATGTCGCCTTCCAGGTCGACACGCTCCATCTCGCGCCCGTCGAGGAGGATCTTGCCCTGCTTGCCTTTGACGGAGACGACGCCCTGGTCGTCCTTGGCGAAGAAGCTGACCTCGGGGTCGTCGACGATGATTTGCTTGTCCTCTTCGAAGTACTGCGCTTCGCGCGCGGCGACCTCCCACACTTTGCGGTCGCCCTCCATCTTCACCCGGCGGAAGTTCTGGATGCGCTGGGAAACCTGCGGCAGAAAATCGAGCTCGCGGGTCCGGAGGCTGCGCAGATGCTGGGCCCACTGGCTGCGCGCCAGCTGCACCCCCACGGCGCCGACGGTCAGGATCATGAGGAGCCCCAGCACGGTCCGGACGCGCTTCCGCGTCGACGAGGAGGGCGGAGCAACATGCATGCAAAAATAATACCGGCCAGGGTCACGATAGTAAAGCTTTGATTCTGTTGTGCCGAAGCGATGAGGTTAGTCCCACCGTCGCCACATCTCGCCGATGGTGCTCGCCCACCGTCCCTGGGCCCGCAGGATGAGCTCCGCGACCTCGCGGAGCGCACCGCCTCCGCCCGCGCGGGTCGTGACCCAATGGGCGCCGCGCCGGACGTGATCGGCGCCATCAGCGACGCTGATCGCGAGGCCGACCGCGGTCGAGAGCGGCAGGTCGAGCACGTCGTGGCCGACATACGCGACCGCCTCGAGCTCGAGGCCGCGGCGGCGGCAGAACCCGCGCATCGATCCGTGCGCCTCGCCGACTCCCGCCAGGACCGACGTGATCCGGAGCTTTCGCGCCCATGCCGGGATCGCGCGCGTCCGCCGCGCGCCGAGCGCGAGCACGTCGATGCCGGCGCGCCGCAGCAGCGTGATCGCGGCCCGGTCTGCCTCGTGGAAGACCCGGACCTCGCGCCCCGCGGCGTCGATCGCGACGCGCCCGTCGGTCAGCACGCCGTCGACGTCGACGGCGACGACCCGCACCTTGCGGGCACGCAGCGCCAGCGCGCGCGGCACCGCGGGACGCGGTGCGATCCGTTCGAGGGCGCCGTGGGCCACTAGACGACGCCGGCCCGCAGCAGATCGTGGAGATGGATCACACCGGCCAAGCGCCCGTCGCCGTCGAGGATGAACAGAACGGTGATCGCGTGGCGCTCCATCGTCGCGACGGCCAACGCGGCGAGGGCATCGGCGACGATCGTCTTCGGCGTACGCGACATGACGTCCGCGACCGCTCGCGTCATCACATCGCCGCCGTCGCTGAGCGCGCGGCGGAGGTCGCCGTCGGTGACGACACCGGCAAGCCGCCCGTCGGCGTCGACCACCGCCGTCACGCCGAGACGCTTCGCCGTCATCTCGAGGAGCGCGTCCCGCATCGGGCTCGCGAGCGGCACGCGCGGCAGCTCGTCGCCGACGTGCATCAGCTCGCTCACCCGGAGGAGCTTCCGGCCGAGCGTGCCCGCCGGATGCAGGGCCGCGAAGTCCTCAGGACGGAATCCGCGGTGCTCGAGGAGCGCAACCGCGAGCGCGTCGCCCATCGCGATCGCCGCGGTCGTGCTCGCGGTCGGCGCGAGCCCGAGCGGACACGCTTCCTCGGCGACGCTCACGTCGAGGCACGAGTCGGCGGCGCGTGCCAACGTCGACGCGGGCCGGCCCGTGAGCGCGATCAGCGGCAGGCCCAGCCGCTTCACATGCGGCACGAGGTCGAGGATCTCGGCGGTCTCGCCGCTGTTCGAGACCGCGAGCACGAGGTCGTGGCGCTCGAGCATGCCGAGATCGCCGTGAAGCGCCTCGGCCGCGTGCAGGAAGAACGCCGGCGTGCCCGTGCTCGCGAGGGTCGCGGCGATCTTCCGTCCGACGTGGCCCGACTTCCCCATGCCGGTCACGACGACCTTGCCGCCGCGCTCCGCGATCAGCCGCACGGACGTGTCGAACCTCGTGTCGAGCCGCGCCGCGAGGGTGGTGAGCGCGGCGGCCTCGATCGTGAGCACGCGCCGCGCGTGTCCGATGCTTGCGACGGGTACCGACTCGCCGGAAGCGGCGGGGCGTTCGGGACGGGAACGGCCGACGCGTTTCACGACCGCACCTCCGCCGCCACAGCCGCCGACTTCACGACGCGATCGATCGCCGCGAGGCTCGCGAGCAGCGCGCCGAGGTCGGCCAGTCGGAGCGAGTTCGGTCCGTCGCTCATGGCGTGGTCGGGATCCTCGTGCACCTCCATGAAGATGCCGGCGACGCCCACGGCGACTGCCGCGCGCGCGAGCGTCGGCACGAACTCGCGCTGCCCACCCGACTTGGAGCCGCCGCCGCCCGGGAGCTGCACGCTGTGGGTCGCGTCGAAGACGACGGGGTAGCCGAAGCGCGCCATGATGGCGAGCGAGCGCATGTCGGCGACCAGGTTGTTGTAGCCGAAGCTGGCACCGCGCTCGGTCACGAGCAGCTGGTGGTTGCCGCCGGCGCTCGTCTTGGCGACGACGTGCTCCATCTCGGCGGGCGAGAGGAACTGCCCCTTCTTCACGTTGACCGGCTTCCCGGCCGCCGCGACGGCCACCAGGAAATCCGTCTGCCGACAAAGGAACGCCGGCGTCTGCATCACGTCGACGACCGCGGCGACGGCAGGGACCTGCGACGCTTCGTGGATGTCGGTGAGCACGGGGACGCCGATCTCGCGCCGTACCTCGGCGAGGATCGCGAGGCCCTCGTCGAGCCCGGGCCCACGAAAGCCGTCGCGCGAGGTCCGATTCGCTTTGTCGAAGGACGCTTTGAACACGTACGGCACGCCAAGTCCGCGCGCGACGTCGCGGATGCGTTCGGCATGACGCAGGGTCGAGTCACGGCTTTCGATGACACACGGACCGGCGATCAGCGCGAACGGCCGCGAGGCACCGAAGAGAACCGATCCGACCGCAACCGTGCGCTCGCTCACGATGCCTCGTTCGACCGCGACCGGCTCAGCTGCGCGCGGCGCGCAGGTTGCCGAGCGGCAGCGTGTCGCGCGCGGCGCTCCGACGCACGAGCGCAGCACGAATGAACCCGCGGAACAGCGGGTGGCAATCGAGCGGCTTCGACTTGAACTCGGGGTGGAACTGGCATCCGATGAACCACGGGTGGTCGACGATTTCGACCATCTCGACGAGCCCGCCGTCGGGCGAGAGGCCGGAGAGACGCATGCCGGACGACTCTATGGCCTCACGGTAGGCGTTGTTGAACTCGAAGCGATGCCGGTGCCGCTCGGAGATCTTCTTCTTGCCGTAGACCTTCGCGGCCAGCGACCCGTCGACGAGCACGCAGGCATACGCCCCGAGGCGCATCGTCCCGCCCTTCTTGTCGATGCTCTTCTGCGTGGTCATGAGGTCGATCACCGCGTGCGGCGTGTCGGGGTCGACCTCGGCGGAGTTTGCACGGTCGAGCCCGCAGACGTGGCGCGAGAACTCGATCACCGCCATCTGCATGCCGAAACAGATCCCAAAGAACGGCACGTGTTGCTCGCGCGCGTAGCGGACGGCGGCGATCTTGCCTTCGGTGCCGCGTTGGCCGAAGCCCGCCGGCACGAGGATGCCGTCGGCGTCCTTGAGCGCGCCGAGGCCCTTCTTTTCGATCTCCTCCGAGTCCACGTAGGCGAGATCCACGGCGCACTCGTTCGCGAGACCGCCGTGCGTGAGCGCCTCGTTCAAGCTCTTGTAGGAGTCGACGACGTCCACGTACTTGCCGACGACCGCGATCCGTACCCGCTCCTTCGGGTTCTTCGCGACGCTCACGATCTTCTTCCAGCGCGAGAGCTTCGGCGTCCCCGTCCACATGTTGAGGCGCTCGGCGATGCGCTCGTCGAACCCCTCGTCGTGGAAGACCAGCGGCAGCTCATAGATGCAGTCGACGTCGCGCGCCGTGATGACCGCGTTCTCCTCGACGTTGCAAAAGAGCGCGATCTTGGCTTTCAGCTTCTGGTCGAGCATCCGGTCGGTGCGGCAGAGCAGCACGTCGGGCTGGATGCCGAGGCCTGTCAGCTCCTTCACGCTGTGCTGGGTCGGCTTCGTCTTCAGCTCGTGCGCGGACGAGATGTACGGCACCAGCGTCAGGTGCACGTAGATGACGTTGTCGCGTCCGTAGTCGGCGCGGAACTGACGGACGGCCTCGAGGAACGGGAGGCTCTCGATGTCGCCGACCGTGCCGCCGACCTCGCCGATCAGCACGTCGAATCCCTCGGCGGCGGCGGCGATGCGCGCCTTGATCTCGTCGGTGATGTGCGGGATCACCTGCACCGTACCGCCGAGGTAGTCGCCGCGGCGCTCCTTCTCGATCACCGACTGGTAGACGCGTCCGGTCGTGATGTTGTTCTTCTGCGTCATCGGCGTCGAGACGTAGCGCTCGTAGTGGCCGAGATCGAGGTCGGTCTCGGCGCCGTCGTCGGTGACGAACGTCTCGCCGTGTTGGAACGGGTTCATCGTGCCGGGATCCACGTTGATGTACGGATCCATCTTCAGCATCGTGACCTTGAGGCCGCGACTTTCGAGGAGCGCGCCGAGCGACGCGGCCAGAACGTCAGGACGCCGTCCAGGTCGATGTACTCCAGCGCATCCGCCACCATGG
>JANNPN010000425.1:0-8142 GCA_031400185.1 Polyangiaceae bacterium
TCCTCCAGGACGGCGCGGGCAAGGAGGATCGGGTTCGCGACCCCGCGGACGACCGCGACGGCGCCGGCGCGGAGGTCGGCGCCCGCCATGATCGACGCGTCGAGCTCGACGGTGCCGTCCTCGGTCAAGACGCTCCCGAGCCCGGCGTTGAAGCGGGGGTCGTCCTCGAGCCGTGTGACCGCGGCGACGACCGCGTCGAGGCTGCTGCCGCCGGCGCTCAGCACCGCGAAGCCGGCAGCGGCGGCGGCGTCGACCGCGGTCGCGCGCGCGTCGGCGGTCGACGCGTCCAAGGCACCCGCGCCGCCGTGCACCACGATCGCCGCTGTCGTCGTGTCCATCAGCGCCCGCAGGCTACACCTCGAGCAGCGCCTCCGTCGCCTTCCACAGCTCCCAGCCGAGGTAGGCGAAGAACGCGAGGAGCCCGAGCGACAGGAGCCACTTCGCCGCCGGACGGAGGCGGGGGGTTCGCATAACGAGGACCACCGCGAACGGCCCGAGCGCGACGAGGGCGAGGACCACGATCCAGAGCGGCCGGTAGTACCACGCGAGCGAGCCGCCCTGGCCTTCGCCGCAGCCGCGGCAGTAGCGATCCGCCGGGTCGAGCGCGCGGTCGCAGTGCCAGCAGCGCGCGTCCCTCGTCGCGCGGTCGTCGCGTGGCAGCATCGGCAGGCTGCCGGCACGCGTACGGCCGGGAGTGGCCGGAGTCAATCGTGTGGCGTGAATTCGCACGTCTGGTATCTTCCGCGCGGCAATGGTCGGGCGCGGGGTACGCAGTCGTCGCGGCATCGCTCGTAGAGCGGCGACGTTCGCGAGCCTCCTGGTGATAGCGGCCTGCGGCAAGCACGAGGCGCCGCCGGCGCCGCCGCCCACGGTGACCGTCGCGCACCCGCTGGTGCAGTCGGTCGTCGAGTGGGACGAGTACACGGCCCGGCTCTCCGCGGTCCAGTCGGTCGAGGTGCGGGCGCGGGTGAGCGGCTACCTGCAATCGATCAACTTCGCCGACGGCGCGGTCGTGTCGGCGGGAAATCTGCTGTTCGTGATCGACCCGCGGCCGTACGAGGCGGTGCTCGCGCGGACCCGCGCCGACCAGGAGCTCGCCGAGGCGCGGCTCGACCTCGCGAGGAAGGACCTCGTGCGCGCCGAGTTTCTCGTGAAATCACGCGCCATCTCCAAGGAGGAGGCCGACACCCGGACGGCGGCCGTGCGGCAGGCCGAGGCGTCGCTCATGGGGGCGCGCGCCGCGGTCGCGGCCGCCGCGCTCGACGTCGAGTTCACGCGGGTCACCGCGCCGATCAGCGGGCGGGCGAGCCGCCATCTCGTCACCGAGGGCAACCTGATCGTCGGCGGCGGCACGAGCAACGCGACCCTCCTCACCTCGATCGTCACCCTCGATCCGCTGTACGCGTACTTCGAGGTCGACGAGCAGGCGTACCTCAAGTACTCGCGGCTGAATCTCTCCGGCCAGCGGCCGAGCTCGCGCGAGGTGCAGAACCCGGTCGAGATCGGGGCCGCGGACGAGGCGACGTTCCCGCACCAGGGCTGGATGGACTTCGTCGACAACCAGCTCGACCCGTCGACGGGGACGATGCAGGGACGTGCGATCGTGCCGAACCACGACCTGCTGCTCAGCCCGGGACAGTTCGTGCGCCTGCGCCTGGCGGGGAGCGGCAAGTACGAGGCCGTCCTCATCCCCGACGAGGCGATCGCGACCGACCAGGCGCAGCGCTTCGTGTGGGTGCTCGACGCCGAGAACAAGGCGCAGTACCGCACGATCGAGATCGGACCGCGGTACGAAGGGAAGCGCATCGTGCGCGACGGCCTCACCGGCGAGGATCGCATCGTCATCGCGGGGCTCCAGCGCGTGCGTCCCGGCATCGTCCTCGCTCCCGAGGAGAAGCCGCTGCCGCCGTGCCCGAGCCCGCATCTCCCGGCGTCGCCGCCGGATACCCTGCCGAGCCCGGGGCCGACCCCCGACGACCTGTAAGGGGCGCCGCGGTGGGCATCTCGCACTTTTTCATCGACCGCCCGATCTTCGCCGCCGTCCTCTCGATCGTGACGGTGCTCCTCGGGAGCCTCGCGTACTCCGTGCTGCCGGTCGCGCAGTATCCCGAGGTCGTGCCGCCGACGATCGTCGTGCGCGCGTCGTATCCGGGCGCGCCGCCGGAGGTGATCGCCGCGACCGTCGCGACCCCGATCGAGCAAGAGGTGAACGGTGTGGAGGATATGCTGTACATGTCCTCGCAAGCGACGACCGACGGCCAGATGGTGCTGACGATCACCTTCCGACTCGGCACCGATCTCGACGAGGCCCAGGTGCTCGTCCAGAACCGGGTCGCGATCGCGGAGCCTCGACTTCCAGAGGACGTACGGCGAGTCGGCGTCACGACGATCAAAAGCTCGCCCGACCTGCTCATGGTCGTTCACTTGCTGTCTCCGACCAAGCGCTACGACCAGCTCTACATCGGGAACTACGCGCTCATTCAGGTCCGCGACGTGCTGGCGCGCATCGACGGCGTCGGCGACGTGAACCTCTTCGGCCTCCGCGAGTACAGCATGCGGGCGTGGCTCGACCCCGACAAGCTCGCCGCCCGCAACATTACGACGAGCGACGTCATCGCGGCGCTCCGCGACCAGAACATCCAGGTCGCTTCGGGCGTGATCGGGCAGCCGCCGGCGCCGCAGGGCACGGCGTTCCAACTGCCAGTGACGACGCTCGGCCGCCTGCTCGACGCGGAGCAGTTCGGTGCCGTCGTCATCAAGACCGGCATGGACGGCCGCATCACGCGGGTCCGCGACGTGGCGCGGGTCGAGCTCGGGGCGCGCGACTACTCCGTCAACAGCTACCTGAACGGCGAGCCCGCGGTCGCGATGGCGGTCGCGCAGCGTCCGGGATCGAACGCGCTCGAGACCTCCGACGCGGTCGAGCACGCGATGCGGACGTTGTCGGCGCGCTTTCCCGAGGGGCTCGAGTACCGCATCGTCTACAACCCGACGATCTTCGTCCGCGAGTCGATCGAGGCCGTGATCCACACGCTGTTCGAGGCGATCCTGCTCGTCGTGATCGTCGTGCTCGTCTTCCTCCAGAATTGGCGCGCGAGCGTGATCCCGCTCCTCGCGATCCCGGTGTCGCTCGTCGGCACCTTCGCGGCGATGGCGGCGCTCGGGTTCTCGCTCAACATGCTGTCGCTCTTCGGGCTCGTGCTCGCGATCGGCATCGTCGTCGACGACGCGATCGTGGTCGTCGAGAACGTCGAGCGGCATCTCGCCGCCGGACTTCCGACGCGGCAGGCGACGTACAAGGCGATGGAGGAGGTGACGGCGGCGGTGGTCGCGATCGCGTTCGGCCTCTGCGCCGTGTTCGTGCCGACCGCGTTCCTCGGCGGCATCACCGGGCAGTTCTTCCGGCAGTTCGCGCTCACGATCGCGGTCGCGACCCTGCTCTCCGCCTTCAACTCGCTGACGCTCTCGCCGGCGCTTTGCGCGCTGCTCCTGAAGCCGCACGACGCGCCGCGCGACTGGTTCGAGCGCCTGACCGAGCGCCTGCTCGGGCGCTTCTTCGCGCTGTTCAATCGCGCGTTCGAGCGCATGGCCAACGCCTACGCCCGCGCGGTCGGGTGGCTGCTGCACCGGAGCGTGCTCGGGCTCGCGCTCTACGCCGCGCTGATCGTCGTCACCATCATCGGGTTCCGGTCGATCCCGACGGGCTTCATCCCGGCCCAGGACAAGGGCTACCTGATCACCGCCATCCAGCTGCCCGACGGCGCGTCGCTCGAGCGCACCGACGCGGTCGTGAAACGGGCGATCGAGATCATCCTCGAGACGCCCGGGGTCTCGTACGCGGTCGCGTTCGCCGGGTTCTCGGGCGCGACCCGCGCGAACAGCTCGAACGCGGGCGCCATCTTCGTCGGCCCGAAGCCCTTCGAGGAGCGCGTCCACGGACCGACGGCACCGGAGCTCCAGCGCACGCTGCAGCAACGGCTCGGCGCGATCCAAGAGGCGCAGATCTTCGTCATCCCGCCGCCGCCGGTGCAGGGCCTCGGCACGTCGGGCGGCATCAAGTTCCTGGTGCAGGACCAGGCGGGGCGCGGGCTCCGCGCGCTCCAGGACGCGACCGATCAGCTCGTCGACGAGGCCCACCACGACCCCGAGCTGGCCGGCGTCTTCACGACGTTCCGCGCGTCGACGCCGCAGCTCTACGCGAACGTCGACCGCGTGAAGGCGCAGAAGCTCGGCATCCCGCTCGGCAGCATCTTCGATACCCTCCAGGTCTATCTCGGGTCGCTCTACGTGAACGACCTGAACCTCTTCGGCCGTACGTTCCAGGTGCGGGCGCAGGCGGAGGCGGAGTTCCGGAACGAGCCGCGCGACATCGAGCAGTTGAAGACGCGCAACACGGCCGGGGACATGGTGCCGCTCGGCTCGGTGCTCGACGTCACGTGGCAGAGCGGGCCCGACCGCGTCGTCCGCTACAACATGTTCCCCGGCGCCGAGGTGAATGCCGACGCGGCGCCCGGCGGCAGCATGGGGACGGCGATGGCGGCGGTCGCGCGCCTCGCGGAGAAGCTGCCGCTCGGCTTCGGCATCGCGTGGACGGACCTCGCGTACCAGGCCGAGCTCGCCGGGAACGCCGGCCTGCTCATTTTTCCGCTCTGCGTGCTGTTCGTCTTCCTCGTGCACGCCGCCGAGTACGAGAGCTGGTCGCTGCCGCTCGCGATCATCCTGATCGCGCCGATGTGCCTGCCGTTCGCGCTCCTCGGCGTCTGGCTCCGCGGGATGGACAACAACCTGATCACCCAGATCGGCCTGGTCGTATTGATAGGTCTCGCCGCCAAGAACGCCGTCTTGATCATCGAGTTCGCGAAGCAGCAGGAGGACGAGGGGAAGGACCGCTTCGCGGCGGCGATCGAGGCGGCGCGGCTCCGGCTCCGGCCCATTCTCATGACGTCGTTCGCGTTCATCCTCGGCGTGCTGCCGCTCGCGCGCGCCCACGGGCCCGGCGCCGAGATGCGGCAGACGCTCGGCACGACCGTCTTCTCCGGCATGCTCGGCGTGACGGCGCTCGGGTTGTTCCTCACGCCGGTGTTCTTCGTCGTGATCCGCGGGGCGCTCCGGGGGCGGCGCCCGTCGGTCGCGTCGATCGCGATCGTGCTCACGGCGGTCGGGCTCGGGCTCGGCGTCACGGGGTGCAACCTCGCGGGTCGCGACTACCGGGCGCCGGCACTCGACGTCCCCGACCGGTTCGGCGCCCCGAACGCGGGCGATGGTCGCGATCTCGTCGAGGCGGCGTGGTGGGACGAGTTCGCCGACCCAGAGCTGAGCGCGCTCGTCGCGCGCGCCGCCGCCCACAACCGCGAGCTCACGGTCGCGACCGCGGCCGTCCGCGAGGCGCGCGCGCTCCGGGTCGAGACGATGCTCGACCTGGCGCCGACCGTGACGAGCTCCGGCGGCTACAGCCAGGCGCGCGGCAGCAAGGACAGCATTCGCGGCAAAGGCAGCGGCTCGCTCGGCGGCATCGACCGGGACGTCGGGCTCTACGACGTCGGCTTCGACGCGAGCTGGGAGATCGACATCTTCGGACGGGTGCGCCGCTCGGTCGAGGCGCGGACGGCCGACCTCGCGGCGGCGGAGAGCCGGGTGCGCGACGTGCTGGTGAGCGTGCAGGGCGAGGTCGGCCGCTCCTACATGGAGCTCCGCGGTGCGCAGCTCCGGCTCGAGGTCGCCGAACGGAACGCCGCGAACCAGCAGTCGACGTTCGACCTCACGAAGGTCCTGCTCGAAGGGGGCCGTGGGACCGAGCTCGATACGGCGCGCGCCGAGGCGCAGCTGACCGCCACGCTCGCCACGATTCCGCCGCTCCGCGCGATCGCCGAACGGGCGCGGCACCGGCTCGGGGTGCTCGTCGGCGCGCCACCGACGGCGCTCACGGAGCAGCTGGCGGCGCGGCGGCCGCTCCCGCGGCTCCCGCCGCTCGCCGCGATCGGCACGCCCGCGGACCTCGTGCGGCGCCGTCCCGACCTCGCTGCGGCCGAGAACGATCTGATCGCCGCGACCGCGAGGCGCGGGGTCGCGGTCGCCGACCTGTTCCCGCGGGTCACGTTCGTCGGGAGCATCGCACTCCAATCGCAGAGCTTCGCGGGGCTCGGCGCCGCCGGCGCCGACACGTTCAGCTTCGGACCGCGCGTCTTCTGGGCGGCCTTCGACCTGGGACGGGTCCGCGCGCGCATCGCGGCGGCCGACGCCCGCACCGAGGCGGCGCTCGCGATCTACGAGCAGATCGTGCTGCTGGCGCTCGAAGAGACCGAGAACGCGCTCGTGACGTTCACGCGCGAGCAGGAGCGTCGCGACCAGCTTCGCATCTCCGCCGCGGCGAGCGAGCGCGCGACCGCGCGGGCACGCGAGCGCTACGAGTACGGGGTCTCGAACTTCCTCGAGGTGCTCGACACCGAGCGGCGCCTCCTGGAGGCCGAGAACGACCTCGCGAACAGCGAGACGGTCACCGCGATCGCGCTCGTCGCGCTCTACAAGGCCCTCGGGGGTGGGTGGCTGGCTCCCACGACGTCGCCGGTGGTCGAGATACGCGCTCCCGTTCGGCGCTGAGCGCGCGGTCCCTCGCCGGCGATTTTCGAGCCCGGGCCCGGCGGGCACCGCGCCCGACGCACGGCTGCGTGTCAGTCCGTGCGCGCCAGGACCGCGAGGTAGGGCGCGGTCGCGAGGGTGGCGATGGTGATGCGGCCGGCGACGAGGTCGGCGAGCTCGCGGCCGACGATCTCGGCGCGCCAGCCCTGGGCGAGCGGATGCTCGGCGGCGCCGCTGGCGACCAGCAGCTCGACGTAGCGCTCGAGGTCGCTGCGGGTCGCCACGAGCTCCGACGCGACGTCGGCGGCGTCGCAGCGGACGCGGAGCAGGACCGCGGCGAGGTCCGACGCGGCGGCGACGCGGCGGGCGAGCTCGCGGGGCAGCTCGCGCGGCGGGTCGATGGGTTCCGCCGCGAGTCCGGCCGTGATCGCGGTGAGCAAGCGCGCGCGGGCCGCGCCGGAGAGGCCGCTCGCGCCGCGTACGCGGCCGATCGCGTCCGGGTCGCGCGGCATCGTTCGCGCGATCTCGACGAGCGTCGGGTCCTTCACGACCCAGCCGACCGGCAGGTCGCTCGTCTGCGCCTCGGTCTCGCGCCACGCGGCCACCTCGCGGAGCAGCGCGAGCTGGCGCCCGGAGAGCCGGCCGCGGCGCGCCAGCTTGAGATACGCCTGCCGCGGGTCGGGGGCGGCGGTCGCGGCCCCGTAGCGGCGCGCGAGCTCGTCCTCGGCCCACGCGGTGCGTCCGCGCTTCGCGAGGTCGCGCGTGAGCGTGTCGGCCAGCGCGTGCAGGTGGCGGACGTCGTCGGCGGCGTACGCGATCTGGGTCGGCGAGAGTGGGCGCTTCACCCAGTTGCTGAACGTCTCGTTGTGCTCGAGGTGGACGCGGAGCGCGCGGTCGACGAGGCGCTCGTACGCGAGCGACGTGCCGAGGCCGACGAAGCCGGCGACGAGCTGCACGTCGAAGATGCGCGTCGGCTTCACGCCGAAGCGGCGCGCGAAGAGCACGAGGTCCGCGGCCGGGGCGTGCATGATGACCTCGACGGCCGGGTCGGCGACCAGTGCGGCGATCGGCGTCACGTCGACGCCGGCGATCGGGTCGAGGATGGCGATGCGCTCGGCCGCCGCCACCTGCACGAGGCACGGGACGGGCGCGTACGTGCGCTCCCACAGGAACTCGGTGTCGAGCCCGATCCGGCCGGCGGCGCGCGCGTCCGCGGCGAGGCGCTCGACCTCGGCGGGCGTCGTCAGCTGCTCGATCGGCACGGCTGGCTCTGGCATGCCGGGGGCTTGTATCAGAATCGCCCGTGCTTGGAGCCAGCGCATGAGCCTGCCGATCGTCGCCGACCTCCCGGGGATCCTCCGCCGCCTCGCGCGCGAGGAGGCCGACGAGCGCCGGGAGCTCGCGCAGCTGGAGGCGCGACTCCGCCGCTTCGAGGACGTCGAGCAACCCGCGTACGACCAGTGGCTCCGGATGACGCACGGGCCGCTCGTGACCCGGATCGGCGAGCTCGCCGCCGAGCTGCGGGCCCGCCGCATGCTCGCCGAGCGGGTGACCGAGCTCGTCGAG
>JANNPN010000428.1:0-1952 GCA_031400185.1 Polyangiaceae bacterium
GGAGCCCGACGCCGGTGCCGCCACGGGTGAAGTCGTCGTAGTCGAGACGCCAGCGGAACGCGTCGAACGTCGCGGTGAGCGGGATGTCGAAGAGCCACGGCTCGGTGAAGCTGCCGATGAAGTTCTGCCGGCGGCTGCCGAAGTCGGCGTTCAACACCGCGCGATAGCCGCGCCCGAACAGGTTGTTCTCCTGGACGCGGGCGTTGAAGAGCAGGCTGTCGGCCGAGCTGAACCCGGCGCCGGCCGTGAGCGACCCGGTCTGGCCTTCCTTCACGTCGACCTGGAGGTTCAGTTTCTCCTCGCTCCGGCCGCGCTGCGTGGTGAGGTTCACCTCCTGGAAGAAGCCGAGGCGGTTGAGCGCGTCGCGGCTTTTCTTGAGCTTGGTGCCGGAGAAACGCTCTTGCTCCTGCACTTTGAGCTCGCGGCGGAGGATCTTGTCGCGGGTCTTGGTGTTGCCCGTGATGAGGATCTTGTCGATCGCGACCTCGGGGCCCTGGTCGATCTTGTAGGCCACGTCGACCGTCTTCTTGTCCTGGTCGATCTCGGTGTCGGGCTCGATGTTGACGAAAGCGTAGCCGACGTCGCCGTAGCGGTCGGTGATCTTCAAAATGTCCTGGCGGAGCTTGCTCGAGCGGAACGTGTCGCCGGTGGCGAGGTCGAGGCCCTTCTCGAGCTCCAGGTCGCTCCGGACGTCACCCGTGAAGGTGATGGTGCCGACCTTGAATTGGTCGCCTTCTGCGATCTTGATCGTGACGTAGAGGCCGTCGTCGCGGCGCTCGACACGCGGGTCGTCGACCCGCACGGTGATGTAGCCGTCGTCGTAGTAGAAGGCGGTGAGCCGCTCGGTGTCGGTCTTCAACGCCTCCCCGTTGAGCACGCCCGCGCCGGTGAAGCGCGAGATCAGGTTCTCCTCGCTGGTGGTCATCACACCTTTCAGCTTGCGGTCGCTGAAGGCGGTATTGCCCTCGAACTCGATCTCCTGGATGCGGACGATCTTCCCTTCCTCGACGACGTACGTGAGCGCGACCTCGTTGTCGGCGCCCGCGACGGGCTCGGTCTTCGGGGTGATGGTCGTGTCGAGGTAGCCCTTCTCCTCGTAGAGCTTCTTGGCGTCGGCGACGCCACGGCGCATTTTCTCGGCGTCGAGGATCGTTTGCGGGCGGACCTTGAGGGCGGCCTCGACGTCCTCGGTGCGGACCTTCTTCGTACCCTCGATCGTGACGCTCGCGATCTGGGGGCGCTCACGCACCCGGAAGACGACCACCGTGCCTTCGGCGCCCTCGGTGCGCTCGACGTCGACGGTCACGAAGAAACCCATCCCGTAGATGGCGCGGACGTCGGTATCGATGGTGTTGCGGTCGAGGGGCTGCCCAGCGCGGGTCTGGATGTGGATGCGGATCGCTTCCTCGTCGACCCGGGCGTTGCCTTCGATGCGGACCGCCGCGATGCGGTCGTGGTCGACCGCCGGGGCCGCCGAGCGTGCCGGTCGCGCAAACGTCGGGCTCGCGACGGCGAGGACGGCAACGAGCGCGACGAGCGCTCGGATCATCAGCCGGATTCGGCCCCTCCGCATCCCCACCTCCACAGCGTTCGGCATCTTCAGATGGCGGCCGCGTGCGCGCCGTCGGGAACGATCCGCCCGGCCCGCAGTCGCAGTGTTCGATCCATGGCTCCGGCGAGACTCGCACTGTGCGTCACCACGACGAGCGTGATGTCGTGCTCGCGGTTGAGCTCGAGCAACAGGCTCTGCACACCCTCGCCGGTCGCTGGATCGAGGTTGCCGGTCGGCTCGTCGGCGAGGATTGCGCGCGGCTCCTGCACGAGGGCGCGTCCGACGGCGACGCGTTGCTGCTCGCCGCCGGAGAGCTCGCCTGGCCGGTGCGTGAGGCGATCAGCCAACCCAACGCGTTCGAGCAGCTCCGTCGCGCGTCGGCGCGCGGCCTCGGCCGGCG
>JANNPN010000372.1:0-4427 GCA_031400185.1 Polyangiaceae bacterium
CCCCCAATGCCGCAACCATCATCCGCATGGCCGCCTGCCTTGGCCTGAAAGTCACAATTATCGAGCCGGCGGGCTTTGCCTGGACTGATTCTTCCTTCAAACGGGCCGGATTGGACTATTTGGATCGCGCCGTGGTGCACCGGTCTCCATCCTGGCAGGCCTTCCGGGCGGAAACCCAGGCGCGCCGGCTGGTCCTGCTTTCAACCAAGGCGGCGCTCCCCTATTCCCGGCGCGGACGTCGGCAATCACGGCGCGCATCGCGTCGGACGTGGTTTCGGCGCCGACCACCTCGAGCGCCTCGATCACCGAGATGCCGGCTTCCATGAACGAAGCGAGCTGGCGGGAGAACACCATGAGCACGGTGGCGGGGACGCGCCTGGTCCTGATCGACCGGGTGCGGCCGCGGCGTCCGGTGGCGAGGCCCGACCTGTCGTCGACCCCGTCCTCGGCGCGCTCACGCGCCTCGGCGTCGAGGCGCGCCCGCTCGATCAGCTTGGCCCGCTCGGCCCGCTCGATGCGGCGCTCGTCACGACGGCTCGGACGCGGTCCGCGCACCGGCGACGCAGGGGCGAGCCGCTCGTCGTCACCCGTCAGCGGGGTGAGCGACGGCGGCAGGGAAGGCTGCCCTGTCGTCATCACGATGTCGCGTCGACGAGCACCACGGCTCGCCGGCTGGAGCCGATCGTCCGACAGACCGCGGTCCACGCCCGGAACCGGTCCCCGGGCGCGTCGCGTCGGCGGTGCGCACACCGATGTGCGAACCGGTGGGCGAACCCGTAGGCGAACCGACTGCACACCGTCGTGCGCCCCCGTCCGATCGACGGACGGTGCCGCACGTGAAACTGATCAATCGGCGCGAGCAACCCGCTCCTGCCGAAATCGTCGCCGACTCGCCGATCGCCGAGCTCACGGCCATGATCGCCGCGGGCGAGCGCGCACGCCTCGGCGATGTGCTCGTCGCCGAGAACCTGATCACCCCCGAACAGGTGGCCGCGGCGCTCAACCTGCAGGGCGCCACGGGTCGCCAGCTCGGCGCGATCCTCGTCGATCAGGGCGTCCTCGACCCCCGCGTGCTCACGCGCGCCCTCGCCGCGCAGCTCGGACTCCCGACGATCGACCTGCGCCGCGAGCGGCCCACCGACGAGGCCATCGAGTTGATCGACGAGCAGATCGCCCGGCAGTACCTCGTCATGCCGATGCGCCTGGTCGACGGCGTGCTCGACGTCGCCATCGCCGACGGCAACGACCCAGCGGTGCGGGCGGCCCTCCAGCAACTCCCCGTTCGGGCGGTGAACATCTACCTCGCGCCGTCCGGCGACGTGCAGGTGTCGATCAACACCCACTATCGCGTGCTGTCGTCCGTCGACGACGACGTGCTGCAGATCTGGGCCGACGCCTCTCCCGAGGAGTCCGACGAGATCGTCGTCACCGGCGGCGACGCCCCGATCATCCAGCTCGTCAACAAGATCGTGGCGCAGGCCATGCGCGACCGGGCCAGCGATGTGCACGTGGAGCCGACCGAGGGCCGGATCCGCATCCGCTACCGCGTCGACGGCGCGCTGCGCGAGGTGCTGAGCCTGCCGGCGAACGTGGGGCCGGAGCTCGTGAGCCGCATCAAGATCATGGCGGAGATGGACATCGTCGAACGGCGGCGCCCCGCAGGACGGCCAGTTCCAGATGCAGGTCGACGGCGTCGGTCTCGACGTGCGCGTCGCGACGGCGTCGACGATCTGGGGTGAGACCGCAGTGCTGCGACTGCTCGACAAGACCCGCTCGATGAAGCGGTTGTCCGAGCTGGGCATGCCCACGGAGACCTACGACCGGTTCCTCTCGGTGGTGCACAAGCCGTACGGCATGATCGTGTGCAGCGGCCCGACCGGTTCGGGCAAGACCACCACGCTGTACGCGACGCTGGCCGAGATCAGCCGCGCCGAACTCAACGTGATGACCATCGAGGACCCGGTGGAGTACGTGTTCCCCCAGGTCAACCAGATGCAGATCAACCTGCAGGCCGACGTCACGTTCGCGACCGGTTTGAAGTCGATCCTGCGGCAGGACCCCGACGTGATCCTGGTCGGCGAGATCCGCGACCAGGAGACAGCGGGCATCGCCGTCCAGTCGGCCCTCACCGGCCACCTGGTGATGTCATCGCTGCACGCCACCGATGCGAGCTCGGCCCTCTACCGCCTCGTCGACATGGGCATCGAGCCGTTCCTCGTCTCCTCGTCGCTCGTCGGCGTGGTGGGGCAGCGGCTCGTGCGGCGGGTGTGCGAAGCGTGCGCCGCGCCGTACTTCCCGGCCGCGAACGAGCTGCACTGGTACCAACACCTCGGAGGCCCCGACAAGCAGACCTTCGTGCGCGGCACCGGCTGCAACTTCTGCCTGCACACCGGCTACCGCGACCGGGTCGGCGTCTACGAGGTGCTCACCGTGACGGACGAGATCAGCAAGGTGCTCATCAAGGGCGGTAGCCCGCGCGAGCTCCGTGACGTCGCCCTCGAACAGGGCATGCGAACGATGGGCAACGAGGCGATGCAGCTCGTCGCGCAGGACGTCACCACGATCGACGAAGTCATCCGCAACGTGTACCTCGCCTGATCGCTTCGGCGGCCGGGTCCGGTTGAACGCCACGCCCGTCGCGGCGCATGATGGAGGCATGGAGGGCATCGCAGCTCGGATGGGCGACGGGCTGCCAGTCACTCCCGGTCTCCTGCCCTGCCTGCTGATCGGCATCGAAGCACCCACCGATCGGCGTCGGAGCTCGAGCTGATCGACGGAGGTGTTCCGATGTCCGAGCAGAACTCGAAGGCACGGCTTCCACCGCGCTGGGTCATGCACGCGTTCTGGTTCGCCCATCGCCGCGTGTACCGGTTGACCCGCGGCCACGTCGGCCTGTGGCGGCCGAAGCCCAATGGCTGGGGCACCTTGCGCCTCAACA
Organism: Polyangiaceae bacterium; assembly: GCA_031400185.1. GTDB lineage: Bacteria > Desulfobacterota > Binatia > UTPRO1 > UTPRO1 > UTPRO1. Next base: position 2,939 of record JANNPN010000372.1, read on the forward strand.
CCGTCGGGCGGCGGACCGGCCACGAGCGAAGCGTGATGGTCGGCTACTTCGAGGACGGACCGAACCTCGTGACCCTGGCGATGAACGGCTGGGGCGAGGGCGAGCCTGCATGGTGGTTGAACCTGCAGGCCCACCCGGACGTCAGCGTCGACCTCCGCGACGGGAAGCGTCTGGTCACCGGCCGCGCCGCGCAGGGCGAGGAGCGGGAACGGCTGTGGTCGCGGTGGCGGGAGATCGACAAGCACCTGGACGCCTGGGCAGCCCGCAGGTCGACGGAGACCGCCGTCGTCGTGCTCGAACCGCACCCGTGAGGTGATCGTTCAGCCGAGGCGGGCGCCGGCCGTGCGTTCGAACTCCAGGCGGATGCGCTTCGCGCTGACGGGGCCGACCACACCGATCGGCTGGGCGAACACGCTCATCCGCAGCTCTTCGAGCAGCCACACCACCTCGCGGACGGCTTCGGGCACCCGCTCCATCCGGCGCCGTCGGCTTCGTTGATCGCGAAAGCCGCGATGCTGTCGTGGCCGCGATTCGAGGCGTAGAGGAACTTGCCGTTCGGATGAGCGAAGATCTCCGCCGTGCTGTTGCCTTCGATGATGAGGCCGGCGGGCAAGGTCGAAACCGTGCCGCCCGCTTTGAGTCCGCCGTTGGTTTTGTCCACGTGCATCGTCGTGATGGTTGAGAGCATTTCGTTCAGCGACCAGGCCAGCGGCTTCGTCGGATGCTGCGCGAAGTGACGCGGTCCTGAACCCGGTGACAACACGCCGGCCGCCGGGTCGTTCGCCTTCAACTCGCCCGTCGCACCGTCGAAGCGATAGATCAGCACCTTGTCCAACCCCAGGTCTGGCACGTAGGCAAAGCGGTCGGTCGCGTCGAGGTAGATACCATGCGCATGCGGCGCCTCCTGCCGCTGCTTGTCCACGCTTGATCCCGTGTGTTGGATGAACGAAGCGCGCTTGCCGAGTCGCCCGTCGGCTTCGAGCCGATACGACACCACGCTGCCGCCGCCGTAATTCGCGACGAGCACCGCGCGGCCTTTCGAATCAACCGTCAGATGGCACGGCCCGCTGCCGACCGTGGACGCTTGATTCAACAAGGTCAGCTTTCCGCCCGCCTCAATCTTGAACGCGCTGAGCCCGCCGCCTTTCTCGCCGTTGACTTCATTCACCTCGTTGACGGCGTACAGCACCTTGCCTTCGGGGTGCAGCGCGAGGAACGACGGGCTGGCAATCTCGGCGGCGAGTCGCGCCTCGCCGGCTTTGCCGGTGGCGGCATTGAAGTCGAAGGCGTAGATGCCCTTGCTCTTGGCGCCGGTGTACGTGCCGACATAAACGGTGTATTGATCAGCGGCGAACATGGCGGTTGAACTGGCCAGCGAAGCCAGCGCGAAGGTGGCGACAATGGAGCGAATGAAATTGCGGCGGGAGATCATGGCCAAGGTGTAGTGCCGGCGGGCGGTTCGGGCAATCTCCGAATCGTCGTCGAAAGA
>JANNPN010000383.1:0-6795 GCA_031400185.1 Polyangiaceae bacterium
GAAGGTGCTCGAATTCAGTTTGTTCAAGAAGCGGTCCGCTAATTCTGGGAGCCGTGCTTCCAAGTGATTATGGCTAACTTCTTTGCGGACAGCTTTCCAAACATGTTCCTGCGGGTTCAAATCTGGGCGCGTTCGGACCGCAGCCGGAGGCGCACGATGAACGAGGCGCTGCTCGTCTCGAACGTGCTCCTCTGGATCGCGGTCGTCGTGCTCGCGGCCGTGGTCGCGGCGCTCGTGCGCCAGATCGGCGTGCTGCACGAGCGCGTCTTCCCGGTCGGCGCGCTCGTCATGCCCGGCGGGCCGCGGGTCGGCGCGGCGGCGCCGGTGCACGCGGTGACGGCGCTCGCGGGCGACGAGCTCACGATCGGCGGCCTCGCGGCCGACGGACGCTCGACGCTCCTCTTCTTCGTCTCGCCGACGTGCCCCGTCTGCAAGACGCTGCTGCCGGTCGTGCGGACACTCGCGGCGGGTGCCGTGCCGCCGACCCGGCTCGTCTACGCGAGCGACGGCGACCTCGACGAGCACCGCGCGTTCGTCGCGCGCGCCGGCCTCGACGGCCACGCGTACGTGGTCTCGAGCGCGCTCGGCCTGTCGTACCAGGTCGGCAAGCTGCCGTACGCGATTTTGATCGACGCGGCAGGGACCCTCGTCGCGAAGGGCCTCGTCAACACGCGCGAGCACGTCGAGAGCCTCTTCGAGGCCGCACGCCTCGGGGTTGCGTCGATGCAGGAATGGTTGCAAGAGCACGGCGACGACGTGCGGAGAACGGCATGACGGGGATCGACCGGCTCATCGAACGCTACGCCCGCGGTCTCGCGCGCCGGAGTGACCGGCGCGGGTTCCTCGCCCGGCTCGGCGCGCTCCTGGTCGGGGGCGCCGCGCTGCCGCTCCTCCCCATCGCGCGCGGCGTCGCCGCGTCGCCGGATGCGAAGCCACCGACCGAGGTCGAGGGCCCCGAGGGCGACCCGACGCGCTGCGAGTACTGGCGCCACTGCGCGATCGACGGCTTCCTCTGCAGCTGCTGCGGCGGCTCGCAGACCTCGTGTCCGCCCGGCACCGAGATGGCGCCCGTCACCTGGATCGGCACGTGCCGCAACCCGGCCGACGGGAAGGACTACGCGATCTGGTACAACGACTGCTGCGGGCGCGGCTTCTGCGGCCGCTGTTTCTGCAACCGCAACGAGGGCGACCGCCCCGTCTACCACCCGTACCGCAGCAACGACATCAATTGGTGCGCGGGCGCGTCGACGCAGATGTACCACTGCTCGACCGCGCTCGTGATCGGCCTGGCCGAGGAAGGGCAGCCCGAGAAGTGACGCACCGCGGGCGGCGGGTCGCGCTCGTCGGCGTCGCCGCTTGGCTCGTGGTCGCGACGATCGCGGTGACCGCGCTGGCGGCCGACGTGAGCGACGCACGCGAGGCGCACGACTTCCTCCTGAGCTGCGCGGGGTGCCACAAGCTCGACGCGTCCGGCTCCCCGACCGTGCCGTCGCTCCGCGGCGTCGACCGTCTGCTCGCGAAGCCGGGCGGCCGCGACTACGTGCTGCGCGTCCCGGGCGTCGCGAGTGCGCCGCTGTCCGACGAACGGCTCGCGATGCTCCTCGACTGGGTGTTCGCGAGCTTCGGCAACCATGCGGCGACGCGCTTCACCGCCGCCGAGGTGCGGGCGGCGCGGACGCGCCCGTTCGTGGACCCGAAAGCCGCCCGCGCCGCGCTCGAATAGCCTGAGCCAGGGGGAGCGATCCCCCTGTTCAATGAATCAGCCGTTGTCCTTGATCGAGCGCCGGAGGAGCTCGCCGAAGGTGCCGAGCCCGCGCGGCTGATTTGCCTTGGCGAGCGCCGCCGATTCCTCCTGGCGGTCCGCGTGCTCGGTCGCTTCTTGCTCGCGGCGCGCGCCCTCGACCATCGAGAGCGAGATGCGCCGCTGCTCGGGCTCGATGGAGAGCACGGTGACCTCCGCCTCGTCCCCGACGTTCAGCGCTTGCCGCGGGTGCGAGATGCGGCGGTCGGCGACGATGCGCGACACGTGCACGAGACCGTCGATGCCGGGGGCGAGCTCGACGAACGCTCCGAAGGCCTCGAGCTTCCGGACTGTGCCGCGCACGCTCGTGCCGGTCGGGAAACGTTCCTTGATGGTCGTCCACGGGTCGGTCGCGAGCGCGCGAAGCGAGAGGCCGACACGCTTTTGCCCGGTCTTCGGGTCGGGCTCGATCTTCACCACCTGGGCCTCGACGGTCTCGCCGACCTTCAGCACCTCGGACGGGTGCTGCGAGCGACTGTAGCCGAGCTCGCTGACGTGGATCAGTCCCTCGACGCCGCCGAGGTCGACGAACGCGCCGAAGTCGCGGATCGAGGAGACCGTGCCCTGCACGGTCGTGCCGACCTGCAGGCGCTCCCACGTCGCCTCGGCGAGCTTCGCGGTTTCCTCTTCCAGGAGCGAGCGCCGCGACACCACGATGTTGCGCCCGTTGCCCTCGATCTTGATGACGCGAAAGCGGAAGCGCTGGCCGACGTACTCGGCGCCCTCGCGGCGGCGATTGTCCATCTGCGACGCCGGGCAGAACGCGCGCTGGCCGACGACCTGCACGTCGAACCCGCCCTTGTTCTGCCCCGTGACGACACCCTCGACCGCGATGCCGTGCGCGAGCGCCTGCTCGAGCTCGCCCGGGACGTGGCCGCCGCGCCCGAAGGTCTTCTTGAGCACGATCGACCCGGAGCGCGTGCCGTCGTCGGTGATCGTCGCTTCGAGCTGATCGCCGATGGCGATCGTGACCTCGCCGGTCTCCGGATCGCGAAACTCGGCGAGGCTGATGACCGCCTCGGACTTGCCGCCGATCGTGACGAACGCGGTCTCGGCGCCGACGGCGATCACGCGTCCGCGGACGGTGTCGCCGGCGCGCGCGCGGCGCTCGGCTTTCGGTGCTTTGGCCTCACTCGCGGCGAAGAGCGAGGCAAAATCTTCCTCAGGGGCGGGTTTGTCGTCGTCGTTTGTGGGATCGCTCATGGGTCGATGATTCGGGGCTTACACCGCCGCGCCGAGTTTGGCGAACGGCCTCGTGGCATTTCTACGCCGCAGCTCCGCACGGCGACGGCACGACTCAGGGGGCGCCATCGACCAACGAGCGGAATCCCGACGGCGCGTGCGGTCCGATCACCAATTGCTCCAGAACTCCGATACCTGCGCGGCCATCCATACGGGCGCGACACAACTGCTGCACGTGGAGATGGCGCGGATCGAGGGGGTCGAGGTCGGCGAGCGTCCAGACGTCACCGCCGACGGCGAGGTCGCCTTTCCACATGCCGTGGCCCCACTCGGGCTCGAAGTAGCCGAGGCCGCGCATCTGGAAGGTGAGGATCGGCTCCAGGTCGACGGTACGCGGCGTCGCACCGTGCGGGGTCAGCACGATCGCGGCGCTCGCGGCGCGGCGCGTGCCGGGCTGCCAGCGGATCCGATGCTCGACGCTCTTCGTGTACTCGATCGCGTCGTCGCCGAACGATCCCACCCGCGCGAGGTTGCCGTTGGCGTGCCAGCGCCGTCCCTCCGCGTCCTCGTTGACGTCGAAGTGGACGCAGACGTCCTCGAAGTTGACCGGTGCCCACAGCCAGAAGAACTGCGGAAACATGCCGGGTGCGCCGCCTTCCGGCTCGCCGACGATGCGGATGCCCCACGAGCGGTCGCGGCAGCCGGGAACCTCGGCGGGCGCGACGTCGATCGTCTCGCCGTCCACCGTCACCTGTCCCTCCCACGCGCCGAATTGCGTCAGACGCGTCGAGTCCATGACGAGGCGGCCGTGGACGCGATGGGTGAAGCGGGGCTCCTCTATTGCAGATGTTCGCGCAGCGAACGTCAGATTCGCCGCGACGCCGTGGTCGTTGTCGGCGACGCGGAGCCGGAGCGTACGCAGCGGCTCCAGCACCTCGACGGCGATCGGCCCGACGGTCGTCTCGGTCCGCTCGATGGGCGCCAGCCGTGAGGCGCGCACCACCCACTGCCGTCCGCCGCGGACCACGCTGAACGCGGCGTCCATCACGCGGCGGTTCGGGTAGACGCCGAGCGCGGCGGCGAAGAAGAGGTCGCCCGCGCGGTCGTAGCCGTTGAAGAAGTAGCGGTCGTAAAAATTGCGGTCGCCGGTCGCGGGCTGCGCGATCGGCTCGGCGGTCTGGTGGAGGGGATAGTCGTCGAGTCGAGTGAGCATGGGCTCGGTCTCCTCAGGTCGCGCGTTGCACGCGCTCTTGCGAGATCTCTCCGAGCATCGAGGGCTTCAGCACCGCGACGTCGCGCATCACCTGCGCGCCGAGGTGCTCGGCGAGCGGTGCGCGGGCGGCGCGCGCCGTGTCCTCGGGCAACGTCGCGATCGCCGTCAGGGCGTCGACGAGCACGGCCCGGAGTGCGGTGGCGCGCGCGACCGCCGGCGCCGCGGGCACGTCCGCGAGCGCGGCGCGGACGCGGCCGGCGACGTCGGGCGCGCTCGTGAGCGCACCGAGCGCGCGCTCGAGCGCGGCCCCCGCCGAGTCGCCCTCCGCTTCGGCGAGATCGGCGCGCGACTCGACGCGGTCGCGCAGGTTCTTCAGGACGTCGACCGCGGCCCAGAGCTGGCCGCGCGCGAACGAGGTCGCGACGTCGGGAAGCACGGCGTCGATCAGCGTCTGCACGACGCCGTCGATCAAGCGTTCCACCGGCACGCGCACTAGGCGGCACCTCCGCCGAAGAAGTCGAGGGTCATGGCGAGCACGAGCAGGAGATACGGCATCTGATGGTCGAAGATCGCCATGCGGAGATCGCTCGTGCGTCCATCGTTGAAGGCGCGGATGCCGGTCTGCATGATCGCGAGCATCTTGACCAGCGTCAGCACGTCGTAGAATCGGAGCCGGGCCGGGTCGGCGATGCGGCCGGCAGCCGCGGCGTACGCCGCGACGAGCTCGTCGGGCGGCAGGAGCGCCGACGCGTACTCGGTTCCCGCGCGCCAGAGCGGCGACGCGCACCACGCGAGGTCCTCCAGCGGATCGCCGAGGTGCACCATCTCCCAGTCGAGCACACCGGAGAGATGTGCGCCGCCGCCGTTCCGGGTCACGAGGAAGTTGCCGAGGCGGAAGTCGCCGTGGACGAGCGTCGTCTCGTCCGAGCTCGGCACGTGGGCGCGCAGCCAGAGCAGCGCCGCGGTGATCGCCGGGTCCGGCGGGAGACCACTCCGTTCGAGGCGGGTCTCCCAGCGCGCAAGCTCGCGGGTCGCGGCGGCGCGTCCCGGGCCCGGGTCGCCGAGAAACGCGAGGTCCTTCCGACGCCAGTCGACGGCGTGGAGGTCGGCGAGCGCGCGCGCGATCTCGGGGCCGAGCGTGCGGCGCTCGTCGTCGCTGAACGGACCGCGGCCGTCGGCGCTCGGCGCCGGCACCGGCACGTCGCCCGGCAGACACTCCATCACGTAGAAGGGCCGGTCGAGCACCGCGGGGTCGCGCGTGAACCACGGCGTCGGCGGCGACGGGAAAGGGTCGGCGGAGAGCGCGTGCAGCACGCGGAACTCCGGCTCGAGATCGTAGGGCTCGAGGAGGCCCGCGACGGGCTCGCGCTTGGCGACGAAGGTCCGCGTAGCGCGCGCGCCGCCGTGATCGAGCTCGGCTTCGAACCGGAACGTCTCCTGCGAGAATCCTTCGGTCGAACGGGCGAGGGCCGTGATCCGGACCGCGTCGGCGGCGAGTCGCTCGCGGAGGAACCGCTCGAGGCGTGCTTGCAGCTCGCGGTCGTGGCCGGCCATGGCGGGCGGAGGATGGCAAAGCACGCGCGTCCACTCAAGGATCGGCAGATTGGAGACTTTGCACGCGCACGTGTCGCAACCTGTGGATCGCACGGGGCCGCCGGTGGTCCCTGACTTGCAATCCCTCGGGTCCGGAGGACATGCCATGGCGAAAGTCGCGATGCCGGTCGGCGAAGGATTCGAGGATTCCGAGCTCAGTGAGCCGCTCACTCGCCTCCGCGAAGCCGGTCACGAGGTGGTCACCATCGGCCTGCAGCGCGGTGATCGGATCTGGGGCAAGCAGGGCACGTTCATGGCCACGATCGACCAGGGCCCGGACGACGTCGACCCGACGACGTTCGACGCGCTCGTGATCCCCGGCGGCTATTCGCCCGATCATCTGCGGATCGCGCCATCGATGGTCGACTTCGTGCGCCGCTTCGCCGAGACCAACAAGCCGGTCGCGGCGATCTGTCACGGACCGCAGCTCCTCATCGAGGCCGACCTCGTCGAGGGCCGCGAGCTCACCTCGTGGTCGTCGGTCAGAAAAGACCTCGAGAACGCCGGGGCGCGGTGGGTCGATCGCGCCGTCGTCGAGGACGGCAATCTGATCACCTCGCGCTCGCCCGACGACCTCGACCCGTTCTGCGACGCGATCCTGGCACGCCTGCCGCTGACGATCCGGAAGGCGCATCCGCAGGAGATGGTCGGGTGATCGCTGCGGCGCCACGCGAGATCCCCGCCCCGGGTCCGCCGGTCGAGGAGCCGCCGCCGCCGCGACCGATCCTTCCCCCGAGTGAGCCGGACCCGCATCCCGAGCCGATCCGCGAGCCGCCCGCACCTCCGTCCCCGGGCGACCCACCGCCGAGCGAGCGCCCCCCGATCGGCGATCCGCCGCAGCCGTCGCGGGTTCCCGAACGTGCCGCGGGTGGTGGAGGCAGCAGGCGGGCGGGTCGGGGATGGCTTCTACGGTCGCCGGATCGCTGCCACCCAGCGCATAAAGCCCGCCGCAGCTTCTCTGTCTTGCGCACACGCGAGGTGCGGCTCCCCGAAGCCATCCCCGACC
>JANNPN010000412.1:0-2653 GCA_031400185.1 Polyangiaceae bacterium
TCCGTCTCGCACGCTTCAACGTCCAAGCCGAGCTGGGCACGAAGAAGGATTTCACGGGGTTGCCGATCCCCGCGGCTGCCGACACCGTTGCCTCGACGGTACTGCTGTATTACTTCTTCGGCGGCGAAGGGGCGACGCACAAGCACATCATCCTGCTCGTGGTGATCTACGGTTTGGCGGCGCTCATGGTCAGCAACGTCAGCTACAACAGTTTCAAGGGTGTCCACCTGAATCCCCGGCAGCCGCTCTGGATGCTGGTGGCCGTGATCGTAGGCCTGAAATTCGTGATCGCCGAGCCTCAGATCTTCATGTTCACTGCGTTCATGCTGTACGCGCTCTCCGGGCCGGTGACGTGGGTCCTACGCCGGCCCAAAGCTCGCCGGGAGCGGACGGAGCAACCGGTCGCGAAAGTGGGAAACTTGCGATAAAGCACGGAGTACCGCCGACCGCGTAATGGTTGCTCCCGCTGGCACAGGCAGGCCACGCGGGAGCTTTCGTTTTGAGCGGACCAGCGAGCCAAGGACATGAGCGCATCGAACCACCTGCAGATTTTCGACACGACGCTGCGTGACGGGGAGCAGTCGCCCGGCGCGTCGATGAACGTCGAGGAAAAGGTCGCGATCGCCAGGCAGCTCGAGCAGCTGAACGTCGACGTCATCGAGGCCGGCTTCGCCGCCTCGTCGGAGGGCGACTACGACTCCGTCCGCCGCGTCGCGGAGGCCGTGACGAAGCCCATCGTGCTCAGCCTCTCGCGCACCAAGGAAGCCGACATCCTGCGTGCCATCCGTGCCGTCGAGAAGGCGAAGCGTCCCGGCATTCACATCTTCATCGCCACCTCTGACATCCACCTGAAGCACAAGCTGATGATGAGCCGCCAAGAAGTGATCGACGCCGCGGGCTGGGCCATCGGATTCGCAAAGAAGCATCTCGACTACGTCGAGTTCTCCGCCGAGGATGCGTCGCGAAGCGATCGCGACTACCTCGTGACGGTGTTCGGCGAGGTGATCCGTGCCGGCGCGGTGACGCTGAACGTGCCCGACACGACCGGCTACGCGCTCCCCGAGCAGACGAGCGCGCTCTTCCGCCACCTGATCGCGGAAACGCCGGACGGACGGAACGTCCGCTGGAGCGCCCACTGCCACAACGACCTCGGCATGGCGGTCGCCAACTCGCTCGCGGCCGTCGAGGCGGGGGCGCGACAGGTCGAGTGCACGGTGAACGGTCTCGGCGAGCGCGCGGGCAACGCATCGATGGACGAGATCGTGATGGCGCTTCGGACGCGGAAAGACTTCTTTGGTCTCGAGACCAGCATCGTGACCGAGCAGATTTATTCGGCGAGTCGTCTCGTCTCTCAGATTACCGGTATCCCCATTCCGATAAACAAGCCGATCGTCGGCGACAACGCGTTCGCGCACGAGGCCGGCATTCACCAGGACGGCGTGCTGAAGAACAAGATTACCTACGAGATCATGCGGCCCGAGACCGTCGGTGTCGGCTCGAACCGCCTGGTGCTCGGGAAGCACTCGGGGCGACACGCGTTCCTCGATCGCCTGAAGGAGCTCGGCATCGCCGCGCAGGAAATCGACATGAACAAGGCCTTCGCCCGCTTCAAGGCCTTGGCCGACAAGAAGAAGAACGTCTACGACGAGGACCTGATGGCGATCGTCGCCGAAGAGGCGGTGCGGGTGCCCGATCGTTACGAGCTCGCGGGGCTCAGCGTCACCTCATCGACCGACAGCGAGCCGAGCGCCACCGTGCGTCTGCGCGTCGACGGCGAAGAGCGCTCGGGGCACGCGTCCGGCGACGGCGTCATCGACGCGTGCTACGCAGCCATCGGCAAAATCACCGCGACGACGTACAAGCTCGAGCGCTATGCGGTGAAAGCCATCACCGGCGGCACCGATGCCCAGGGCGAGGTCTCGTGCCTCGTCCGCGACGGCGATGTCACCTCGACGGGGCAGGGCGCGCACACCGACATCATCATGGCGAGCGCCCTCGCGCTCCTGAACGCGCTCAACAAGCTCGAGTACCGCAAGCGCTACACCGACCGCGCGCGCGTGCCCGGCCCATGACCACGACGAACCAGACCAAGAACGGGCGAGGGATGCCGATTCACTCCGCCTCCCGCGGCCCGTCGGAGCACCGAACGCGAAGCGTTCACTCACACAGAACCGCGCACACGGGGGCGTAATGCAACAGCAGACGATGACCGAGAAAATCCTGGCGCGAGCCTCCGGTAAGACGGCCGTGCGTCCGGGCGACAACGTATGGGCGAACGTCGACACGCTCATGACCCACGACGTCTGCGGCCCCGGGACTATCGGCATCTTCAAGCGGGAGTTCGGCGCCACCGCCAAGGTGTGGGACCGCGACAAGGTGGTCATCATCCCCGACCACTACATCTTCACGGCCGACGACAAGTGCCACCGGAACGTCGACATCCTGCGGCAGTTCGTGCAGGAGCAGAACCTGCCGCATTACTACGACGTCGGAGGCCCGCGTTACAAAGGCGTCTGTCACATCGCGCTCGCGCAGGAGGGGCACTGCCGGCCGGGCGAGGTCCTCTTCGGCACCGACTCGCACACGTGCACGGCCGGTGCCTTCAACCAGTTCGCGACCGGCATCGGCAACACCGATGCGGCGTTCATTCTCG
>JANNPN010000141.1:0-40453 GCA_031400185.1 Polyangiaceae bacterium
AGCGCCGCCGTCCCCGCCCGCCGCCTCCGCGCCGCCGCGTCCGGCACCGTCGACGCTCCGCGTCCCGACGGTCTCCGTGATCGTCCCGACCCATGCCCGGCCCGACACCCTACGCGTCGCGCTCGAAAGCATTCTCGCGCAGACGTACCGCGACTTCGAGATCGTCGTCGTGAACGACTGTGGGCAGGACGTGCAGGACGTGATCGACGCGGTCGATCATCAGGGACGCATCAGTTACGTCCGCCACGCGGTGAACCGCGGGCTCGCCGCGGCCCGCAACAGCGGCATCGGGGTCGCGCGCGGCCGCTTCCTCGCGTACCTCGACGACGACGACCGGTTCTACCCCGAGCACCTCGAGACCCTGGTCCCGTTCCTCGAGCAGGACCCCGGGCGCGCGGTCTACACCGACGCCCTTCGCGTCGTGCAGGTGAAGGACGGGGCGACCTACAAGACGGTCGCGCGCGACCTGCCCTACTCGAACGATTTCGACCGCACGCGGCTCCTCGTGACCAACCAGTTCCCGGTGCTCTGCGTGATGCACGCCCGCGACGCATTCCACGCCGCGGGCGGCTTCGACGAGTCGCTCACCTCGCACGAGGACTGGGAGTTCTGGCTGCGGCTCTCGGCGCGGATCCCGTTCCAGCACGTCGCGAGCATCACGGCCGAGTTCACGCACCGGATCGACGGCTCGTCGATGACGAGCAGCATGCGCCCGGACTTCCTGCGGACCGCGGAGATCATCTACGCGCGGACGGCCCCGGACGCCGCCGGACGTGCCGACGTCGAGCACGCGCGGGCGCGCTTCATGGCGGACCTCCGCGTGAGCGTCGGCGGGGCCGCGCCGCCCGCGGCCGCGCGCCCGGCCGCCCCGGCGGCTCGCCGCACGGGAGGCCCTCCCGGGACGTTCGACTGCTCGATCGTCATCCCGGTCTTCAACCGCGCGGACATGACCGAGCAGTGCCTCGTGACGCTCGCCGAGGTCACGCACGACGCGACCTTCGAGGTGATCGTCGTCGACAACGCGTCGACCGACGGCACCGCCGACCTGCTCGCGAAGCTCAGCGGCGACGTGCAGATCATCCGGAACCGCGAGAACCTCGGCTTCGCCGCGGCCTGCAACCAGGGGGCGCGCGCAGCGCGCGGCCGGCACCTGGTGTTCCTGAACAACGACACGATCCCGCTCGCGGGCTGGCTCCCGCCGCTCCTCGGCGAGCTCGATCGCGATCCCGAGGTCGCGGTCGTCGGCAGCAAGCTGCTCTTCCCCGACGACACGATCCAGCACGCGGGCGTCGTCTTCTCGCGCGAGATCCCGCTCCCGTACCACGTGTTCTCCCACCTGCCGGGCACGCATCCCGCCGTGAACGAGCGCCGCGAGCTGCAATGCGTGACGGGCGCCTGCATGGCGGTCCGCCGCTCGACCTTCGAGGCGATCGGCGGGTTCGACGAGGGCTATCGCAACGGCTTCGAGGACGTCGACTTCTGTCTCCAGGTACGGACGCGCGGCGGCCGAGTCGTCTATCAACCGGCGAGCACGCTCTACCATCTCGAGAGCCAGACCGCGGGCCGGAAGGCGAACGACGAGGCGAACGCGCGCCGCTTGTTCGAGCGCTGGGGCGCACGGTGGGCGCAGATCGGCGACGAGGACGTGGTCCTCGCGGCCTCCGGGTGGTGCGTCCGCACCCCCGACGACAGCGGCCGGAAGACGTTCCAGCACCTGCGCGAGCCGGCCGAGCGCGAGCGCTGGGCACGCGTCGCGGCGCTGCAGCACGCGCTCCGGGCCGACGACCTGACGGGGCTCCGCCGCATCCTCGCGACCGCGCGCGAATGGCCGGACGACCTGAGCGTGCGGCGCTGGGTCGAGCGGGTCTCCCGCCTTGCCGGCGTCCCTGAATCCTCCGCAGCGACCGCATAGGAGCGACGCGCAGGTCGGCCCGAAACTGGCGGCGACCAGCGACCCGCTCAGGGAATCGTGAGCTCTTCGTCGTACTCGGCGATCGTGTCGGTGCCGATCGCGACGATCGCGCCGTCCCGGCTCACCACGACCTGCGCGGTGCCCGTGAAGCCGGCCGGGGACTCCGGCATCGATCGCACTTGCCACGTGAGCGTGACGGCCTCGCCTGCATCGAGCGCGGGAACGGGCTGGATCGGACCGGAGACGAGATCGAGGGTGTCCCCCGGGATCAGCTCCGCTTCACTCGCCGCGACGGCGGCGTCGCCGGGATTCTTCGCCACGAACTGCAGGTCGAACGGTGCGCCCGTCAGGATGGCCGTGCTGCTCGCCGTGACGACCGGCTCCACGATGATCCCGCCCGGCAGTGCCAGGCCGGCGACGAGATTGAGCGCGCCGCCGAAGAATCCGTTGGCCTCGTTCGCGCGTTGCGGCAGCAACGTCAGCACCTTCTTCACCGATCCCTTCAGCTGCTTCGCGCTGTCCTCCGCCGTCGCCCAGGTCTCGACGAAGCTGTAGGCCGCGCTCGCCGTCTGCGCCAAGGCGTTTCGGGCCTCGAGGAAGCTCAGGAGATTCACCTGCTCGGCCGCAGGCACGAGCGGCAGCGCCAGCGTCCCGCGGTCGTAGAGCGCGTCGAGGGCGTCGAAGACCGCGTCGTGGGCGGCGACCAAAGCCTCGCGTTCGAGGACGTAGCCGGCCGTGTCGTTCTTGCCGACGAGCTTGGTGATGCGCGCGACCACGTCGAGGTACGCCTGGAACTCCGCCGTCGGGGGCGCCTTCGGGACCTTCGGCGGCTTGAACTTCGCAGCGCGGCCCTCACCCTCGCCCGCGCCCACCGGCTGGCCCGGAACCACGGGCCCCCCGACGCGCACCGCTTTGTCGGTCCCGGTCGCGGAGAACGCCGCTTCCTCGATTTTGATGATGTCGCCCCGGCGGAGGATCATCTCGTCGACGATCGTCCCGATGACGAGCGTGTACTGGATCGGGACGAGCCACTTCCCGGCGTTCTTGAGGTTCTTCCCGCCGTCGAGCGCTTGGCTCTTGAAGAATTGAATGGGCTTCGCGAACGGGCCGGCCGCCGTCGGCGCCTTCAAGAACGGCGTCGAGATGCCGAGCACGCCCTCCGCGCCGCGGAGGATGGAGATGTCGGCGAGCACCGACCCGAAGAAGACCAGGACGTTCTGTGTCCGCCGCGCGAGTCGATCGTTGAGACTGTCGAGGATGTTGTAGGCCGTGAAGGTGTCGCCGTCGAAGACGCCGAGCTTGAGGAGATCCGCGAGCTTGTCGAGCGGCTCCTGGGTGGAGGTCACGTACGCCTCCATCATGGCGAGGTCGACGCCGATCCGGATGAGGTTGAAGAGCTCCTCGAACGTGATGTCCTCGCGCATCGCTCCGGGCAGGTATCGGCTCGCGACGATGTTGGTGCCGTAGCGGAGACCCTTCGCGATCAGCTCGATGTACTGCGCCTTGTCCTGCCCGACGATGCCGGCGGCCTCGAGCGCGATCGGCAATCCCGCCCCGCACCCGAAGGCCATCGTCCCGATCTTGGCGGTCTTGAGCGCGCGCCCGATCACCGCGGCCTGGCCTTCGAGCGGAGGCGCCGTGCTGCCGCCGAGCAGCTTCTTCCAGCGCGGCGTCATCTTCGGGAGCACGTTGCCGACGAAGTTCGTCGTGGCGGCGAGCGCGACGGTCTTGGCGAGCGCATCCGACAGCCGCGCCGCCTCTTGCACGCGGCGATCGTGCTGCACGAGAAACGCGCAGAGGCGGATCACCGCGTTCCAGGGATCCTTGTCCCCGCTGCCACGATAGAGCCCCTTGAAGTGCGCCAGCGTGCCGTCGTGGTTGATGAAGGTCTCGAGCTGGATCGCGGCGTCGAGCATCGCGGCGGCCTTCGCAGTGTCGTAGTGCACGAGGTCGCCGAGGAGCGGAGAAATGTCCAACTTCACCAGGAAGAGGTAGTCGATGCGGAAGTTGCGCGCCGTGAAGATCAGATCGGACGCGCGCCGCACGAGCGAGAGCGGCACGTAGGCCGCGTCGAACGGCGCCGCGATGCCCTTGCCATCGCGCTCCAGCTCCACGCCGTCGACGAGGATCTTGCCGTCGTCTTCCAGCTTCACGAAGTGGATCGCGCGGATGTAACGGCTCTGGAGGTCGATCTTGTTCTGGAGCTGCGAGTACACGTCGCCGAGGCGCCGCGCCTCGAGACGATAGTTGCCGGCCTTCGAGAGCCGCAGCGAGAACGCGCCCTTCTTGTCGGTGACTTCCTCGTCGACCAGCACGTTCGCGCTGTCGAAGATCTTCACCTCGACGCCTTCGAGCGGCGGCGTCTTGACGTCGTAGCGCTTCGGATAGAAGAGCTCGATGTCGCGCACGATGCCGCGGATGTCGGTCGTCCGCACGATGTCGATCTCGAGCTTCTGTGACGCCGTCTCCTCCGAGCCGTCGAAGGTGCCGCGCGCGAAGAAGTCGGCGACGATCTCCTTCTGCTCCTTCTTGAGCTTCTTCTGCTCGAGGAGCCGGACCGTGAACTGGACCTCGGGCGTTTGGTCGACGTTCGTATAGGTCCAGCGCACCTTGCCGCCGGAGCTCTTGCCTCCGCCCGTGATGCTGCCCTTGACGAGCGTCGTGCCGACCGGAATCGCCGCGTCGAGGACGAGGTCGGACGCGGTGGTCTTCGCCGACGCGGACAGGCGGATCACGAGCTCGTCCTCGGGGAGCACGTAGTCGCCGTGCGGCGATTCGAGCGCCGCTTGGATCGCGAGGTTCGACTTCAGATACGGGATGGTCGCGTCGGCGTCCGCCTCCGCCTCCGATGCATCCGCGAGCGTCGCGACCGCGTGGCCCTTGGCGGGGAGGAAGAGCACGGTGTCGGCCAGCCCTTGTTTGACGGACGCGTCGAACGCGAGCGGGGGGACCGTGCCGCTCGTGTTGCTGAAGTGCCAGGTGATGGTGTCGCCCGCGAGGATGCCGCCGCCCGTGATGCTGCCCGCGTCCACCTCGAGGAACGCGGGACCCATCGTCGCCGTGACGACCAGGGTCGTCGCCTGCTGCCGGACCATCTGGGCGTCGAGCGTGTAGTGCACCGTCTCGCCCGACCGCGCACCCTCCGGCTGCGGCGGGGTCGCGGTCATCGTGAGCGTCACCTCTTCGGGCGCGCCGTTCAGGAGAAAACCCACCTCGAGCTGGTTGTGGAGCGCGACGCCCGCGACGTCCCCCTCGTCGTTGATCGCGGTCGCGACGACCAACCGGAAGCCCGAGTTCGGGGGCAGCAGCGTGTTCAGGTCGGTGACCTGCTTGGTCACGGGGTCCCAGATGGCCGCGTGCACGGGATCCTGGGCGTTGCCGGTCGCGATGGTGCCGGCGACGACGTGCTTCGCGTTGATGGCGTTGTGCGCGGCGAGACCGACGATCTCCGTCTCCTGCCCGTTCGGGGCGCGCAGGTACCACTTCCTGGGTCCGTCGTCCCGGAAGCCGAGTACGGTCCCGTCGCTCGCGAGCGCGTTGTGGAGCAGCAGCTGGTTGTAGACGGACCCCGCGAGGAACCTGAAGCCCAGGTTGGGGGCGGGCGTGAGGCCGATCTTGGTGCCGGCCGCCGCCGGGGCCGCCGCCGACCAGAGGTAGTACCCGTCGCGACTGGTCGTACCGGTGACCCGCCCGAGCAGGGTCGTGCCGTTGCCGCTGATCGCCCCGACGGCGCTGCTGCCGCCGCTCGCATCGAGGTCGGCGGCGCCGACCGCGGTCGCGACCCCGCCGCCGGGCGCGTAAAAGCCGAGGAACGGGTGATTCCCACCGACGTTCGTCGCCGCGCTCGTACCGACGACGTTGCCGAGCGCATCGACGTCCTGCGCCAGGGTGAAATCGACCTCGTCGATCGAGAGCGGGCCGATCTGGATCGGTCCGGAGCGCGTGTCCCAGAAGACCGCATGGACGTCGCCCGTGGACGCACTGAACTCCATGCCGGCGACGCGGCCCTGGTCGCTCACGGCGTATGCTTCGCTCTCCGCAACGCTTGGCCGTATCGGCAGAGGCGCGAGCACGCCGTCCTTCCAGAGCGCCGCCTGCGTGATGGAGCCGTTCCCGACCTCCACCTTGATGTCGCCGACGACGACGCGCTTGTTGTTCACGTCGGACGGGACGAAATTGGTGCCGAGATCGGTGACGGTGAGGGCCGAGACCCCAGCCGGCGCGAGCCCGACGAGCGCCAGTACCGTCGCGAGGACGCTCGACCAGCGCGCGCGGCGGCGCGGCGGCGCGGCGCGGGCGGCGCGCGTCGCGAACGGACGACGCGCTCCCGATGGGAACGGCGACTGGATGGAGGTGCGGTGCCGGGGGTCGCCATGAGTGCGGGCGCGTGGAGCGCATACCGCCGGCGGCCCCGCATCGTCAATATTCTTTTCGGCCCATGGCGGCGGCGCGCAGGTAATCGCCGAGCGCTGCGACGAACCCGCGGATGTCGTCGGGCGTGATCGCACCAATGGTCGCGACGCGGAACGAGCGGCGGTCGGCGAGCTTCCCGGGGTAGATGGTGTAGCCGCGCTGCCGGCAATGGTCGTGCAGCGCCGCGAAACCGTAGCCCGCTTGGTCCGGCTCGCGGATCGCGGTCACGAGCCGTGACTGCAGCGCGCGAGGGACGAGCGTTTCGAGCCCGAGCGCCGCGAGCCCGTCGAGCAGCGTCGCCCAGCATGCGCCATAGCGGGCGTAGCGCGCCGCGACGCCCTCGAGCCTGATCTCGAGGAGCGCCTGGCGGAGCGCCATCACCGTCTGCACCGGCGGCGTGAAGCGCATCTGCCCCTCGGCTTCGAAGAAGCGGTACTGCTCGCCGAGGTTCAAGTAGAAGCTCCGCCCGCGCGGCGGACGGAGCCCGGCGAAGAGCGCGCGGCTACCGATGACCAGCGCGATCCCGGCCATGCCCTGGAGGTTCTTGTTGGCGCTCGCCGCGAGGCACGTGACGTTCGCGGCCGCGAGGTCGAGCGGAATCGCGGCGTACGAGCTGATTCCGTCGACGAGGAGCGCGACGCCGTGCGTGCGGCAGCGCGCACCGATCGCGGCGACGTCGTTGAGCAGCCCGGTCGTCGTCTCGTGGTGAACGACCGCGAGGTGCGTGAACGGCCGTCCGTCGTGGCCGCCGCGGAGCGCGCTTTCGAGCGCGGCGAGATCCAATGCAGTCGTCGCGTCGCTCCTGAAGACGGCGCATGGGATGCCGCAGCCATCGGCGATCGCGGCCATGCGCGCGCCATAGGCGCCGTTGTCGACGACGAGGAGCGGCCCATCGCCGACGGCCGACGCAAGCATCGCCTCGACGGCGGCCGTCCCCGAGCCGCCGAGCAGCACCGCCGCATGCGTCCGCGAGTCGGCGACGAGCGCCGTGCAGCCGTCGGCGACCTCCCGCAGCACCGCGCCGAACTCGGCCTCGCGCGGGCAGAGATCGGGGACGAGCTGGGCCCGCTTCACGCTGTCGGTTGTGGTCGCCGGGCCCGGCGTCAGGAGGACGTCGCGGCGGATCGCACGCGCCGACTCGCGCGCGACGATCCGCGGCCAGACGACGTCGCGGGCGCGCCGGAGCTGCGCCTCGTCGTCGATCTCGCCCCACGCGAGGTCCTCGACCGTGCGCACGCGGATCGCATACGTGGCGGCGGCCGCGACGATCGCGTGCTCGTAGTCGCCGTCCGCATGCGCGGCGCAGATCGCCCGGTACGTCGCGAGCGAGAGCTTCGAGATGCCGACCCATTCGCCGCTGACCGACGCCAGGTCGGCGCGGCGCTTCGAGACGGCGTGGATCGTGCCGGCCGCGTCGGCCTCCACCCAGACCTCGTCCCCGCCATCCGTGACGCCGCTCAGCAGTACGACGTTGGGCCGCGGGTCGTTCAGCAGCACGTGCAGCGCGAGCTCGTCATAGAGGATGTCGGATTCCAGCAGGAGGAAGTCGCCGCCGACGGCGTCCCCTGCTACGGCGAGCGTCGCCATGCTGCCGGTGGTCGCGAAGCGCTCGTTGCGGACGCAGGTGACGAACGGCAGGCGCTCGGCGAGCGCGTCGTAGTGCGCGTGCAGATGTCCCGTGCCGATCACGACTCGGTCGATGCCGTGCGCGAACAGTCGCCCGAGCGAGCGCGCGACGATCGCCGCGCCGCCGACCTCGAGGAAGCCCTTCGGCCGTCGCGCGCCGAGCGTGCCGAGGCGCGTGCCCATCCCGGCCGCCAGGAGCACCGCCGTGCGGATCATCGCGGCTCCGCGAGCTCGGCGACATGCCGCATCAGGCGTTCCCGTACCGCCGGTGCCGTCAGCGCCGGACGCACGAGCGTCCCCGCGGTACCGGGGCGGGTCCGGAGATGGAGAAACGTCGGCGTGGGCTCCGCCTGCCATGCGGAGAAACGGGCACCGAGCTCGTCGGCCGTGGCGACGTCGATCGCATTCGCGTATCCGCTCGCGGCCGCAATCCCGGCGAAATCGACGTTGCCGGCCACGGTCGCTTGGCCGCCGGTCGACTCGTGGCAGCCGTTGTTCATCAACACGTGCAGGAAGTTCGCCGGTGCGTACGTTCCGTTGGTCGCGAGCGCGCCGAGCCGCATCAGCAACGCTCCGTCGCCGTCGACGGCGACGACCAGGAGATCCGGCTGCGCCAGCGCCAAACCGAGGGCCAGGGCGCTCGCGCAGCCGAGCGATCCGACCATGTAGAACTGCCAGGCGGCATCGTCGACGCCGTACATCTCACGGCTCGTGAAGCCGGTCGTGTTGACGAAGACCGTGCGCGGGCCGCGGCGCTCGGCCAGCACACGGAGCGCCGCGTGGCGGAGCGGCGCGTCTTCGCCGATCCCCGCCTCCGCCAACGACCGGAGCTCGGCATTCCGCCGGCGCGGTAGCGGCGCCACGCAATGCGGGTACGCGTCGAACGTGTCCTTCCGGACGACGAAGAAGAACGACGCGCCTGCGTCCACGCGCCGATCCGCCTCGACGAGCTGACGCGCCGCCGCGTCCTGGTCGGCCGACAGCTCGACCCAGGCGATGCCGATCGCGTCGAGCAGCGTCGTCGTCGCGCGGCCCATGATCGCATGCTGCGGCTCGTCGGCGCTTCCGAGCCGGAGCGACACGAATCCGAGCACGGGAATCCCGAACGGTTCCGTCAACGACGAGAGTGGCGAGAGCGCATTCGTGAGCCCGGAGTTCTGCATGAGGACGACGGCCTTCCGCCCGCCGAGCCGCGCGCCGGCGCAATGGGCGACGGCGTCTCCTTCGTTGACGGCGCCGACGTACGCGCACTCGGCGCTGGCATAGTCGATGAGGGGCGCGAGATACGAGCACGGCACCCCGCTGAAGAAGGCATACCCGTGCCGCGCGAGGAGCGCGCCGAAGTCGCGCGTTCGCAATCTCGGGGTCGCGGAACGGGTCGCGGCGCCGCGTTCTTCCGCGGCGCCGCGCACGACATCGGCATCGAGCCGACGACCGTCGTCGGGGAGGTAGCGCCGCTCCGCCTCGCGCAGCTCGTCCTCCCCCTGCAGCCGAAAGACCTCGGCCATCGACACGAGCGACGCCTCGACCGCGGCGACCGATTGCTCGTGGGCGATCCGGCGGGTCGTCGCCTGCATCGCGGCGATCGCGCTCCGCAGCGATTGGTTCGCCCAGATCACCATGCGGACGCCGAGCGCGCGGAACGTGTCCGTCGGCGTCGACGCGTACGCGGTCGGCACGATCACGACCGGCAGCCGCCCGCCCCACTCCCGCATGAACCCGTCGATCTCGACCGCGGTCGGCCGCGTGCTGTGGATCAGGATCGCGTCCGCGCCCGCTCCGCGATAGGCCTCGGCACGCCGCAGCGCCTCGGCGAGCCCGAGGCCGGCGATCAAGGCTTCGACGCGCGCGACCACGACGAACGCGTCGTCCGCTTTCGCATCCTGCATCGCCCTGATCTTGCCGCAGAACTCGGCCACGTCGGCGAGGGCATGCTGGGGCGGCTCGCGGAACGAGTTCGACTTCGGGAAGCGCTTGTCCTCGATGCAGACGCCGGCGACGTTGCGCTGCTCGAGCTTCTTCACGAGGCGGCGCGCGGTGTTGAAGTTGCCGTAGCCCGTGTCGCCGTCGAGCAGGATCGGGACGCGCGTGGCGTCGCTCATGAACTCGAGCACGTCGAGCACCTGCGTCCACGACGCCTCGTTGCTGTCGCGGACGCCGAGCGACGCCGCGATCGCGAGCCCGCTCGCCCAGAGGCCGCGAAACCCGGCCTCCTCGGCAATGCGCGCCGAGAGGCCGTTGTGGGCCTCCATCAGGAACTCGAGCTCTGAGGAGCGCACCATCGCGCGCAGAACCGCTGCTTTGCTCATGTCGAGTCCCTCCACCGGAGGCCTCGATATGTACACAGCGCAGGTGCAACGGGCGAGTCGGCCGACGAGCCGGTCGGAGGAGTGCGGCGCGCCCCCCCTAGACGCGGCGGGAGGTGAAGCGGGGGGAGAGAGGGTTGAGCGGCGTGTAGCCCGCGGCGCGCGAGCGCGCGATGCGGGTGCGCACCAGGCGCGCGGCCGTGGTGTCGCGAGCGCCGACGGCGGCGCGCTCCAGGAGCTTCTGTCGGCGGGCGAGCGCTTCGACGGTGACGTCGAGCTCGTGCCAGAGCTCGGTGACCTCCGCCGTGTGCGGCGTGCCGGAAGCGCGGACCGCGTCGATCTCGACGAGCAACGGCTGGAGCTCGTGCTGCAGGGCCGTGATGAGGGTCGCGACCTCCGTGAACCCATCCCACGCGCCGGCGGCGAGCTGGCGCTCGATCACGTCGTAGGCCGACGCGACCTCCTTCCAGAGATCGAGGGCGCGTTGCGTCAGGCCGAGCGGTGTGGGCTCAGGCCACATCGAGCTGCGGCATCCCGTTTCGGAGCACCTCGCGGTAGGCGCCGCCGATGATCCCGAAGATGCGGCGCACCTGTCCGACGTGGCGAACGCTCTTCGCGAGGTTCGCCTCGGTCAGATGGTCGAGCATGAAGCGGTAGAGCCGATCGAGGTTGCGCGCGACCTCGCCGCCGCGCTGATGGTCGAGCGTCGACAGCAGCTCCGCGATCACGGCTTGCGCGCGTCCGAGCGCGTGCAGGAAACCCGGCACGTCGCCGCCCGCGAGCTGCTGCTCGGCCTGGGCGAGGAAGCGGTCGCCGCCGTCGTACATCATCAGCAGCAGCTGGCCGCGATCGACCGTCTGGAACTGTGCCTGCTGGTACTGGCGCGCGGAGGTCTGGGCCGAGATCATGAAAGGCTCCCGAGGGCGCTCGTCAGGAAGCTGCCCTGTGATTTCAGGCTCTGCACCAAGACTTCGAGACTGGTGAACTGGGCCCGGAGGTTTTCCTCGAAGGCGTCGAGGTTGCGCTGCCCGGCGGCGATCCGATCCTCGAGGGAGCGGATCTCGTTGGCGACCGCGGTGTTGTGGACGTCGATCAAGCCGCCCGATTGCGAGACGGCGGTGAGATACTCGGAGAGGCGGTCGGAGACGCCGGCGCCGCTCGCGCCACCGGCGAGAAGCTTCGCGACGTCGCCGCCGCGGGTCGCGAGCTGCGTCTTGAACGCCGCCTGATTGAACGTGAGCGTCCCGTCGCGCGCGGTCGTGATGCCGACCTGGGCGAGCACGGTGAAGTCGTCCGCGTCGTCCGTCTCGCGTGGCGAGGAGATGATGCTGCGGAGCGATTCGATGACCCCACGGACCGTGCCGTCGAGCGCGAGCGGGCCGATCTTCACGTCGCGATCGTCGCTCGCGGTGTCCTGCTCGATCACGCTCTCACCGGCGACGAACGTGACGATGTCGTTGAAGGCCTTCACGGCGGCGTCGACCTGCTGCGTGATCGCGTCGTCGTCGTTGGTGACGCTGATCGTGACCGGACCGCCCGGTGCGTGCAGATCGAACGTGACGCCGGGGATGACGTCGTCGACCCGGTTCGTCGAGCGGGTCAGCGGGTCGGCGAAGCCGCTCACGGTGAACTCGGCGTCGAGCGCGCTCTGCGAGACGGCGATGCCGAGGGTGGTGTCGTCGGTCACGACGGTGACCGCGTTGGCGGTGCCGGTCTCGTCGCTGCCGAGGCGGAGGCGATAGTCGGGAGCGGCGCCGGTACCGACGTTCACGACCGACGCGGTGGCCCCCGCGTCGAGCGCGTTGATCGCGGTCGCGAGGCCCGTGAGGGTCGTCGTCGCGTCGACGTTCACCGTCTGCACGGGTCCGCTCGCGCCGATCCGGAACGCGAACGTGCCGGTGCCGGTCGCGACGGTCGACGTCGCGGCGGCCTTGCCGTTCGCGGAGGTCGCGATCGCGGGCCGCGCGAGGTGGTTAACGGTGACCTCGGTCGAGCCGGCGTGGGCGCCGGTGCTGGCGGCCGCCGTGAGCACGCTCTCGTTGCTGGAGGACGCCTTCCGGACGAGCACGCTGTCGGCGTTCTTCAGCGCGTCGACCGTCTTCAAGAAATTGGCGACCTTGCCGTTGAAGGTCTGCACCGCAATCCGGCGCGCGTTGGCGTCGGTCTTCTGGGTCTCGAGCACGCCGATGCCGCGCTGGCGCTCGAGCGCCACCAGCTGGGTAACGATGCTGTCGGTGTCGAGGCCCGTCGCGAGCCCGCCGATCGTAATCGTTGCCATCGCTGCTCAGACCTCCTCGTCCACCAGGGCGCCCGGCGCCTTCTTCAGCTGCTTCAGCGCCTCGATCACGGACTCGGGAGGGATCTCCCGCAGCGCTTCCCCCGTCTCCGGATCGATCACCTTCACCACCACCCGATTGAGCTCCTTCTCGAACCGAAACTGCAACGAATACGGCTTGAAGTTCGATCGCACCGGCGCCTTCGCTTCTTGGACCGGTTCCGGCGTGTCCGCTGATTCCTCGCGGTGTGGCTTCGTGTCCGCCGGCACGCGCTGCTTCGGCGCGGTCTGCGACTGCGCCGTCGCGAGCGGCGAAACTCCCTCGATTCGTGTGACCGCCATCGTTGGTTCTCCCACTCGGGCCGCCGGTGCACCTGCACCGGCGGCCCTTCGGGGCCCTAGCTAGGGACTATCGAAGCAACGACAGCGCGAGCGACGGCTGCTGATTCGCTTGCGCCAAAACCGAAACACCCGCCTGCTGGAGAATCGTGGTGCGGGTCAGGGTTGCCGTCTCCTCGGCGACGTCAGCGTCGCGGATGCGCGACTCTGCAGCCGAGAAGTTCTCACGCGCGACCCGGAGGTTGGCGATCGCGGTGTTGAGCCGGCTCTCGATCGAGCCGAGCGAGCCACGGCGGCTTGCGACCGTCGCGATCGCCGAGGAGATCGCGCCGAGCGCCGACTGCGCCGCTTCGGCCGTCGAGATGCCGACGCCCGAGAGGCCGATGCCGCTCGAGGAGCCGTCCACGGTGGTGAAGGAGATGCGGCTGTCGCTGGAACCGTCGAGGCCGATCTGGAGGGACACCGTGGTGCCGGCCGACAGAAGGTTCACGCTGTTGAACGTGGTGGTGTTCGAGATCCGGTCGATTTCGGACACCAGGGCCGTGAACTCTTCCTGCAGCGCGCTGCGCTGGGAATCGCTGACGGTTCCCGTGGAGGACTGAGACGCCAGCTCGGACAGACGAGCGAGAATCTCACCCGACTTGCCGAGCGCCTTCTCACCGATGCTGATGGCGCTGATACCGTCGTTCGCGTTCCGGACGGCCTGGGTGGCGATGCGGACGTCGGCACGCAGCCGGTCGGCGATGGCGAGACCGGCGGCGTCGTCGGCCGCGCTGTTGATGCGGAGACCGGATGCGAGGCGCTCGAGCGACCGGTTGAGGCTGTTGCTCGAGGACTCCAGGTGTCGCTGAGCATTCAGCGACGGGACGTTGGTGCTGATGTTGAGAGCCATGCTGTTCCTCCGTGGTTTCGTGGTCCCCGACGTCCGTGTCTGGGCCTCAGTTGTGCATCGGGAGCGACCACCGGGGGGACCATCCCGCCCGGCTCACTGGTTCGTTCCCACTTGCGATCGTTATCGTCGACGGCGTGGGGAAACTTGAGTCCCGGCCACGCTTTGCGCGCGCCTTCGCGACCCGCCGTCGCAGCTCGCACGGCGCCTGCCGGCGCGTCCGACCGAACGTCGCGCGTTGTCGCGGTCTTGCCTTCCCGGGTCAGGAATCTGACCCGCCGCGGGTCGGAACGGCTGGCGCGCGTTCCGGCTCTTGTGGGTTCCCACGGCGACCCGGCAGACTCGACACGTGCGGTACTTGGTGGTGGGGGCCGGCGGACACGCGCAGGAAGTGGCGTGGTCGCTCGCCGAGCACGAACGCGGGCGCGGCGCCCCGTGCGAGCTCGCCTTCTTCGACGACGCCGTCCCGCCGGGTCCGCTGCCGTCCGGCCTCGGCTCCGTCGTCGGGACGCTCGACGCGGTCGCCGATCACGCCGACCGCCGGAGCACGCTCCTCGTCCTCGGCGTCGGCCTGCCGCACCTGAAGGCGCGCCTCGTCGCGCGCCTCTCCGGTTGTGGGGTCGCGTGGGCGACGGTCGTCCACCCGCGCGCCGTGATCGGACCGAACGTCACGATCGGCCCGGGGAGCTACGTCGCCGCGGGCGCGATCGTCACCGTGAACGTCCGCCTCGGGTCGTTCGTCACGGTCAACATGCACGCGCAAGTCGCCCACGACGGCGTCGTCGGCACGTACGCGACCCTGCACCCGAACGCGCACGTCGCGGGACGTGACGATCGGCGAAGGCGTCGAGCTCGGGACGAGCGCAACCGTGCTGCCGGGGCTCGCGGTCGGCGCCTGGGCGGTCGTCGGTGCCGGCGCGGTCGCGATCGCGTCGCTCGAAGCCGACCGCACCTACGTCGGCGCGCCGGCCGAAGCGACGACACCACGGACCGCCGTCCGGGCCGTCTGACCGCAGCGCCCGTACCTGACTTTCAGTAAACTGCTCCGTTTCGAAACAGTTTGTATCGTTTGCTATCAGTTTTGCGTTGACACTTGCGAGGCTGTCGCATTACGTGCGCCTCCGCAGGTTGTCCATTCCCATCACGCGCCTGCTGATCATCCCCTTGGAGATTGGAGGCGTCGAACATGGGCAACCCCCTGAGGTCTACGTGTACCCTCGCCGCGTCGCTCGCGGCGGTCCTGCTCTCGCTGGCGGCGCCGTCCCCGGCGGCTGCCGTCACCCGCACCTGCACCTCGGACGCGATCGCCAACACGGCGAACGTGCTCTGCGCCTCACCGAGCGGTCCGTGCACGGTCAACTCGGTCACCGTCAGCACGGCGATCGACGTCACGGCGAGCGGTTGCGAGTTCGACCTCGGAGGTCGGACGTTGCGCTTCGAGAAGACCTTCCAGATGACGGGTCTCGGCTTCATCAAGGTCGTGAACGCCGGCAACATCACGCTGACCTCCACCGGAAAGCTCAAGGCCCGCGGTGACTTCGTGCAGCCGAGCGGGTACATCATCGGGGGCGGCCTCATTTCACTCGAGAGCTCCGGCACGATCTCGCACGACGGCATCATCGACGTCGCCGGCGACCCGGCCGGCACGATCCGGCTGAACGCCGTCGGCGGCATCACGCTGCAAAACGGCTCGAGCGTCACCGGCAACGGGGTCACGAGCTTCACCTTCGACGGCACCCGCACGACCGACGGTGGCGGCATCGAGGTGGTGTCGAGCACCGATACGGTGACGATGAACGGCACCCTCGAGGCCCGCGGAACCCAAGGCGGGGCCGGCGGCTCGATCCTGCTCCAAGCGGCCAAGAACGTGTCCGTCAGCAAGGTCGTCGATGCGAGCGGCGGCGCCGGCGACGGCGGGGATGTCGCGCTCGTCACGGGCGACGCCATCACCATGACCAACGACATCGACGTCGACAGCCGCGGCGGCGGTGGCTTCGGCGGCACCATTACGATGGTCGCCGGTCAGGACGATCTCGGCGGGGTCAGCGCGGGAGGCGGGATCACGCTCACCGCGATCTCGCTGCAGATGAGCGGCAGCTCCGCCGATACGTTCGGCGGCGACGGCGGCGATCTCGACGTCTTCGCGCAAGGTGCGATCCAGGTGACGGGCGCCTCGGTGATCCGCGCCAATGCCGGCATCTCCTACGACGGCTCGGGCGGCCTGATCTCCTTCCAGACGGGCGACGACCAGCCGGGCACTGTCGGACCCCTCGACGGCGCGATCACGATCGCTGGCTCGATCACCGCCGGGAGCGGCGGCACGGGCGGGCGCGGCGGCGGCATCTCGTTCATCTCCGGCAGCAGCCTGACCGTCACGGCGTCGATCGACGTGAACGGCAAGGACGCCGGGGGCGACGTCGGCGGCGAGGCGGGCTCGTTCATCACCCTCGACGGAACGATCGACGCGAAAGCGACGAACACCGCGGGCGAAGGCGGCTTCGTCGCGTTCACCGCCGGCCTCGCGACGGACGGCACGCTGACGGTCAAGAAGAACATCATCGCGACCGGCGGCGCGACCAACGGCGAGGGCCAGAGCATCACGCTCGCCGGCTGCAACGTCACGATCGACACCGGCACGCACATCGACGGCACCGGCGGCACGACCGGCGGCGGCATGCAGGGCGGCTCGTTGATCGACCTGATCGCGCTCCGCACGCTGCGGCTCAAGTCCTCGTCGGACTACGATGCTCCGCCGGCCGGCGTCATCCGCCTCACCCATCCTGCGTCGCAGACGCCGATCATCGAGAGCGGCGTCACCTTCAACCCGGCCTTCACGGACAACCCGGTCGCGAGCGGGCCGTATCCGGCCTGCCCGACGTCGACGGCGACACCGACGCCGACTCGGACCCCTACGCCGACGCGCACGGCGACACCGACCCCGACGCGCACCGCCACGCCGACGCCCACGCCGTGAGGGCGCCAGGCCGTCGCCGACAATCCTTCTCCACATCGCCCATCCGAAGGGGGAGCTTCATGAAGACACGTCCCATCGCCGCCGCCGTACTCGCCGGGTTGCTCGCGCTCTCGACCGCATCGCTCACGCATGCCGGGGGACTCATCTACGTCGGGGAGGCCCCCGCGCCCACCCCGGACAACGAGGGCAACTCGATCCTGGTGAGTCCCAACGGTGCGCACGTGTACATCGCCGAGGACGACACCGGCGGGTCGATCGCGGTGTACAGCCGCAACGCCACGACCGGCGCCCTCACGTACGTCCAGAGTGTCTGCTACCCGAACTGCGGCCTGCCAACCGCCGCGTTCACGTCGCTCGCGATGAGCGCCGACGGGGCGCATCTCTATGTGGCCGCGGACGAAGCCTCTCCCGCCGACCACTTGTTCGTGTACTCCCGGAACGCGGGCACCGGCGCCCTGACCTTCGTCGAGGTCCACGAGGATGACGCCGCCGGCGTCGTCGGCTTGGGCGGCGCGCGGGGCGTCACCATCAGCGCCGACGGGAAGCACGTCTACGTGACCGGCGAGGACGACGAGTCGATTGCCCTGTTCTCCCGCAACAGCGGAACGGGCCAGCTCACGTTCGTGCAAGCCTACTTCAACAGCGTGCTCGGCGGACTTGCCCTGCATTTCGCGCAAGAGCCGGTCATGAGCACGGACGGCAATCAGGTGTACGTCGTCGGCCCCCACCACGTCACCAGCCTGACCCGCAACACGACGACGGGGCAGCTCACGCTGCTGCAGACGCTGGACGACGCGGGCAACGGCAAGCACCTCGCCGTGAGCGCCGACGGCGCCAGCGTCTACGTGCCGACCGGAGGCGCCGGCGTTGGAACGTACGCGCGCAACGCCATGACCGGCGCCCTCACGTTCGTCGAGCACTTCAACGTCGGTGACCTCGACGTCGCCGGCGGGACCTACCACGACATCGCCGTGCAGCCCGACGGCAAGTACGCCTATGCGCCGGCCAACAGCGGCGTCATCACGTTCCGACGAAACACCACGACCGGCAGGCTGACCTACGTCGCCAACGAGCTTCCTGCTGGCCACGGCGACGCCGTCGCGGTCAGCCCGGACGGCAAGCACGTGTACGTGGACCGGCGGGACGTCTACACCATCGACCGCTGCGGCGACTCGCACGTCGGCGACGACGAGCACTGCGACGACGGCAACGCGTCGAACGGCGACGGGTGCTCCTCGACGTGCCAGTTCGAGCTCTGCGGACCGGCCCCCTCGGGCACCTGCCGGGGCCCGATTCTGGCCGGCAAGTCGCAACTGCAACTCCGCCGCGGGACCACGGCCTCGCGCGATTCGGCGCGGTGGACGTGGACCAAGGGCGAAGCGACGACGACCGCCGAGTTCGGCAACACCCTCACGACGGCGTCGTACGTGCTCTGCATCTACGACAGCTCCGGCGCGCCCCAGCCGCTCGTGAACTTGGCCGCGTTCAAGGGCGGGACGTGCGAGGGCCGACCGTGCTGGAAGGCGGCGAGCACGCACGGCTACAACTACAAGAACCGGCTTCTGACCCCGAACGGCTGGAGTACGATCACGCTGCGTGAGGGCCTCACCGACGGGAAGCCGCGCATCTCGTTCAAGGGCAAGGGGCTGTTTCTCGGGCTGCCGTCGACGCCGCTCACGTTCCCGGTCACGGTGCAGGTCAAGAACACCCAGACCAGCACCTGCTTGGGAGCGGTGTACAGCACGCCCCTCGTGAACGCGGCGACGCAAGTCAAAGCCATCAGCGACTGACGGCCGCGGACTCGACCGAAGGGAAGGTAATGCCCGCACGATCGCTCCTCGTGTCGCTGCTGTTCGGCGCGGTGCTCTCGCTCGCCGGTGCATCCACCGCCGCGGCCGGGGGTCTGACGTTCCTCGGCACGGCGCCGCCCATCGCGGGAACGCCGGACGCCACCCACGTCGCGGTGAGCCCGGACGGGGCGCACGTCTACGCCGTGGAGGAAGGCTCGACCACGCCGATCGCGATCTACGCTCGCGCGGCGGCGACCGGAGCGCTCACCTACGTGGACAGCGTCTGCTATCCCGATTGCGTCGTCCCCGCGGTGCTCCGCTTCGTTGCCGTCGCGTTCAGCCCCACCGGGGCGCAGCTCTACGCGGTCGACGACGACCTCACCGCCGGCGCCTTGTACGTGTTCAATCGTAACGCCTCGACCGGTGTCTTGACGTTCGTGGAGAAGCATCAGCAAGGCCTCGGCGGCGTCGCCGGTCTGCTGACGGCTACCGGTGTCGCGGTCAGCGGCGACGGGAAGCACGTGTACGTCAGTAGCGACTACGACCCCGCGGTGGTGCTGTTCGCGCGCAGCACGACCACCGGCCAGCTCACCTTCGTCCAAACGTATTTCAGCTCGGCGACCGGCTACACGGCCTTCACCCATCCCCAAGACGTCGTGCTGAGCCCGAACGGGCAGCACCTGTACGTCGTCGGGAACCGTCAACTCACGACGCTCAGTCGGAACGCGACCACGGGCCAGCTGACGGTCGGGCAAGTGATCGACGAGCCGATCGAGGGCGAGACCTCGATCGGCTCGGCCAGGCAGCTGACGGTCGCGCCCGACGGTGCCCACGTCTACGTGGCCGCCGTCGGGAACGGCATCAGCGCGTACAGCCGCAACGCGACGACGGGCGCACTGACGTTCGTGGCTCGGATCGACGCCTCGGATCTCGACGTGCCCGGCGACGGAGTCCGGATCGTCCACGTCCAACCCGACGGCGAGTACGTCTACGGCGGAAGCACCGAGGGGATCGTCGTCTACCGGCGGAACGCCGCCACGGGACGGCTCACGTACGTCATGACGGCGCCCGGGCGTCATGACGACGGGCTCGCCGCGAGCGCCGACGGCAAGCACCTCTACACCGACTCGGCCGTCGAGATCTTCGCGATCGACCGGTGCGGCAACGATGCCACGGTCGGCGACGAGCAGTGCGACGACGGCAACACGAGCGGGGGCGACGGCTGCTCGGCGAGCTGCCAGCTCGAGCTGTGCGGACCAGCGCCGTCGGGCACGTGCCGCGAGCCGATCGCCGCCGGGAAATCCCAACTCTTCCTCCGCCGCTCGCCGCTCGGCGTCCGCGACTCCGCACGCTGGACGTGGACCAAGGGCGAGGCCACGACGGTCGCCGAGTTCGGCAATCCACTCTCGACCGCATCGTACGTGCTCTGCGTCTACGACGGCTCCGGAGCGTCTCAGCCGCTCTTGAATCTCGCCGCGGTGCGGGGCGGGAGCTGCGACGGTCGGCCGTGCTGGGCCGCAGCGAGCGTGCACGGCTACAAGTACAAGGACCGGCAGTTGACACCGAACGGCTGGAGCACCGTCCAGCTCCGCGAGGGGCTGACCGACGGGAAGCCGCGACTGTCCTTCAAGGGCAAGGGGATCTACCTCGCCTTGCCGACGACGCCCCTCGCCTTTCCCGTCACGGTGCAGGTGCGGAACACCCAGACGAGCGTGTGCTGGTCGTCGACCTTCACCACGCCCCTCGTCAACACCAGCCAGCAAGTGAAGGCGCTGAGCGACTGAGCGCGCACACTCCGGAGGCCGCCATGACGTCTGCCTCAGCAAGCCGCCCCTCGCGGTCGCTCGCCCCATCCGGGCGCAGCTGCAGGGCGGCAACGGCGGGTGCTGGGGCGCGGTGTACGACGTCGGCGGCGTCACCAAGAGCTTCAAAGGTCGCGGGAACTGACGCCGGCCGCGGAGCGATCCCGCGCCCCAATACCGCCGCTCCTCCGAAAAGACGCGCCTGCGCTGGCGTCTGCGCCGGCAAGGCCGCGTAAAGTCGTGCAATAGAAAACAAAGTGGGTTGCGTGGGAAGTCACATGCCCCTTATCCTGTCTCTTCAATGGTGCCATGCGCCGACCAGCCCCGTGACCCACGGCGGGGCCGCCTCGTCCTTCTGGCGAGCCTCGTCCTCGTGCTGGTCGCGGCAGCGCGCGCCGGCGCAACGACCTGCGGGCCCGATCCCAAGGCCAACCCGATCCTGTTCGCGTGCGGACCGGGCCAACAACAGTGCACCATTCCGACCACGAAGCTCCCCGGCGGCTGTAACCTCGACTTCGGCCCCACGACGCAGGTGACGTTGACGGGGACGATCGATCTCACCGTCCCGAACCAGCGGGCTGCCGCGCTCGTCATCACGGCGGGAAGAATCATCGTCCAAGGCCTCGTGAAGGCGCGCTCCGACGACAACAAGGGCGGCGGCAGCGTCCAGCTGAACGCGAACGACAACATCGTGATCTCGGGTACGATCGACGTGTCGGGTAACTCGGGCGGTCTCATCAAAATGCGCGCGAATACCTCCGTCGAGATCACCACGACGGGACTCCTCAAATCGGTCGGCCTCGAGACGGCCTCGACGGGCAACAGCGCCAGCGGCGGTTTCATCGACGTCATCACCCAGACGACGTTCGCGCATCGCGGGACGATCGACCTCGGCGGGGGTCCGCTCGGCGGCGGCGGAAGTCTGACGCTCCAAGCCGGCACCAACGCCACGATCGCCCAATCGATCGATGCGACCGGCGGCGACGGCAACGGCGGCGACGTCGACATCGTCGCCGGTGACGACATCCTGGTCGAGCGCACCATCGATGCCAGCAGCCCCGCGAACGGCGGCGGCGGCGGGATCACGCTCCGCGCGGGCTTGGACGCGCTCGGCGGCGTGAAGGTCGGCGGCTCGCTCACGGTGACCGGCTCTCTCTTCGCAAACGGCAACCAGAGCGATGGGAGCGGCTGGGACGGCGGCGACATGGAGCTCCGTGCGTTCGGCCCGGTGACCTTCTCGGGGACCATCCGTTCGACCGGCGGTTTCCCCGACGGCGCGGGCGGCGGCATCCTGTTCGACAGCAGCGACACCCAGCCGAATCGCATAACCGACCGCGACGGAGACATGACGCTCAGCGGAATCGTCGACGTTCGCGGTCCCGCCGTCGGGACCGTCGAGGACTGGGGCAGCGGGGGCGACATCGACCTGTTCATCGGGCGCGACGGTGACATCACGGCGACCATGGACTTGACCGGAAGCGACGGCGGCGGCTCCCTCGACGCGCAAGTCGGCCGGACCCTGGTCTTCGGAGCCCTCGTGAAGGCGAACGGGACCGTGAACGAGGCCTCTGGAGGCTCGGTCCATCTCGAGACCGGGCGTGCGAGCGCCGGCGAGCTCTCGGTAACCCGCACCCTCGACGTTTCGGCGGCGACGGCCGGCATCGCAGGGAGCGTGGTGCTCAAAGGATGCGGCCTCACCCTCGCACCCGGTCTCACGGTCAACGCGAAAGCCGTCCGCCCGAATGCCGCGCCGAGGATCGACCTGATCACGTCGAGCACCCTGAACGTCGGAGGCGGTGGCACGTACAACGCGGAGCCGGTCGGCCGCGTTGCTCTGGTTCACCCGGCTTCGGTCGCACCGCAGATCGGTGCCAACGTCGCCTTCGTCCCGAAGGTGATCGACTCGACCGACCCGGCCCAGTTTCCGATCTGCGCCGTCTGCGGCGACGGCATCCGCCAGGTCGGCGAGCCGTGTGACCCCGGTGCCGGCGCCGACGGAGCATGCTGCAAGGGGAACTGCAGCGGCTGGAGTTGTACGACCGTCACCCCGACGCCGACGCTCACACCGACGTCGACCGCACCGACGAAGACGGCGACGCCGATCCGTACCAAGACGCCGACTCCGACGCGCACGGCCACCCCGACGTTCACAGTAGCGCCGACGGGTCCGACCGGGATCCCGACCACGACGCCCCCGCCGACCGTGGTGCCGACGAACCTGCTCCCGAGCCCGACGCCGATCCTGCCCCTCATCGAGCCCAAGGTCGTCATCAACTGCGAGAAGACCGTCGGCAAGGCGAACAGCGCGCTCGTCCTCAACACGCTGAAGACCCTCGAAGCGTGCGCGCTCGAGTCCTTCAAGTGCCTCCACACCAAGCCCGCGGGGAGGGACCGCAACACCTGCTTCGCGAGCGCAGGTCACCGCTGCGAGGCCAAGCTCGCGAAGCTCGACGGGGCCCACGACCGGTTCCGGGCGCAGTTCCTCGCCGCCTGCGGCGGTGAGCCGCCCGTCGTGCCGATCGAGCTCCTCCAAAGCACCGAGGTCCTCGCGTACTCGTTGCTGAAGAAGGAGTGCTTCGATTTCGACATTTCGTCGCCCGACATCATTCTCGGCTGTCTGCAGTTTCTGAGCCCCTGCGAGGTCAAGCGGGCGCTCGGCGTCGGCATTCCTCGGATCGCCGATCTGCTGGCCCTCATCACGCCGTCGGTCGACGGCGCGTGCCTCCCCGCCCCGCTCGGGAGCGGCGACGGCCTCGCCGGTCTGCCGGTCGCGGCCCAGACCATCCGCTGCCAGCGCGCCGTCGCCACGAGCGGTCGGAAACTGATGTCGCGCCAGCTGTCCGTCGCACGGGGCTGCGTCGACTCGCTGCTCAAGTGCCGCTTGAGCGGCAAGCCGCGCGAGGCATGTCAGAAGACCGCGGTCGCCTGCGGCCGGAAGCTCGCCGCCCTCGACGATCCGACGTCGGGTGCACGCGCGAAGATGCTGGGGACGATCCACGCCGCGTGCGGCATGCTGCCGAGCGACGTCCTCCGCGACGTGACCGGCATCGGCTATGCCGCCACCGACGACCGCTGCGCCGCGCTCGGGGCGGACGAAGCGACCGACAGCGCCGCAATGGCCCGTTGCGTGACCCGCGCCTACGGCTGCGCCAGCTCGGCGATCCTCCGCGAGACGCTGCCGCTCGTGGACGGCGAGCTCGCGCGGGTCGGCCTGGCGCTCGGGAACGACGCCTTCTGCGCCGTGCCCACGCCCACGCCGACCGCGACGAAGACGCCGACGCCGACGCGGACCGCCACTCCGACGCGGACCGCAAGTCCGACCTTGAGCCCGACACCCACGGTGACGGTCACGGCGACCGGCCTGCCGACGGCGACGCCGACGCCCACCAGGACCGGCGCCACCAGCACCCCGGTCCCGACCGAGACGCCCACCCCGGCCGAGCCGGCGTCGCCGACGCCGTCGCCGAGCCCGGGCTGCCCGAGCGGCGTCGTCGAGGCGGGCGAGCAGTGCGACTACGGCGACGAGGTCGCCGGCGACGGCTGTGACCCCTTCTGCCGCTTCGAGGTCCTCCTGCCGGGTGGCGGGACGCAGACGTCCGACTGCATCGCCGAGTGGGCGGTGATCAACCCGTTCAACACGCCGTTCCTCGACCTCGACGGGCTGCCGAGCTTCAAGCAGGCCTGCGTCGACGGCGACCCGAGCTGCGACGCGGACGGCGCGCTCGACGATCGGTGTACGTTCCGCGTCGCGCTCTGCATGCAGAACGCGGACCCTAACCTCCCGACCTGCACGGCACCGCCCGGGATCGCCAAGTACGTTCTGGTGAGCCCGCGGCCGAACTCGAGCGACGCAGGCGATGCGGCGAACGCGCTGACCCTCGTCGACGCGTTCGGACGTCTGAGCTCCGTCGCACCGAGCGGCAACAGCAACAACACCCTCGTCTTCGACCCGCCGCTCGTGCTGGCAGCCCCGGACAACTGTACCGAAACGGCACTGCTCATCGTCGAACGCCGCGGTCTCAGCGAGCGCAGCGAGAAGTTTCGCGTCAACACCACGTCAGTGCCTCCGATCGGCGGTACGAAGGGGATCGAGGACAGCGACACGCTGCTGCTCACCTGCCAGGAGCTCCCCGAGCCGACGCCCACGCCGGTCGAGACACCCACCCCCACGGCGACGCCGTAGTCCAGCGAGGGGATCTCTCGCTGCAGCCGCGCGCTGCGCGCGGAGGTCGCGCCTTGGGTCACGCGCCTGGACCCCACGCCGATCGTCCGCACGCGACACGTCGCATGCGATGTGAGATTTGCGCACCCGCTCGGACCCACCGTATACCGAAGCGTGCCGTTCGTTCTTTCTCGCCGTGCGGGCCGCGTG
Organism: Polyangiaceae bacterium; assembly: GCA_031400185.1. GTDB lineage: Bacteria > Desulfobacterota > Binatia > UTPRO1 > UTPRO1 > UTPRO1. Next base: position 24,699 of record JANNPN010000141.1, read on the forward strand.
CTCGCGCTGGCGGCGTTGCTGCTCCTCGTGCCGGCCCGCGGCCGCGCGGACATCTGCTGTGATCAAGAGGCCTTCGGCGGGCTCACCGCAGCGCGCTTGAACGCCAATCTGGTCTGCCCGCTCGGCGCCGCGTCGTGCTCCGTCGGTACGCAGACGGTAGCCAACCCGGCCACCTGCGGCGCCAGCGTCATGGGCTGTGCGCTCGACTTCGGCGACCGCCCGGTCACGTTCGACGGCACGTTCACGATCGGCACGGGAGCCCTCAGCGTCACCGCGCGATCGATCGCGATCAATAAGCCGATCGTTGCGAACGGCACCTCGCTCGTCGAGCTCAAGGCCACGGGCGGCGGTTGCGCGAGCGGCGGTGGGGACCTCGTGGTTCGGAGCACCATCGACACGTCCGCGACGAGCGGCGGCACCATTCGTCTCCAGTCCGCGTGCCGGATCGGCGTCGAGGCGAGCGGGCTCTTGGTCGCGAACGCCACCATTGGTCTCAGCGGCAGCGTCAACCTCCGTGCCGCGACGACGATCACCCAGGCCGGTCCGATCCGTGCGATCGGCACCAACACCGACGGCGGCAGCGTTTCCCTCATCGCCGGAGGCAACGTCCAGATGCAGCGGGCCATCGCCGTCGAGAGCCAAGGCGGCGGCGGTGCGGGTGGAAGCATCCAGCTACGCGCCGGCGACCGGACGCTCGCGGGCGCGCCGCTCGGCGGTACGCTCACCGTCAGCGCCGACCTGATCGCCGACGGCTCGACCGATCCCGAGGACGACTCGGGCGCGGACGGAGGCGACATCACGCTCGAGGCCGCAGGTCCGGTCGTGGTGCAGAGCACGGCGACGATCCGCGCCAACGGCGCGCCGCCCGACGGCGGCGGGGGCGTCCTCACCTTGCTCACGCAGGATGCCCCGGCGGGCGTCCTCACCGCGCTCGACGGCAACGTCACGCTGCTCGGCCCGATCGTCTTGCGGGGCGGAACCAACGGCGACGGCGGCGAGCTCGAGGGCACGGTCGGACGCTCGTTCGTGCTGCAGGGTCCGCTCGACATCAGCGGCGGCGGCGACGACATGAGCGCCGGGAACGCCCTCCTCAGCACCGGCTCCGATCTCCGTATCGAGGCGCCGATTGCCGCGAACGGCCGGCTCGCGACCTCCACAGGCGGCTTCCTGGATCTGCGCGCCGGCGTCGCGACCGCGACCGCCACGCTGACCGTCGCCAGGAACATCGACGCGAGCGCCGGGGCGGGAAGCGACGGCGGCGACGTACGCCTCTCGGCCTGCCACCTCGCCGTGCAACCGAACGTGGTCATCGACGCGCGCGGCAGCGGCACCACGACGCCGCCCGGCATCACGCTCGCCGCCGAGCGCGACCTGACCTTCGGGGCGTCGAGCCGCTTCTTGACGCAAGCGAACAGCAGCGTGCAGATCGTGCGCCCGCCGAGCTCCACCCTCACGGTCGGCTCCGGTGTCGTCTTCAGCCCGAAGCTCACGACCGTGGTCGCAACGCCCGCGCGGTCCCCGCTACCGGCGTGCCCGGTCTGCGGCGACGGGGTCCGCCAGCCCGGCGAGCCGTGCGACTTCGGCGCGGGCGCCGACGGCGCCTGCTGTAGCACCGACTGCCTGCAACGAATTTGCCCGACCCCGACGGAGTCACCGACGCCGACCGCGCAGCCGACCGGCCTCACCCCGACCCCGACAATCACGGCCACGGGGACGGCGACGGCCACGCCGACACCGACCGCCACCGCAACCCCGCCACTGCCCCCGATCATCCCGCGCGCCGTGCTCGGCTGCGAGCGTGCGCTCGCCAAAGGCAGCAGCACCCTCGTCGCAAACGACCTGGCGTTCCTCGAGACCTGCACGCTCGATGCGCTCACGTGCCTCGCCGCCGGCGAAGGACCGGGGTCGCCCTGCCTCGTCAAGGTGGCGCGTCGCTGCCAGAGCCGCTTCGCCAAGCTGACCCGCGCCCGCGAGAAGCTCGCCACGTCCTTCGCGAAGGCCTGCGCCGGCGACCCGCCGGCGGTGCCGTTCGAGGTGATGCGCTCGACCGAGGTCCTGGGCTTCGCCGCGCTCGACGCGGTCTGCGCTGCCGACGTCGGACTCGCGCTCACGTCGCCGAGCGCGGTGCAGATCTGCGTCGAGCGCGCCGCCTGTGCCGCCGAGCGTGCGCTCGCGACCGCGCTGCCGCACCTCAGCGACCTGCTCCCGCTCGTCTTCGACGCGAGCAGCACGGCGCTCTGTCTCCCGGGCATGCAAGGCGGATCCCCGCCCGTTCCGACGCGCGCCGCGGCGCGCTGCCAGCGGGTCGTCGTGACCGCCGGGCGGAAGCTGCTCGCGAAGCAGCTCGCGGTCGCCCGGCGCTGCGTCGACTCCTTGCTCGCGTGTCGCCTCGCGGGCGGCAGCGCCGCGGCTTGCGGGGCCGTCGCCACCCGCTGTCACGACAAGCTCGGGACGCTCGCCGATCCGACCAAGGGCACCCGGGCCCGGTTGCTGGGAACGGTCCTACGCGCGTGCGCCAGCGTACCGCCGGATGCGCTCGTGCTCCCCACTGGGCTCGGCTTCGCGAACGTCGCCGCCACGTGCGAGGCACTGACGGGCGAGCCGGTACGCGACGCCGCAACGCTCGGGCCCTGCATCGGCGCGGCGTACGGTTGCGCCGCGGGCCGGGTCGTGCGCCGCGCGCTTCCTCTCGTCGACGACGAGCTCGCCCGCGTCGGGCTCGCGCTCGGCGACGACTTTGCGTGCCCCGTCCCGGTGCCCTCACCGACCCCCACGGCGACGCCCGGCGGGCCGACCCGCACCGCGACCCCGACCCCACGGCCCACCCCGACCACCGGCGCCGTCACCTTGCTCGTCCCGGGAGGCGGCGGCAGCGGGACCGACTGCGTCGCCGAGTGGACGGTGCGCAGCCGGACGATCGATCCCCCGCCGACGATCACCGTGGACTGTGTCGACGGCGATCCCGCGTGCGATCAGGACGGGGTCGCGAACGATGTCTGTCGATTCACAGTCGGGGTCTGTCTCCTCGGCACCGACCCGGCGCTCGCGGATTGCCTCGCCGCTCCCGGCCTCGTGTCCTTCACGCTGCAGAGTCCGCAGCCCGGGGCGAGCAACCCGATCGATGCCGCCAATGCGACGGCGCTGGTCGCCACCCTCTCCGACCTCTTCGACACGAATCCCTCCGGCCCGGGCCAGAACGGCTTCGCGTTCGCGCCGCCGCTCGTGCTCTCGCCGCCCGCGAACTGCACGGCGCCAGTCACGATCGAGGTCGAGCGACGCGGCGCCAACCGCCGCACCGAACGGTTCCGCGCACGCGCGATCGCCGCCGACGGCACCGGCGACACCGGGGCCGACGACCGCGACACGCTGCTCTTGGGTTGCGTCGCACCGAACGCCCTCGTCGCGCAACCCTGATCGCCCGCCGCTTCGACCCGTCGCTCCGGCCGGTCTAGACTCGACCTCCGATGCGAATCGAAGAGCGCGTCCGGACGGAGGCGGCCGGCCTCGGTTTCACGCACTGCGGGTTTGCGGCCGCAGTACCGATCGCGCGCGGCGCCTTCCTCGCGGGATGGCTCGACGCGGGATTCGCGGGGAGCATGCACTACCTCGGACGCCACCCGGAGCGGCGGCTCACGGTAGCGGGCATCTTGCCGCAGGCGCGCACGGTGATCTCGCTGGCGTTTCCGTACGCGCCGCCGCCCCTCCCGGCGGTCGATTGGAAGCGAACGCTCCGTGGGCGGATCGCTGCCTATGCCCGCGGCGCCGACTACCATCGCGTGATCGACGCGCGCTTGACCGCCCTCGAGGACGTGCTCGCGCGGACGTTCCCCGGACGTGCGACCCGGCGCTACGTCGATACCGGCGCGGTGCTCGAGCGCGAATGGGCGATGCGCGCTGGCCTCGGTTGGTTCGGCAAGAACACCATGCTGCTCGGGACCCGAGCAGGCTCGTGGTTTTTCCTGGCGGAGCTCGTGACCGAAGCCGTCCTGGCTCCCGACGTGCCGACCGACGAGCACTGCGGGCGCTGCACCCGCTGTCTCGACGCCTGTCCGACCGGCGCGCTCGCGGAGGGGCTCGTCATGGACGCGCGCCGCTGCATCGCCTACCTCACGATCGAGCACCGTGGTCCGATTCCGCGAGCGTTCCGTCCGCAGCTCGGGCCCTGGGTCTTCGGCTGCGACGTCTGTCAGGAGGTGTGCCCGTGGAACGCGCCCGGCGCCGCGACGAGCAGCGCCGACGCGGACGGGCTCCTCCCGTTCCTGCCGGACCTTCTCCGCCTCGACCCGAGCGCCTTTCGGCGCCGCTTCCATGACACGTCGCTCGCGCGGGCGCGCCGGCGCGGCCTGCTCCGCAACGCCGCAGTCGTGCTCGGCAACACCGGGAACCCCGCCGCGGTGCCTGCCCTCCGCCACGCGCTCGGCGACCGGGATCCGCTGCTCCGCCAGCACGCGGCGTGGGCGCTCGGCGCGATCGGGGGCGGCGAGGCGCACGACGCACTCAGGTACCAGGCCGCGCGCGAAACGCACCCTGCCGTCGCGGACGAGATCGCGGAGGCTTCGAGGCAACCCGAGATCCGTGCGCGGAGCGCCGGGGAGTGATGCCCCATCGGGCGTGGCCGATGGAGCGAGGGGTGAGATCCCCGTGCGGGACTACACCAGCGGCCGCGGCGCGCTCGGCGTGACCGCGAGCGCCGCGAGGAGCCGGGCTCGCACGCCGTGCGCGGCGCGCTCGACGGCCTCGGGACCCTCGCCGTCCACGCGCGTCCGGCCGCCGGCGATCATGTCGTGGCCACCGGCCCAGCGGCTGCCGAGCACCCGCTGGAGGATGTCGCCGGCGTTGACCTCACGCTCGGTCGTGCGCAGCGAGACGTGCAGGAACTCCTTGTAGCGTCCGATCGCGCACGCCCACTCGACCTCGTCGAGCCGCAGCAGGAAGTCGGCGACCTCCGCGACCATGTCGGGATACTGGACCTCGGGGAGGATCGACACGACCACGTTACCGTGGATCTCGGCGCGCTCGATCGCCTCGTGGAACGCGGCGAAGTACTCGCGCGGGACGCGCGCGTTCTCGATCTTCCCCAGCCGGCGCTTGTTCGCGTACGGGTAGAGGAACTGCGCCGCCGCGATGTCGGCCGGCGTCGACTCGCGGCCGAGGTCCTGCGTCTCCGCCATGATCCCATAGAAGAGCGCCGTCGCGATCTTGCTCTCGATCTCGAGGTGCGACTCCCGGACGTACTCGGTCAAGATGGTGGACGTTGCGCCGTAGTCCTCGCGGAGATCGAGGAACGGCACGCCGGCGTACCGATCGTAGGCCGGGTGGTGATCGATGACGGCGGTCGGCGTCATCCCGACCGGCAAGGAATTGTTCGTGCGGCCGGGCTGGGTATCGACGAGCGCCACGTGCACGCCCGCAAACGACAGGTCGCCGACCGGCTCCAGGTCGATGTTCAGGTAGGTCAGCATCGCCCGGTTCTCGGCGCGTCCGACGATGCCGCCTTGTGCGATCACCGCCTCCTTGCCGATCAGCTCCTGAACCAGGAACTTGAGCGCGGCCGCGCTGGCGAGCGCGTCGGGGTCGGGGTTGTCGTGCGGCAGGATGACCAGGGGAGCCGGACCCTCCAGGGCCTGGAGGAGACCGGCGAGCATACTTTTCGGGGGCACGCCAGCCATTCGGTGTCGCACGGGACGACGACCGCTGATTATAGGGGTCGCCCTCCGCCTTGTCCAAGTACGATTTCCGTACCCTGGAGGCGGTTAGGTGCTGTCCGAGCCAGTTAGGACAGCACCGGCGGTTACCCCGCGTGGCGGGGGGTCCCTTCTCTATGCTACCTGCTCCGGATGGTGCCGCTTCCGGAGCTCCGGACGAGCTTCGCCCGCACGACCGCCGCCGGCGACGCGACCAGCATCGCCGCCGGCGCGCTCGTGATCGCGCGGATCGGGCACCCCGACCTGTCTCCGGAGCCGGTGCTCGCCGAGCTCGACGCGCTCGCCGCAGCGGTCCGCCCGCGGCTCGTCGCGACCGATTCGCCCGAGCGCCGCGCCGCAGTGCTGGCGCAGTTCTTGTTCGACGAATGCGGGTACCGGGGCAACAGCGACGACTACTACGACCCGCGAAACAGCTTCCTGAACGACGTGCTCGCACGCCGGACCGGCATCCCCATCACGCTCGCCGTCGTGTTGATCGAAGTCGGCGCGCGCGTCGGCATCGCGCTCGAGGGCGTGGGGTTCCCGGGACATTTTCTCGTGCGCGTCCGCGGCGGCGGTGACGACTGGCTGCTCGATCCGTTCTTCGGCGGGCGCCCCATCGGCTACGACGAGCTCCGCGACCGCCTCCGCGCGTACTACGCCGCGAGCGGCGTCCCGGCGGGCGGCAATCTCCAACGCGCATTGCCGCAGGCGCTGCAGTCGACGGGCGCGCTCGGCATCCTGAGCCGCATACTCGGCAATCTGCTTGCGATCTATCGCGAGCGCGAGATGCACGATCATGCGCTCGCGACCGTCGAGCTCCTCCTCGTGATGTGGCCGGACGCGGCCGAGTATCTCCGCGTCCGCGGCCTCCTCTACGAGCAGCTCGAGTGCTTCGCCTCGGCGGTCGCCGACTTCCGCCGGTATCTCGAGCTCGCCCCTGACGCGGGCGCCGGCGCGGAGATCCGCACGCATCTCGAGAGGCTCGAGCAGATCGCCGCCACGCTGCACTGAATGCGCGCCTTTGCCGGGTGCGACCCATCTGCTAGCGTCGCCGAGTCAGAGGGGGTGTGATGGCGGATCCGGTTCGGCCCGAAGACTTCTTTCGCGATCGCTATGGAGTGTCGTCGGGGGCACTCGAACGCGTGCTCGGCTCGGCGCTGGCACGCCATGCGGATGACGGCGACCTCTACTTCGAGTTCCGCACGAGCGAGGCGCTGAGCCTCGAAGAGGGCCAAGTCAAGAAGGCCAACAAGGACGTGAGCCAGGGCGTCGGCGTCCGAGTCGTCGCCGGCGAGAAGACGGGCTACGCCTACACCGACGACGTCACGGTCACGACGCTCACCGAGGCCGCCCGCACCGCGGGCCACATCGCGAGCGGCGCGGGCGACGAACAGGCTGTGGCCGTCCGGACGACCCGCCCCGAGCGCGACCTCTACGCACTGGAGCACCCGCCGCTCGACACGCCGCTCGAGACCAAGATCGCGCTCCTCGAGGCCGTCGACCGCGCCGCGCGCGCATACGACCCGCGCATCAAGAACGTCTTTGCGTCGCTCGGGTTCGAGCAGAAGCTCGTCATGATCGCGACCGCCGACGGCCGGCTCGTGAGCGACGTGCAGCCGCTCGCCCGCCTGAACGTCACCTGCATCGCGGAGGACGCCAACGGCCGCCAGCAAGGCACCTACGGCGGCGGCGGCCGGCAGCAGTTCAGCTTCCTCCTCGACGGCGACCGCCACCTGCACTTCGCGCGCGAAGCCGCGCGCCAAGCGGTGCTGAACCTCGACGCGGTCGATGCGCCCGCCGGCGAGATGACGGTCGTGCTCGGCCCGGGCTGGCCGGGGATCCTGCTCCACGAAGCGATCGGCCACGGGCTCGAGGGCGACTTCAACCGTAAGGGCACCTCGGCCTTCGCGAACCTCCTCGGCCAGCGCGTCGCGAGCGAGCTCTGCACGGTGGTCGACGACGGCACCATTGCCAATCGCCGCGGCTCGTTGAACGTCGACGACGAGGGCACGCCGACGAGCCGTACGGTCCTGATCGAGCGCGGCATCCTCCGCGGCTATCTTCAGGATAGGCTGAACGCGCGGCTCATGGGCGTACCGCCGACCGGAAACGGCCGCCGCGAGAGCTATGCGAGCGCACCGATGCCGCGGATGACCAACACGTTCATGCTGGCCGGCGACTCGAGCCCCGAGGACATCATGCACTCGGTGGATCGTGGACTTTTCGCGGTCTCCTTCGGCGGTGGTCAGGTCGACATCACGAGCGGCAAGTTCGTGTTCTCGGCGAGCGAGGCGTACTTGATCGAGGGCGGCCGCGTGACCCGGCCGGTGAAGGGTGCCACCCTCATCGGCAACGGCCCCGACGTGCTCACCAAGATCGCGATGGTCGGCCACGACCTCCAGCTCGACGAGGGCATCGGCACGTGCGGCAAGAACGGCCAATCCGTCCCGGTCGGCGTGGGACTCCCGACGGTCCGCATCGACGGGCTCACCGTCGGCGGGACCCGCGCGTGAGCAGCCGTCCGTCGGGAGCGGAGATGGAGGCGATGCTCCGCGCCGTCCTCGACCACGCGACCCGGGCCGGCGCCGCATCGGCCGACGCGGTGCTCGTCGAGAGCAGCGCGTTCGCGGCCGGCATCCGGCTCGGCGAGATCGAGAAGCTGACCGACGCGCGCGAGCGGCGGCTCGGGCTCCGCGTCTTCGCCGGACCGAGCGTTGCAATCGCGGCGACGGCAGACCTCTCGCCGGCGGGACTCGTACGCTTCGCCGCCGACACGGTCGGTCTCGCGCGCGTCACGGCACCCGACGCGCTCGCGGGCCTTCCCGACCGGGCTGCGCTCGCGACCGACGCGCCCGATCTCGATCTCTACGACCCGGCGGCCGATGCGCCGAATCCCGACCAGGCGCTCGCGCAAGCCCGGGCCGCCGAAGGCGCCGCGCTCGCTGCCGACCCTCGCCTCAGCAACTCGGAGGGCGCAGAGTTCTCGCAGGACGCGTCGACCATCGCCTACGCGTCGACGCTCGGCTTCGCGGGCAGCTACCGCCGCTCGAGCTTTCACCTCGGGGTCGAGCCGGTCGCGACCGAGAACGGCGCTATGCAGCGCGACTTCTGGTACGCCCGCGCACGCCACCTGGCCCATCTCGACGACCCGGTCGAGGTCGGAAAGCGCGCCGCCGTCCGCACGCTCCGCCGCCTCGGCGCGCGCCGGGTGAAGACCCAGGAAGCGCCGGTCATCTTCGAGTCGACGGTCGCCGTGTCGTTGCTCGGCCACCTCGCGGGCGCCGTCACCGGCCAGAGCCTGTACCGCGGAACGTCGTTCCTGCTCGGCCGCCTCGGCGACACGATCGCGGCTCCGTCCATGACGGTCGTCGATGACGGCCGCATGGCGCGCGGGCACGGCTCGCGACCGTTCGACGCGGAAGGCCTGCCGACGCGCCGGACCGTCGTCGTCGAGCACGGGGTGTTGAAGAGCTACCTGCTGGACACGTACTCGGCGAAGCGCCTCGAGCTCGCGTCGACCGGGAACGCCGCCCGCTCGATTGGCGACGCACCGAGCGCCGCCCCAACCAACTTCTATCTCGAGGCCGGTCCGCACACACCGGACGCGATCATCGCGTCGGTCGAACGCGGCCTGCTGGTCACCGAGCTCATCGGTTTCGGCGTCAACGCCGTGACCGGGGACTACTCGCGCGGCGCAGCCGGGCTCTGGATCGAGCACGGGGAGATCGTGCACCCGGTCGAGGAGATCACGATCGCCGGAAACCTCCTCGACATGTACCGCGACATCGAGATGATCGGAAACGACCTCGAATTCCGCGGCTCCATGGCGGCCCCCATGCTCAAGATCGGCCACATGACGATCGCCGGAAGCTGACGAGCGCCAGGCACCGCATGCCAGCGCCGCTACCCCCGTCCGCCACGTCGTCGCCCCTCCCGCCCGACCCGCGGGCCACGGCCTTCTCGACCAGCCTCGGGCTCGCCCGCGGACAGGTCGTCGTCGTTTTCTTCTTCGCCGCGTTCCTCTTCCTACTCTATCAGCTCTGGGCCGTCTTCTCTGGCTTTCTGGCCCCGATCATCTGGGCCGTCATCCTCGCCATGCTGTTCTTCCCCTTCTACCGCGTCGTCCGGCGTTGGTGCGGGGGGCGAGAGACCCTGGCCGCGTTCGTCCTCACCGTCTTTGTGACGAGCGTCATCGTGGTCCCCACGATCTCGCTCTCGAGCGTCATCTCGCGGGAGGCCGCCTCGCTCTACCAGCGCACGAGCGAGTACGTGAGCTCGGGGGAGCTGAACGCGCAGATCCAGCGCCTGCGAGAGTCGCGCCTTGGCCGGCTCGTCTACCGTCTGGAAGGTTACGAGATCGACTGGAGTGGCGCCGCGCGCTCCAGCGTCGACACGGCGAGTGCCGTGGTCGTGACCCAGGTCACGTCGGTCGCAAAGAACGTCGCCGTGTTCCTGCTCAACTTCACCATCATGGTGTTCACGTTGTTCTTCCTCTTCCGCGACGGCGAACGGATGGTGCGCTCGCTCCGCAACGTGATTCCGATGGATCCGACCCACAAGGACGCGATCTTCGCCGTGCTCTACCAAACGCTTTCCGCAGTGACCCAGGGCATGGTCGCGACCGCGCTCGCGCAGGGCGTGCTGACGTGGGTGGCGCTGTGGGCGCTCGGCCTTCCCTACACCGCGTTCCTCGGCGTGCTCGCCGGTTTCCTCTCGCTGATACCGTTCGTCGGGGCGGCGGGCGTGTGGGTTCCCGCGACCATCTATCTCTCCGCGAGCGGCGACTACGGGCGGGCTCTGATCCTGCTCGTCTACGGATCGCTGGTGATCAGCATGGTCGACAACGTGCTCCGGCCCTTGCTGATCGGAGGCCAGACTAGGCTGCCGACGCTCTTCCTCTTCTTCGCGATCCTCGGCGGCGTTCAGGTGTACGGCGTCCTCGGCCTCGGCCTCTTCCTCGGGCCCGTGCTCCTGGCGATCGTGGTCGCCTTCGTACGGATCTACCAAGAACAGTTCGCGACCGTGGAAACGACGAGCACGTTGCCAGCTGTCGATTGAGACGGGCGCTCGCGACCAGCAGTGAGCGGGTCTCGCTCAGAACGGCGCCGAGATGCTCGGCACGAGGAGGCGTAGCTCCGCTGCGCCACACCCTCTCCGAGGGCACGGCACGCAAGTCGACCGAGCAACGACGCAGATCGGCAGTTTTCAGCGACCTACGGAGGTCGCTACTTGCGCCAGGCGTCGAGGCCGGCGAGGTCGTGGATGCTGGCGCGCTGGTTCAGGCGCTGGATCCACCCGGCGACGTTCTTCCACTCGGGGTCGAGCTCGACACCGAGCGCCGCCAGAATCACGACGCGCGGGGCAAACGCCACATCCGCGAGCGAGAACGAGCCTGCAAGCCACTGCCGCCCCGCGAGCGAGCCGTCGATCACCGCCAGCATGCGCTGCACTTGTTGCCGGGAGTTCGCGAGTTTCTCGGCGTCGCGCTCGCCCTCGGGCTTGCGGAGCTCGCCCATGATGATTCCCGTCACCGGGATGAACGCGTTGTCGGCGTAGTCCTCGAAGGTGCGCACGCGCGCCCGCGCCGACGAGTCGGACGGCAGGAGCGGCGGATGAGGGTACTCGTCTTCCAGATACTCGTTGATGATCGTCGAATCGTAGACGATCATTTCGTCGTCGATCAGCACCGGCACCTTGCCGAAGGGATTCAACTTTAGGAATTCAGGGCGCTTTTGTTCACCGGCCTTGAGGTCGACCGGAACGATTTCAAAGGTGAGATCCTTCTCGGCCAGGACGATCCGCGTCTTCTGGCAGAACGGGCACTCAGGAGAGTCGTAGAGTTTCAGCATCGCACACCTCGCCCCCAACCGTGTTTCGGGCGGTCCACCGACCGCCCATCGAATCGAGCGACCTTATGGCAAACAACGATGGTCCGCAATTCTGGCGGCGAGATTTTTTCGTCCATTTTTTGACGATTTCCGCGATTCGGCGCGAGATGTTTCCGCTTATGGGAGATGTTGCCAGGCGTGATACGAGCTGCGGACGAGCGGTCCTGATTCGACGTAGGCGAACCCGAGCGCACGCGCCTCGGCACCGAGCTCCGCGAACTCGTCCGGATGGAGATAGCGCGCGACGGGCAGCTCTTCCACGCTCGGACGGAGATACTGACCGAGCGTCAGGACGTCGCACCCAGTCGCACGGATCTCGACCAGCACCTCGTGCACCTCGTCGCGCGTCTCGCCGAGCCCGAGCATGAGGCCGGTCTTGGTGCGAAGCGCGGGACGCATGCGCTTGGCGGCGCGCAGGATGCCGAGCGAGCGCGCGTAGGTGGCTCCCGGGCGGACGCGCTTGTAGAGGCGCGGGACGGTCTCGGTGTTGTGGTTCAGAATTGCGATCGGCGCCGCGACGACGGTCGCGAGCGCGTCGTGGTCGCCCTGGAGATCGGGGATCAGCACCTCGACCGTGCAGTCGGGCACCAGCGCCTTCACCGCACGCGCGGCCGCGGCGACGTGGGCGGCGCCGCCGTCGGGGAGGTCGTCGCGGTTCACCGACGTCATCACGACGTGCTTGAGCCCGAGCCGCGCGACCGCATCGGCGACGCGGCGCGGCTCGTCGGGGTCGACCGGCGACGGCCGGCCGTGGCTCACCGCGCAGAAGCGGCATGCGCGCGTACACGTGTCGCCGAGCAGCATCACGGTCGCCGTGTGATGCGACCAGCACTCGCCGAGGTTCGGACACTGCGCCTCCTCGCACACCGTGTGGAGTCCGAGCTGGCGCACGGTCGCGCGCGTCTCGGCGACGGCGCGCCCGGTCGGCGCGCGGCTCTTGATCCACTCGGGATGACGGCGGGCGATCACGACGATGCGACGTCCTTCGCCTCTCGGATATCCATCGGGCCGAAGACCCGCAAGAACTCGTCGATCACGAGCGCTTCGACGTCCGCGAGCAGCGGACATCCCCCAGTCGCCTGGGCAAGCGACGTGACCTCGATCCCGGCGAGGCCGCACGGCACGATCGCCGAGAACTCGCGGCGGAGATCGGCGACGTTCAGCGCAAAGCCGTGCATCGTCACCCAGTGGCGAATGCCGACGCCGATCGCCGCGAGCTTGTCGTTCCCGAGCCAGACGCCGGTGAACCCGCGACGGCGGCGGGCAGTGACACCGAACCGAGCGGCGACCGCGATCAGCACGTCCTCCAATGCCCGCAGATAGCGGTCGACGTCGCGGCCGCGGAGGTTCAAGTTCAGAATCGGATAGCCGACCAGTTGGCCCGGACCGTGATACGTCACGTCGCCGCCGCGGCTCACGCGTAGCACCGGCGCGGCGGGCGTCAGCACGTGGCGTAAGTCCCCGCGCCGGCCGAGAGTGATGACCGGATCGTGCTCGACGAGCAGCAGCTGCTCGGGCCCACCGGCGAGGACCTGCGCCCGCGCCTCTTCCTGCAGGGCGAGAACCTCTTGGTAGTCGCGCCTTCCGAGGCGACGGACCTCGATCGGTGACAGCTCGGGGGAAAGGGGGACAGCTACGGCACTCTTCATGACACCACCAAACCAATGGGATTTTCCAGCAACGTCTTCAATTCCTCGAGAAAGCGTCCGGCCATGACTCCGTCGATGATGCGGTGATCGCAGGAGACCGTGACGAACATCGTGTGCGCAACGACGACGGCACCGTCCCGCACGACGGCGCGCTGCTTGATCGATCCGACGGCGAGGATCGCTGCCTGCGGCGGATTGATGACGGCGGTGAAGGCCTCGATGTCGAGCATGCCCATGTTGCTGACCGTGAATGTCCCGCCGGTCAGGTCGGCGCTCGCGAATCGCCCCTGCTTCGTGAGCGCCACCAGCCGGCGCGCCTCGGCTGCGAGGTCGCCGAGCGAGCGCTCGTCAGCGCGGCGGATCACCGGCACGATCAGGCCGTCCTCTACCGACACGGCCATGCCGAGGTTCACCTCGGCGTGCACCTCGAGCGCACCGTCGCGATACGAGGCGTTGAGGCGCGAATGGCGCGTCAGAGCCCGTGCCACCGCCTTCAGCACCATGTGGGTGTAGGTGACCGGTGCTTCGAAGGTGCCCGCTTGCTCGAGCGCTCCCTTCAGCCGCACCGCCTCCGACATGTCGACCTCGGCCGTGACCGAGAAATGCGGGATGTCGCGGAACGCCTCGCTCATCCGGCGCGCGATCGACTGCCGCATGCGCGAGAGCTCATGGCGCTCGGCGACCGGGGCCTCGCGGTCGCGCGTGGAGGTACGGGCGGATGACGGTTCGGCGCCACGAGACGGACCCGCCTCGGCCGTCGCCGCGTCCACGTCGCCGCTCACGATGCGCCCGTCCGGACCCGTACCCGTGACCGACGCGAGATCGATGCCGCGCTCGCTCGCGAGCGCACGCGCAGCCGCGGAGGCTTTCGGCGCCTCGCGTCCGGCGGCGGTTGGACGCGCCGCGCGGACGGGCGCCACCGACTTCCGGGCCGCAGGACCCTCGTCGGGTGCGGCGTCCTCCTCCTCCGGCTCCCCCACCTCCGTGGCGTCGTCCGCCGCCGCGCGATCGTTCGCCGCGGCGCGCGGCTCCGGCTTCGGCTTCGCTTTCGGCTGGGGCTTTGCGCCCGCCGTCGCCGCGCCGGCGCTCGCGTCGCCAACGACGGCGAGCACCGCCCCGACCGCGGCGCTCTGGCCCTCCGGCACCCGGATCGCTTCGAGCACTCCACCCGCCTCCGCCTCGAGCTCCATGTCGGCCTTGTCGGTCTCGACCTCCGCAATGACCTCACCCGCCGCGACGGCGTCACCGACCTGCTTCAGCCATTTGAGGATCTTGCCCTCCTCCATGGTGTCGCTCAGCTTCGGCATGACGACGTTGATGCTCATGGGTCGATTATAAGGGCGGGTGGCGCGGCCGGGAACCTACGGTCGACGTCAGCCGGCATGGCGTGCGGCGGCGGCCGCGCACGGCGCAAACGAGCGGCGATGGAGCGGCGTCGGTCCGTATTCGGCCAGCGCCTGCAAGTGCTCGCGCGTCGCGTAGCCGACGTGACGTGCGAAACCGTACGCCGGATACTCCGCATCGAGCGCCTGCATCAGCGCGTCACGGTGCACCTTGGCGACGATCGACGCCGCCGCGACCGAGTAGACGATCGCGTCGGCCTTGACGTACCGCATCTGGGGCACCTCGACGTCCGGAATGTGCCGTGCGTCGACGATCAGATGGTCGGGTGCCGTGGGCAGTGCGGTGACCGCACGCCGCATCGCCAGGAGCCCGGCCTGGTAGATGTTGACGCGATCGATCTCCTCGGGCTCCACGACGCCGATCCCGATGCCAACGGCGGTCGCACGGATCGCCGCGGCGGCCTCCTCGCGCGCGGGCGCTGTTAGCAGCTTGGAGTCCGCGATTCCCCGCAGCGGCACCGCATCGGCCGCGAACACCACGGCAGCGGCCACCACCGGACCCGCGAGCGGACCCATGCCGACCTCGTCGATACCTGCGACCCGCGCGATCCCCGCGCTCCACAGCAGCCGCTCGACGTACGGCGCGGTCTCGTGCGGCAGCAGCCGCCCGTGCCGCGCATTTCGTCCCAGCCCCACTTCACCACCCCCGGCATGGCGAGTTACATGTGACATGATCGCTGTCAAGGAGATTCGCTCATCCGAAGGCTCGTTCGCTGAACCACCAGAGCGCCAGCACCAGGATGACGCCCGACGCGCTGCCGACGAGCAGCCGGCGCCGGGGGCTCCGCTCGATGAGGATCATCAGCGGATACGCGAGGAGCACGACGACGAGCTGTCCCGCCTCGACCCCGAGATTGAACGCGAGGAGCGACGTGATCAAGCCTTCGCGCGGGAGGTGCAATTCGCGGAGGATCGACGCGAACCCGAACCCGTGGACCGGGCCGAAGGCGAACGTGATCCGCCAGCGTCCGCGCGCCCGGTCGATCAGGAGGTTCTCGAGCGCGACCCAGGCGATCGAGAGCGCGATCATGCTCTCGACGAGCCGGGCCGGCAGCTGCACGACGTCGAGGACCGCGAGGCTGAGGGTCACGCTGTGCGCGACGGTGAAGGCCGTCACGATCGCCACCA
>JANNPN010000431.1:0-35245 GCA_031400185.1 Polyangiaceae bacterium
CGAGCTGCAGCACGTGCTCCACCGCGCGGTGATCCTCTCGAGCGGCGACAGCTTGCAGCTGCCGCCGCTCGAGCGCGGGATCAAGACCGCGCGACCGGCCGCCGCCAGCGTCACGAACTTCGACGATGCCGTGCGCGAGCACATCCTCGACGTGTTGCGCGAGACGAACGGCGTCGTCGGGGGGCCGCGCGGCGCGGCCGTACGGCTCGGGCTCAAGCGCTCGACGCTGGTCTCCAAGATGGAGAGGCTCGGCATCACGCCCGCAGACGTCGCCATCGCCAGCGCGCTCCGCCCCGCGCCCGCCGACACCCGATCGATCGCGATGTGACGTCGCCACCTCCCGCAGCGCCACCGCCGCCGCGCCGGAGCGGTCGATCGCCGTCATCGAGCGCGCGCGCAACCTGCTGGGGCTGCCTCCGTGCGCACGGTGGGCCGTCCGCTGCGCGCACACCCATCAATCTGTCTTTTGCGCTGTTTGAGATGACGCGCGCGAGCGCAGCGAGCGCGCTCACCACGCGCGACCAGCAGCAAGCAGGTTGCTCAAAAAGGTCGAGCAACGACGCAGATCGGCCTTTTTCAGCAACCTGCCTAGGCGAAGCGGACGGCGAGGCGATCCCGGCGCACGACCGCAAGACGGATGAGCGTGTTGTCCCGCGCGTCGTTACGGCTGATGCTACAGACGTCGAAGAGACCGAACCGAGCGTTGCCGCCGACGAGGGCGCGGAGACGGCCGTTGCTGAGCACCTGGTACCCGTCGTAGTGCGTCCATTCCTCGCGCATGCCCCAACCGCGCTCCCGGCCGATGCGTGCATAGAGCTCCGCCGGTATGCACACGAGGCGGAACGCGAGCGGGTCGAGGCCGAGGCGGTCGGCCAGCACTCGAGCCCCGTGCCTGAGCAGCGCCGTCTCGACGTCGTCCCGCGCGAGTGCCCGCCGGCGATCGAGGCCGAGCTCACGAAGGAGCGGCGTTACGGGCTCCTCACCCTCCGGATGGCTTTCGATGAGCACCGGTTCGCGGGGCGCCGACAGCGGTACATATCGGAGGCCGGCGGAGTTGATGGTCAGGTGCAGGGCGAGAAGCGCGAGGTTCCCGGCCAGGGTCTCCGCCGCGTCGGGGGCAAGGCCGATGCCCTCCGTCGCAAGCGTGAGTCGGGCGATGCCCTCCGAGGCGCGCTCGAACACGGCGGCAGAGGCGCCGATCGCATAGAGCTCCAGGAAGTCCGACACCGCGCGCGCCAGCGACGACTCGACGGCGGGCGCCTCGACGCACTCGAGCCCGAGTGCCGCCGCGCGGGAGACGACGCTCGCGGCGATCGGCTCGCCGAGCGAACGGGGCACGGCGATGTGGCTGCGCGTCGTTGCGGTGTGACCCCCCGCTGGGTCGACAGGTGGCGCCGGCTCCTTCCCCGAGAGCGCCGCGGTCAGCTGCTCGAGTGCGGCCACGTCGCCGCGCTCGATGGCCATGAGCACCTCGTTCTCGAGGTCGGCCGCCGGGGTCAGTACCGGGGATGACCTCGCGTCGCCGTCGCCACTCGGGGTCGCGCGACCCGGTAGGCTGAGCGCCTCAAGGGCGGCTTTGCGCGCGGCGTAGACGGTGTGCATCTCGACATCCTCGCGGGCGAGACGGGCGAGGGCCGCGCACGCCTGGTCGCGCGCGTCGGAGGCCTGCGACCACCGTCGGCACGATGCGAGCAGCCCCGGCGACAACGGGTCGGGCACGACGGCGGGTGCTCGATAGACGCTCTCGGCCACCCCGAGCGTCCCGCGCGCATGCTGGACCGATTGTTGGAGGGCGGCGGCCCGCGTGCCGAGCTCGCGAACCCGTGCCCATTCCTGACGCGCGACCGCGAGCCGCACCTGCGCCCGCAGGCGTTCGACCTCCGCGCGGTTTGCAATGCTCGCCGCACACTGCGGCTCGCTGACGATCGGCGACAAGATATCCGCCGCGCGCCGCAAGTAGACGTCCCGATAGAGCGTGTCGCCGTCAGCCGCCGTGACGAGATGCGAGACGATGGCCATCGAACGCTGCTCGTCGCAGGGCGCGGATCCGGATTGTCGTACCATCGGTGCCTCCTAGCGGCTGTCGTGGGCGTGGAGCGCTTCCCGGGCGAAGACCTGCTGCTTCGTGATCGCGCGCTGCGGGCGGCCGTCGCTCAGGAACGCCAGCGTCCAATTGAAGAGAACGGCGAGCCGGTTCTTGAAACCGGTCAGCGCGACGACGTGGACGACGAGCCACGCGATCCAGGCGAAGACGCCCGAGGCGTGCAGACGGCCGCACACCGCGATCGCGCGAAAGCGTGAGATCGTCGCCATCGTGCCCCGATCGCGGTAGCGGAACGGCCGGGGCGTCGTATCGCCCGCGATCCGTCGCACGATCGTGTCGGCGGCGTGGCGGCCCGCCTGCATCGCGACCTGTGCCACTCCCGGCAGGCCGTCGAGGCTCATCAGGTCGCCGACGACGAAGACCTCGGCGTGGCCGGGGAGGGTGCAGTCGGGCTCGACCTTCACCCGACCCGCGCGATCGACCTCGGCGCCCGCAGCGTCGGCGACGAGGCGCCCGAGCGGCGAGGCCTCGACCCCGGCGGCCCAGAACTTCGTCGCCGCTTCGATCCGCCGAAGGGCGGGATCGGAGGCGCTCGTGTCGACTCCACCGGCGTCGACGCCGGTGACCTTCGTGCCGACGCGTATCTCGACTCCCATGTCGACCAGGTCGCGCGCCGTCTGCCGTCGCAGCGATTCCGGGAACGAGCCCAGGATCGCGGGATTCGAATCGAGCAGAACGATCCGCGCCGCGGCCGGATCGATGCGCCGGAAGTTCCGGAGCAGCGCGCGGCGCGACAGCTCGACGAGCTGCCCCGCGACTTCGACGCCGGTGGGGCCGCCGCCGACCACCACGAACGTCAGCCAGCGCCGGCGCTCCTCGGGGTCGGTGGCGCTTTCCGCCATCTCGAATGCCCCGAAGATGCGGCCGCGCAGCTCGAGCGCGTCGTCGATCGTCTTCATCCCCGGAGCCTCGCGGGCGAACTCGGGGTGTCCGAAGTACGACTGGCGAGCCCCACTGGCGAGTATCAAGCTGTCGTACTCGATGTGTTGCCGCTGCCCGACGGCCGCGACGGCGAGGCGGCGGGTGGCGAGGTCGATGCCGACGACCTCGCCGAGCAGGACGGTCGCGTTCCGCTGGTGCCGCAGCACGTCGCGGATCGGCGGCGCGATGTCGCCCTCGGAGAGGATGCCCGTCGCGAGCTGATACAGCAGCGGTTGAAACAGGTGGTGGTTCGTCCGGTCGATCACGGTCACGTCGACGTCCGCGCGCCGCAGGCGCTTCGCGGCGAAGAGGCCGCCGAACCCGCACCCGACGATCGCCACGCGATGGCGGCGCGCCATCGTGGCGTCCGTAGTCCTGGTCATCGGACCGCCGTCCAGGCGTCGTCGGCGAGATTCCAGCCGCCCCCGAGCGCCTTGTAGAGGGCGACGACCGCGAGCAGTTGGTCGCGCTGCGACTGGGCGAGCTCATCCTCTGCGGGATAGAGCTGCTGCGCGGCTTCGAGCACCTCGAAGTAGGTGGCGAGCCCGGTCCGGTAGCGCAGGAGCGACAGCTCGACGGCCGTGGCGAGCGCCTGGACCTGCCGCTCCTCGGCGGCGCGCTCCTCGACGAGCTTCGATTGCGCCGCCAACGCGTCGGATACTTCACGCAGCGCCCCGACGATCGTTGCGCGGTAGGACGAGATGGTCTCGTCCCAGAATGCTTGGCTTGCGCGGTACTGCTCGATGAGTCGGCCGCCCTGGAAGATCGGTCCGCTCACGGCTCCGGCGACGTTCCAGATGCTGAAGTTGTTCTTGAGGATGTTGCCGATCTTGGCGCTCTCGCCACCGTACAGTGCGGTGAGACCGATCCGCGGGAAGAAATTCGCGACCGCGACGCCGATCTCGGCATTCGCGCTCATCATGTCGTGCTCCGCCCGCATGATGTCGGGACGGCGTTGCAGGAGATCGGACGTCAAACCGAGCGGTGTGGCCGGGGACGACTGCGCGGTGAGCGGGTGCCCGCGCTCGATGGGGCGCGGCGGAGCACCGAGCAGCTCGCAGAGGGCATTCTCCTGCTTGATGATCGCCTGGTCGACGCGTGCGATCGTCGCGAGGCTTGCGGCGAGCGCTGCCTCGGCCCGCGACGTCGAGAGCTTGGTGTCCTTCCCGCCCTCGTAGCGGGTCGTGAACAGGTCGAGGGTCTGCTGATACGTGTCCGCGCTCGAGCGCGCGATCTCGCGCTGGCGATCGAGCTCGAGCAGGCGAAAGTATCCGGCGGCGACGTCGCTCACGAGGGAGAGCATGATGCCGCGACGCACGTCGTGGCTCGCGAGGAACTGGGCGCGCGCGGCTTCCGTCGAGCGGCGGATCCGGCCCCACACGTCGATTTCCCAGGCGACGTCGAGGACGCCCGAAAAGACGTTGAAGGTCTGGTTCCCACCGGGCACGAGCGGCACGAACGCCTTCTCCCGCGTCGCGGCGCCGTCGTATCCGACGTGCGGATACAGGTCGGACGCGGTGACGCCGACGCGCGCACGGAACTGCTCGACGCGAGCAATCGCGGTCTTCAGATCGTAATTGCTCTCCAGTGCTTCTCGGACGAGGCTCGCGAGCGCCGGGTCGCCGAAGACCTCCCACCAGGGCAGGTCGGCGAGCGACGCCGGATCGCCCGAGTCCGGCTGCCCGCGGAACCGGTCGGGCAGTGGGGTCGCCGGCCGCTCGTAGCTCGGACCCACGGTGAGCCGATTGAGCGCGCCGAGCAGCCCGCGCGGCTCCGACGTGGCAGAGCATCCGCCGAGAGCAACGGCAACGACGACGGTGGTGACTACGTGCGAGATTCTCATCGTCCTTCTCCGCTCGCGGCGAGCGGTACGCTCGCCAGCTTCGCCGGCGCGGCAACGGCCGTGGCGGTCCGTCGCCCTCGCGTCAGCCGCTCGATCGCCACGAACAGCGGGGGGACGAGGAAGATCGCGACCCCCGTCGCGAACGTCATGCCGACGATCGTGACCGTGCCGATCACCTGGCGCGCCACGCCGCCGGCGCCGAGCGCGTTCCAGAGCGGCGCCAGGCCGAGGATGAACGCCAACGACGTCATGAGGATCGGCCGGAGCCGCGTCCGCGCGGCGTCGAGGGCCGCATCGACGGTCGACGCGCCCTTCTCCACGCCGGCTTTGGCGAACTCCACGATGAGGATCGCGTTCTTCGCCGCGAGGCCGATCAGCATGAGGAGCCCCACCTGGGCGTAGACGTTGTTCTCGAGGCCGCGGGCCCAGATGCCGAAGAAGGCGCCCGCGACGGCGATGGGCGTGGTGAGGAGCACGCTCCACGGCAGCGACCAGCTCTCGTAGAGGGCGGCGAGGATCAGGAAGACGATGAGCAGCGACAAGGCGAAGACCGCCGCGCCGCTCCCCGCGATCGACTCCTGATAGCTCATGCCGTACCACGCGTAGCCCATGTCCCGCGGCAGCACCTGATCGGCGACGGCGGTGACGGCGGCCATCGCCTGCCCCGTGCTGTAGCCCGGCGCCGGGATCGCGATGACCTCGATGGCGCGATACTCGTTGAAGCGGTTCGAGTACTCGGGGCCGGACGACTGCTCGAGCGAGACGAGCGTCGACAGCGGGATCGGATTCCCCTGCTGATTGCGAACGTAGAAGAGGCTGAGATCGCCCGGATCCGTCCGGTACTCCGCTTCGGCCTGGAGGAAGACGCGCCACACGCGCCCGAAGCGGTTGAACTGGTTCACGTAGGCGCCGCCGAGGAACGCCTGGAGCGTCGTGTAGACGTCCTGGATCGGGACGCCGAGCTTGTGCACGCGATCCTCGTCGACGCGCGCGAAGAGCTGCGGCACCGCGGGGGCGTACGTCGTCGTCACGAACCCGATCTCGGGCCGCTTCTGCAGCTCGCCCATGAAGCGCTGGGTGTTCTGCCAGAGGTAGTCGACCGTCTTTCCGGCCCGGTCTTGAATGAACACGTCGACGCCGCCGGCCTGCCCGACGCCGGGAATGGCGGGGGGCAGGAATGCGAACACCTGCGCGTCGGGCAGCCCGTAGAGCTTTTGGTTCACCGAGGCGACGATCGCGTCCGCCTGGAGCGCGCGAGTCGCCCGCTCCTCGTAGGGGGTGAGCTGGACGAAGTAGGCCCCGTTCCGCGGGCTCGCGGTCTGCGACAGCAGGCTGTAGCCGGTGACCGCATTGAGGAAATGGACGCCCGGCTCGGCCTTCAGGATGTCGTCGATCTTCCGCATGACGGCATTCGTTCGCTGCATCGACGCGGCCTGCGGGAGTTGGACGTTCATCAGGAAGAAGGCCTGGTCCTCCTGCGGCATGAACGACGTGGGCACGATCTTCCCGAGACCGCCCGCGAGCGTCGTGAAGGCGGCGAGCACGATGAGCGCGACGACGAACTTGCGGATCAGGAATCCGCAGGCGCGGACGTAGCCCGTCTGCACCGCCGAGAAGCCGCGATCGAAGGCGGCGAAGAACCGTCCGAGCAGCCCGCGGCGCGCGCCCTGCGGCCGCGGCCGGAGGAGGAGGGCGCCGAGCGCGGGACTCAGCGTGAGCGCGTTGAAAGCGGAGATGAGGACCGAGAACGCGATGGTGAGCGCGAACTGCCGGTAGAGCGCCCCCGTGATGCCGGCGATGAAGGCGGCGGGGATGAACACGCTCGCGAGCACGAGCGCGATGCCGACGAGGGCGCCGCTCACCTCGTCCATCGCCTGGAGCGCCGCCTCGCGCGGGGCGAGGCCCTTCTCGATCTTCGCCTCGATCGCCTCGACGACGACGATCGCGTCGTCGACGACGAGGCCGACTGCGAGCACGAGGCCGAGGAGCGACAGCGTGTTGGTCGAGAAACCCATCATCGGGAAGAAGACGAAGGTGCCGACGAGGGACACCGGAATCGTGAGGACGGGAATGAGCGTGGCCCGCCAGTTCTGCAGGAAGACGAAGACGACGAGGATGACCAGCGCGATCGCCTCGAGCAGCGTGATGACGATCTCCTTCGCGCCCTCCGTCACCGGGACCGTCGTGTCGAGCGTCAGCGCGACGTGCATGTCCGACGGGAACTTTTCCCCCAGGCGGGCCATGGTCGCCTTCGCGCGATTGGCGGCATCGAGCGCATTCGACCCCGGCACCTGGTACAGGCCGACGATCGTCGCCGGGACGCCGTTGCCGTAGGCCTCCTGCGTGTAGTTCTCCGCGCCGAGCTCGAGCCGCGCGACGTCCTTCAGCCGCACGAGCGATCCATCGGAGTTCGCGCGCACGATCACGTCGCCGAACTCTTCGGCGGTCATCAGGCGACCGCGGGCCCGGACCGTGTAGGTGAGCTGCCGGCCGGGCGGCGCCGGCTCGCCGCCGAGCGTGCCCGCGGGATTCACGACGTTCTGCGCCGTGATCGCGTTCACGAGATCGGTCACCGTGAGGCCGAGCTTCGCGATCGCGTCCGGCGACACCCACACGCGCATCGCGTAGCTCGCCGCCCCGAAGGTCTTCACCTGTCCGATCCCGGGCACGCGGGCCAGCTCGTCCTTGACGTTGATGGCGACGTAGTTCGACAGAAAGTTCTGGTCCCACGTCTTGTTCGGCGAGCTGATCGTGAAGAGGAGCAGCGGGATGCCCGCCGTCTGGATCGTCGTGAGGCCGTAATCGTTCACGGCCCTGGGCAGCTTCGCCTGCGCCTGCGCGAGGCGGTTTTGGACTTGCACCTGATCGATGTCGATGTCCGTGCCCGTCTCGAACGAGACCTGGAGCGTCATCGTGCCGTCGTTGCCGGAGATCGCCTGCATGTAGATCATGCGCTTCGCGCCGTTCACCTGCGCGTCGATCGGCGTCGCGACCGACTCCTCGACCGTGAGCGCGTCGGCACCGGTGTACATGCCGGTGGTCTCGATCTGGGGCGGCGCAATCTCGGGGAACTGCGCGACCGGCAGCCGGAGCACCATGACGGCGCCGCCGATGACGAAGAGGAGCGAGATGACGATCGCGACGATCGGGCGGTGGATGAAGAATCTCGACATCGGCTCAGCCCTGGGTGGGGGCGGCGGCCGTCGCGGTCGCCGCCTCTTTGGGTTTGACCACCATGCCGTCGCGGACTTTCTGGAGGCCTTCCGTGATGACGCGTTCTCCGGCCGTGAGCCCGTCGTCCACGATCCAGACGTCCCCGACCTGCTCGGCGGGTTTGACGGTCCGGAACGCAACCGTGTCGCCGTCGCCGACGACCGCGGCTTGGTAGTGGCCTTGCGTTTCGATGAGCGCGCGCTGCGGCACGACGACCGCGCCGTGCTTCACCACGGTCGCGGCCCGTACCTTCGCGTAGAGGCCGGGCCGGAGGATGCCGGCGGAATTCGGGAACAGGGCTTGGATCCGGATCGTCCCGGTCTCAAGGTCGACTTCCCGATTCGCGACGTGGAAGCGTCCGGGATGGGGATACGGTTTACCGTCGGCGAGGATCATCGCGATGTCCGGCTCGCCGGCGTCGCGCCCGTTGTTGTGCTGGTGCTGCTGGATGCGGTCGGCAAACCGGAGATACTCGCGCTCGCTGATGGGGAACGTCACCTTGATCGGGTCGAGTTGCGAGATCGTCGTGAGCGGCGTCGACGGTGTGACGAGGTCGCCGACCTGAACGGGCGCGATGCCGGCGACGCCGTCGATCGGCGCATAGACGCGCGTCCAGCCGAGGTTCAGCCGCGCCGTCTCGACGGCGGCCGCGGCCGCATCGACTTCCGCCTGCGCCCCGCGCGACCCCTGCACGGCGTTGTCGAGCTCTTCTTTGCTGACCGCGCCTTTTGCTTGGAGCGGCGTGTATCGCGCGACGTCGAGCTCATACTTCTTGAGCGCCGCCTGCTGCCGGGCGAGCTTGCCGCGCGCTTCGTCGAGCGCGGCGCGGTATTCCCGATCGTCGATCTCGAAGAGGAGATCGCCCGCTTTCACGGACACGCCGTCGCCGTACGTTTGGCGAAGGAGGTAGCCCTGCACGCGCGACCGCACCTGCGCATTGACGAAGCCCTCCGTCGTCCCGACCCACTCGGAGTAGATCGGCACGTCGCGCTGGGTGACCTCGGTGACGACGACCTCGGCCGGCGGCGGTGCGGGCGGTGGTTCCCGGTGACAGGCGCTCGATGCGAGCGCCGCGGCGGCGATCGTGATCAGGAGAGTGGATCTCCAAGATCGGATCCGGGTTGGATCGTTCGTACGCATCATGTGTTCGACTCACTTTCTTCTGGGCGCACCGGTCGTTGGGTCGCGATCTCGTCGATCATCGCGCGCGTCATGCATCCACGCGCCGTGAGCAACGCGCCGTCATCGTGAAGACGCGCGAGCAGCGCCTTGCCGGCGGCGCTGACGAAGGTCACGCCTTCGAGATCGACACGGACGCGCGCCGCGTGCGCTGCGCTCCGCAGCGTCGCCCAGCTGCGTGCCAGCTCCTCGAGCCAAGGTCCGGCGAGACGGCCTTCGAGGACGAGAACAGTTTGGCCGGACCCGGCATGTATTCGAATGCGGAGCATCGTCGTCGCCCGCTGGTCTCCAAGGGCAACGATCGTGCCGCGTGCTCGCCGTCCCGGCCCGCGGTCACGACGTGGAAGACGCACGCGTTTCGGGTCCGCGTCGCCGGACGGGCCGGACGCGTGACGACGGCATCTCGACTCGTGACGACATGTCGTCACGAGCCCCACCACGCTGAACTCGATTCGGGAGGCCGATTCGAGCCGATCGTCCGATGGAGTCGGCAGTATGGTGCGGTCGGTCGTCATCTCGTGGCACTCGAATGCGCCGCGCGAGCGCGGGCCGTCCCTTCGATGGCAGATGCGGCGTCACTCGTCTTGTCACCAGACGCCACCCGCGGACTGGCGCGCCGGGACGAGGATGGGGCGCGAGATGACAAGAATCCGAGTGCAGCACACTGGTAGTGCAGCGTGGGGATGGCAGGCGGTTCCTCCGAGATCAGATCCGGCCGCTACGGCGTCGCACCGTGCCAGGTCGCGCGAAGACGGAGTGGCGCCATAGAGGCAGACCCATCGTGAGTGTCCCGCTGAAGGTTCTCTTCGTCGCGTCCGAATGCGCCCCGTTCGCCAAGAGCGGCGGACTCGGTGAGGTGATCGGCGCGCTTCCGACGGCCCTTCGTCGCCAGGGTGTCGACGTGCGGGTCGTGATGCCGCTGTACACCGCCATGCCGTGGCGACAGTTCGAGCCCCTCGAAGGCATCGTGACCGTGCCGATGTGGTTTGGAACCGCTGACGCGCGGGTCCGGCGCGCCCGGCTGCCACGCTCCGACGTCCCGGTGTACTTCCTCGAGCACGGCCGGTACTTCGACCGTCCGCACCTCTACGGGCCGGCGGTCGACCCGTACCCTGACAATCTCGAGCGATTCGCGTTTCTGTCGCGTGGCGCACTCGAGCTGGTGAAGGCGCTCGGCTGGATCCCGGACGTGATCCACGCGCACGACTGGCAGACGGCGCTCGTGCCCGTGTACGTCGATACCGTCGAGCGGGGAAAGCCGCTCCACGGCAGCGCGACCGTCTACTCGATGCACAACCTCGCGTACCAGGGCGTCGACGACAGGGCCGCCTTGCAGGCGACGGGACTCGGGTTCGAGCACTTTCACCCGCGCGAGTTCGAGCATTTCGGAACCACGAATCTCACCAAGGCGGCGCTCTACCGGAGCACGAAGCTCGCGACCGTGAGCCCCCGGTACGCGCACGAGATCCAGACCTCCGCGTACGGGTGCGGTCTCGACGGCGTGCTCGCCGAACGCGCCGGCGACCTCGTCGGTATCCTGAACGGTATCGACACCGACGAGTGGAACGCCGCGACGGACGGCCATCTCGCGGCACCGTTTCACGCCGGCGACCTCGCCGGCAAAGCGCAGTGCAAGGCGGCAGTCCAGGCGGAGGCGGGATTGCCGGTCCGTCCCGAGGTGCCGCTCCTCGCTGTCGTCGCGCGCCTGGTGTCGCAGAAGGGCGTCGACGTGCTCGTGGAGGCGCTCGATACCGTGCTCGCCTGGGACGTGCAGATGATCGTCTTGGGCTCGGGTGATCCGGAGGTGGAGCGCGCGTTCGCCGCGCGTGCGCGCGCGCGGCGCGATCGACTCTCCGCGTGGATTCCGTTCGATGACGCACGCGCGCACCGGCTCCAAGCCGGCGCGGATCTGCTCGTCATGCCGTCGCGCTTCGAGCCGTGCGGCCTGAGCCAACTCTACGCGATGCGGTACGGGACGCTTCCGATCGTGCGCGCGACCGGCGGTCTCGTCGACACCGTGACGTCGTACGACGAAGCGAGCGGAGAAGGGACGGGCTTCCTTTTCCACGATCTCCGCGCCGACAGCCTCGCCGACACGATCGGGTGGGCAGTGTCCACATGGTACAACCGTCCCGCGCACTTCGCGCGTATGCGCCGCCGCGCGCTGGCTGCGGATCACTCCTGGGACCGCGCGGCCGGCGCCTACGTGGAGTTGTACCTCGCCGCCTACGAACGCCGGCGCGGGCACGCGTTCATCGGCGCGCGGTTGCCGGAGCAGCCGGCGCCGCCGATCGGGGCGCCGCCATCCGTGCCGATTCATCAGGCGTTTCGGATGACCTTCGATCGGATGCCCCTCGCGGCGCCGCCGCGGTCGCCGACGTGGAACCCGAGGAGCCAACTGTGACCGTGGCTCCGGGCCGGAGCTTTCCGGTCGGCGCCACGATCGTCGATGGTGGCGTCAACTTCTCCGTCTACTGCGGAGGAGCGCAGCGGTTGGAGCTCCTGCTGTTCGACCACGCCGGCGCCGCCGCGCCCGCCCGCGTGATCCCCCTCGAGGCGCGCAAGCATCGGACGGCCCACTACTGGCACGTGTTCGTGCCCGGCCTTCGCGCGGGGCAAGCCTACGCGTATCGGGCGATCGGCGCGTTCGAGCCCCGGCGCGGATTGCGGTTCGATCCGGCCAAGCTGCTGCTCGATCCCTATGCCCGGGCCGTCGTGGTGCCCGCCGCCTACGACCGGGAAGCGGCCCGCCGCCCAGGCGACAATACCGCCGTCGCCATGCGCAGCGTGGTGGTGGATCCGGACGCGTACGACTGGGAGGGGGACGCACCGCTCAGGCGCGCGTTCTCCGGGACCGTGATCTACGAGATGCACGTCGCGGGCTTCACGCGGCATCCGAGCTCGGGCGTCGCGCCGGGGCGGCGCGGGACGTACGCGGGGATGATCGAAAAGATCCCCTATCTTCGCGACCTCGGTGTCACGGCCGTCGAGCTCTTGCCCGTGTTCCAATTCGACCCACACGACTGCCCGCCCGGCGTGGTGAACTACTGGGGGTACGCTCCCGTCTCGTTCTTCGCCCCGCACGCCGGCTACAGCTCGGAGCGCGGTCCGCTCGGTCCCGTCGACGAGTTCCGCGATCTCGTGAAAGCGCTGCATCGCGCGGGAATCGAGGTCATCCTCGACGTCGTGTACAACCACACCGCGGAAGGGAACGACCAGGGACCGACGCTGTCGTTCCGCGGCCTCGACAACGAGACGTACTACGTCCTCGAGCCGGACCGCGCCCGCTACGCGAACTACGCCGGCACCGGCAACACGCTGAACGCGAACGCGGCCGTCGTGCGGCGCATGATCGTCGACAGCCTGCGCTACTGGGTCGCGCACATGCACGTCGACGGCTTCCGCTTCGATCTCGCGTCCGTGTTGTCGCGCGACGAGTCTGGCCGCCCACTGCAGCGGCCGCCCGTGCTGTGGGACATCCAGTCGGACCCGGTCCTGGCGGGGACGAAGCTGATCGCCGAGGCGTGGGATGCCGCCGGCCTCTATCAGGTCGGCAGCTTTCCCGCCGATGCCTGGCAGGAATGGAACGGCAAGTTTCGCGACGACGTGCGGCGGTTCGTGAAGTCGGACGACGATACCGTCACGGCCTTCGCCCATCGGGTGTTCGGCAGCCCCGATCTCTATGGCCGGCAGGAGCGGGGACCGGAACAGAGCGTCAACTTCGTCACTTGTCACGACGGCTTCACCCTGAACGACCTGGTCAGCTACGACGTCAAGCACAACGCGGCGAACGGCGAGGGCGAGCGCGACGGCTGCGACGCGAACCTCAGCTGGAACTGCGGGGTCGAGGGGCCCACCGACGACGTCGCGGTCGAGCGGTTGCGCGATCGCCAGGTGAAGAACTTTCTCGCCATCACGCTCCTTGCCGTCGGCACGCCCATGCTCGCGATGGGCGACGAGGCCCGGCGCACCCAGCGGGGCAACAACAACGCCTATTGCCAGGACAACGACATCAGCTGGTTCGATTGGACGCTGCCGGAGAAGCACCGCGGGCTCCATCGATTCGTGACGACGCTGATCCGCCAGCGGCTGGTGATCGCCAGCGACCCGGGTGTGCAGGGCGTGAGCTTGAACGAGCTCTTGCGCGATGCGGACATCCAACCCCACGGCGTGCGACTGCACGCGCCCGATCTGACGCGCGAGTCGCACAGCATCGCCCTCACGGTGCGCGGGCGCCGGCATCCCTTGGCGTTCCACGCCATGTTCAGCGCCTACTGGGAACCGTTGGCGTTCGAGCTGCCCGCCCCGGACGCGCACGGACCGTGGCGGCGTTGGGTCGACACGTTCGAGGACGCGCCGCACGACGTCCATGACTGGCCCGGCGGGCCCCTCGTCGGCGGTCCGACCTGCCTCGTACAGCCGCGCTCCGTCGTCGTGTTGTTCGCGCGTCGCACGGACCTGCCGGCAGGTGGCATGAAGTGACAAGACCCGTGCGCGCGGTTGTCGGTATCCATGGAGTCACTCCAACCGCTGATCGCGGGGAAAGGTGGAAAGAATCCATGGCGAATCGACGCAAGAACGGAACGGCGCGAGGCAGACGAAACATTCGGGGGGACGTCGAGAAGGGTGTCGATCGGCTGGCGCAGTCGGTCGATCGGATCCACGTCTCGCTCCGTCGCGCCGAGCAGAAGATCGAGGCCGACGCGCGCAAACGCATCGGCCAGCTTCGGAAAGACGCGCGCAAGCAGCTCACCGT
The DNA here is from genome assembly GCA_031400185.1 of Polyangiaceae bacterium. Classification (GTDB taxonomy): domain Bacteria; phylum Desulfobacterota; class Binatia; order UTPRO1; family UTPRO1; genus UTPRO1. The sequence continues at coordinate 14,017 of JANNPN010000431.1, forward strand.
GCTGCGCGGGCACAAGCGCGAAGCGGACCGCATCCTGAAGCGGCTCTCCACCGCCGGTCAGGGCTCGTGGGGCGACTTGAAGCGTGCGGCCTACCGCGCGGTGGCGGATGCCCGGACGGTCGCCGATGCGATGGCCGAGCGCTTCCGGCGCGCGGTCGCCGAGTGACGGATGACGACGACGATGCAGGCAGCGGTCGTTCGCACGTTCGGTCAGCCGCTCGCGATCGAGGACGTGCCGATCCCGACCCCTGGACCCGGTGAGGTGCTGCTCAAGGTGGTCGCGAGCGGGGTGTGCCACACGGACCTCCATGCCGCGGACGGCGACTGGCCGGTGAAGCCGACGCTGCCGTTCATCCCGGGGCATGAGGGGGCCGGCATCGTGGCGGGGGTCGGCGCCGGCGTGACCCGCGTCAAGGAAGGCGATGCCGTTGGCATCGCGTGGCTCCACGACGCGTGCGGCGCGTGTGCGTATTGCGTCGGCGGCTGGGAGACGCTTTGCGAGGCGCAACACAACAGTGGCTACAACGTGAACGGCGCCTTCGCGGAGTACGTGATCGGCGCGGCGGCGTACGTCGCGCGGCTCCCCGCCGGGGCCGACTTCGTGAGCATCGCGCCGATCCTGTGCGCCGGGGTGACCACCTACAAGGGCATCAAGGAGACGGAGGCGCGGCCCGGTCATTGGCTCGCGGTCTCCGGCGTCGGCGGGCTCGGCCACCTGGCGGTGCAGTACGCGAAGGCGATGGGACTTCACGTCGCAGCGCTCGACGTCGGCGAACGGAAGCTCGCACTCGCGCGCGCGCTCGGCGCGGACGTGAGCATCGACGCCACGGCGGCTGATGCCGCGGAGCAGGTCGTCGCGGCGACCGGCGGCGGCGCGCACGGCGTGCTGGTGACCGCCGTCTCGCGCGGCGCGTTCGCGCAAGCGCTCCGCATCGTGCGGCGCAAAGGCACGGTGAGCCTGGTCGGCCTGCCGCCCGGCGAGTTCCCCACGCCGATCTTCGACGTCGTGCTGAAGCGGATCACCATCCGCGGCTCCATCGTAGGGACGCGCGAGGACCTCGCGGAAGCGATCCAGTTCGCGGCCGAGGGCAAGGTGCGCGCCCACGTCCACGACGCGCCGCTCACGCACGTCAACCGGGTGCTCGCGGACCTGAAGGCCGGGAAGGTCGAGGGCCGGATCGTGCTCACGTTGACCGAGGGGGAGGGGCGCGATGGCAACGACAGGTAGCCGCACGGCGGCGCACGCAGGAGCGGCGAGCAGACCGGCGGCCCTGCCGCACGATGCGACGCGCCTCCTCGCGCAGTACGGCTGCGGTCCGATCCAGTTCTCCGGCACGGCCGACGGCCTCTACGAGCGCCACCTCCTTTTCGACGCCGCGCGCGACGTCGCGGCCGCAGGGCCGCGCGAGCGATTCGAGGCGTGCGCGCGCTCCGTCCGGGACGTCCTGTCGCAGCGGTGGATTCGCACCGAGCAGACCTACGAGCGCGAGAACCCGAAGCGGATCTACTATCTGTCGTTGGAGTTTCTCATCGGGCGCTCGCTCGCGAACAACATCATGAACCTGCTGCTCGAGCCGGTCGCACGGCGGGTGGTCGCGGAGCAGCGGCTCGACTGGCTCGGCCTGCTCGAGGAGGAGCCGGATGCCGGCCTCGGCAACGGCGGCCTCGGGCGCCTCGCGGCCTGCTTTCTCGACTCGATGGCGACCATGCAGCTGCCCGCGATGGGCTACGGGCTCCGCTACGAGTACGGGATGTTCCGCCAGGCGATCGCCGCCGGCTGGCAGTGCGAGCGGCCGGACAACTGGCTCCGCCGTCCCGATCCGTGGGAGGTGCCCCGCCCCGAGGAAGCCGTCGAGGTCACGCTCAACTGCTCCTTCGAGCTCCGCGCCGGCGCGCTCCACCCGGTCCCCGGGCGGCCGTCGACGCTCATCGGCATTCCGTTCGACCGGCCCGTCGTCGGGTGGGGCGGGAAGACCATCAACACCTTGCGTCTCTGGGCCGCGGCGGCGCGGGACTCCTTCGACTTCCAGGAGTTCAGCCAGGGTGACTTCGTCGGCGCGCTCGCCGCGCGGCGCGCGGCCGAGTCCCTCACCCGGGTGCTCTATCCGGACGATTCGACGACGAGCGGCCAGGGGCTGCGCTTCGTGCAGGAGTACTTCCTGGTCGCCTGCTCGCTCGCCGACCTGGTGCGTCGGTTTCGGCGGCGGAACGCCGACTGGCACACCCTTCCGGACCACATCGCCATCCAGATGAACGACACGCATCCGGCGCTCGCCGTTCCGGAGCTGATGCGCATTCTGCTCGACGACGCGCTCTTGCCGTGGGATCTCGCCTGGGAGCTGACCCGTCGCACGCTGGCGTACACGAACCACACCCTGCTGCCGGAGGCGCTCGAGAAGTGGCCGCTCGACTGGTTCGCGGCGCTGCTGCCGCGCCACCTCGAGATCATCCTCGAGATCAATCGCCGCCTGCTCGCCGACGTGCGGACGCGCTTCCCCGGCGACGAGGGCCGCGCCGAGCGCGTCAGTGTGGTCGACGAAGGTCCGGAGCGGAAGATCCGGATGGCGAACCTCGCGATCGTCGGCGCCCACAGCACGAACGGCGTGGCGGCCATCCATTCGCACCTCCTGCGGACGACGACGGTGCGGGACCTCGCCGAGCTCTTTCCCGAGCGGTTCAACAACAAGACGAACGGCGTCACCCCGCGGCGGTGGCTGCGGCTCGCGAACCCGTCACTCGCCGGCGTGATCACCGACGCGATCGGCGACCGCTGGGTGACGGACCTCACCGAGCTCCGCCGGCTCGCGCCGCTCGCGCAGGATGCGGGCGTACGCGACGCCTTCGGGCGCGCGAAGCGCGAGGCGAAGGTGCGGTTCGCGGAGTGGGTGCGGTCGTCGACCGGCCACGCCGTCGACCCCGACACGATCTTCGATTGTCAGGTGAAGCGCATCCACGAGTACAAGCGCCAGCTCCTGAACGGGCTCCGCATCGTGGTGCTCTACGACCGGCTGCGTGCGAACCCCGGCCTCGACATCGTCCCGCAGACGTTCTTCTTCGCCGGCAAGGCGGCGCCGGCCTACCACCTGGCAAAACTGATCATCAAGTTCCTGCACAGCGTCGCCGCGACGATCGACGGCGACCCCGCGGTGAAGGACCGGCTCAAGGTGGTCTTCCTGCCCGACTACTCGGTCACCGTCGCCGAGCGCCTCTTTCCGGCGACCGACGTCTCGAACCAGATCTCGACGGCGGGCTACGAGGCGAGCGGCACCAGCAACATGAAGCTGATGATGAACGGCGCGCTCACGCTCGGGACGCGTGACGGATCGACCATCGAGATGGCGGCGGAGGCAGGCGAAGAGAACGTGTTCCTCTTCGGCCTCACCGCCGAGCAGGTGGCCGCGAGCCGCGGCTGGTACAGTCCGTGGTGGCACTACGAGCACGAGCCCGAGACACGCGCGGCGCTCGACCTCGTCTTCTCCAACCACTTCAGCGCGAACGAGCCGGGGGTGTTCGAGCCGATCCGCGACGCGCTGCTCACGAACGGCGACTACTACATGCACCTCGCCGACCTCGGCGCGTACCTCGCCGCCAGCGAGCGCGTCGCCGCGCTGTACCGCGACCCCGACGGCTGGGCGCGGAAGGTCATCCTGAACGTTGCGGCGTCGGGGAAGTTCTCGAGCGACCGGACGATCGCCGAGTACGCCGCGGAAATCTGGAACGCGAAGCCCTGCGTCGTGCCGTAGCCGTGAGCGCCGTCAGGCCCCTTGCCAGCAAGCCGAGGAGCAACTCCATGAATACAACCCGAAAGTTGCATCAGCTCGGCCAGAGCCTCTGGCTCGACAACATCACCCGCGATCTCCTGAACGATGGGACGCTGGCGGGGTACATCGCGGAGCTGTCGGTGACGGGGCTCACCTCGAATCCGACCATCTTCGACCATGCGATCTCGACGAGCACCGCGTACGACGCCGCCATCCGCGCGGGGGCCGCCCGCGGGCGCTGCGGCGAGGACCTCTTCTTCGACCTCGCGGTCGACGACATCCGGCGCGCCGCCGAGCTGTTCGAGCCCGTTCACGAGCGGACGGCAGGTGTCGACGGCTGGGTGTCGCTCGAGGTGTCGCCGCTCCTCGCCCACGATGCGACCGAGACGCTCCGCGCCGCCCTGCGCCTCTTCGTGCGCACCGACCGGCGAAACCTCTTCATCAAGATTCCGGGGACACGGGAGGGCCTCGTCGCGATCGAGGAGGCGATCTTCGCCGGCGTGCCCGTCAACGTGACGCTGCTGTTCTCACGCGAGCAGTACCTCGCCGCCGCCGAGGCGTACCTGCGCGGCATCGAGCGCCGCATCGAGGCCGGGCGCACCCCGGACATCGCATCGGTCGCGTCCGTCTTCATCAGCCGCTGGGACACGGCGGTCGCATACCGGGTGTCGCGGCCACTCGTGAACCAGCTGGGGATCGCGATCGCGAAGCGCACGTATGCCGCATACCGTCGCCTGCTCGACTCACCGCGCTGGCAGCGCGCGGCCAACGCCGGGGCACGCCCCCAGCGGCTGCTGTGGGCGAGTACGGGCACGAAGGACCCGCATGTCTCCGACGTCCTCTACGTCGAGGCGCTGGCCGCGCCGTTGACGGTCGACACCATGCCCGAAGCGACGCTGCGGGCGCTCGTCGATCACGGCGCGATCGGACCGCTGCTGCCGACCGACGTCCGCGACGGCGAGGAAGCTCTCATGTCGTTCGCCCGGGCCGGCATCGACCTCGACGCGCTGGCGGCGAAGCTGCAGGACGACGGCGAGCAGGCATTCGTCAGGTCCTGGAACAATCTTCTCGGGGTCATCGATACGAAGGCCGCCGCGCTCGGGTCCACACGCCAGGCGAGCGTCGCATGACGGCGCGCGATGATCGCCCGTCACGCGCTCGCGGTGAACGCGGCCAATACAATCGCAGACTCGGAGGATACGCGATGAAGGACAACACCAGTCCGCTGTCGAACGAGGAGCTTCGCCTGATCCACGCCTACTGGCGGGCGGCGAACTATCTCTCGGTGGGGCAGATCTACCTGTACGACAACCCGCTCCTCCGGGAGCCGCTCGAGCGCGCCCACGTGAAGCCGCGGCTGCTCGGCCACTGGGGAACGACGCCCGGGCTGAACCTGCTCTACGCGCACCTGAACCGCGTCATCACGCGGCACGACCTCGACGTCGTCTACGTCATCGGCCCGGGACACGGCGGCCCGGCGCTCGTCGCGAACGCGTACCTCGAAGGCACCTATAGCGAGGTCTATCCGAACATCGGGCAGGACGCCGACGGGATGCGGAAGCTCTTCAAGCAGTTCAGCTTCCCGGGCGGCATTCCGAGCCACGTCGCGCCCGAGACGCCGGGGTCGATCCACGAAGGCGGCGAGCTCGGCTACGCGCTCTCGCACGCGTACGGCGCGGCGTTCGACAACCCGGATCTCGTCGTTGCCTGCGTCGTCGGCGACGGCGAGGCGGAAACCGGCCCGCTCGCGACCAGCTGGCACTCGAACAAGTTCCTGAACCCGGCACGCGACGGCGCCGTCCTGCCGATCCTGCATCTCAACGGCTACAAGATCGCCAACCCGTGCTTTCTCGCCCGCATTCCGCGGGCCGAGCTGCAGAGCCTCTTCGAGGGCTACGGCTACGCGCCTCGCTTCGTCGAGGGCGACGAGCCCGCCGAGGTCCACCAGGCGCTCGCCGCGGCGCTCGATGCGGTCGTCGGCGACATCCGGCGCATCCAGCACGACGCGCGGACGCGGGGCGCGACGGCGCGTCCGCGCTGGCCGATGATCGTGCTGCGGACGCCGAAGGGCTGGACGTGCCCGAAGGAGATCGACGGCAAGAAGTCCGAGGGCTACTGGCGCGCGCACCAGGTGCCGATGGGGGACATGGACCAGCCGGAGCACGTGCGCATCCTCGAGGGCTGGATGAAGAGCTATCGCCCGGAGGAGCTGTTCGACGAGTCGGGGCGGCTCGTCGCGGAGCTCGCCGCGCTGCCGCCGACGGGGCACCGCCGGATGAGCGACAACCCGCACGCGAACGGCGGCCTGCTGCTCCGCGACCTGAAGCTCCCGGACTTCCGGTCGTACGCGGTCGCGGTGGCGGAGCCCGGCGGGGCAACGGCGGAGGCGACGCGCGTCCAGGGCACGTTCCTGCGCGACGTGATGAAGCTGAATCTCGAGAGCCGCAACTTCCGCCTGTTCAGCCCCGACGAGAACAACTCGAACCGCTGGCAGGACGTCCTCCAGGTGACCGACCGCTGCTACATGGCCGACATCCTTCCGGACGACGATCACCTGAGCCCCGACGGCCGCGTCATGGAGGTGCTGAGCGAGCATCAATGTCAGGGCTGGCTCGAGGGCTATCTCCTCACCGGCCGGCACGGCTTCTTCAGCTGCTACGAGGCGTTCATCCACATCATCGACTCGATGTTCAACCAGCACGCCAAGTGGTTGAAGGTCTGCAACGACATCCCGTGGCGCCGCTCGATCGCGTCGCTCAACTACCTGCTCTCGTCCCACGTCTGGCGCCAGGACAACAACGGCTTCAGCCATCAGGATCCCGGATTCCTCGACCACGTCGTCAACAAGAAGGCCGAGGTGATCCGCGTCTACCTTCCGCCCGACGCGAACACCCTACTGAGCGTGACCGACCACTGCCTGCGGAGCCGCAACTACGTGAACGTCATCGTCGCCGGCAAGCAGCCCGCCCCGGTGTGGTTGACCATGACGCAGGCAATCGACCATTGCACGGCCGGCATCGGGATCTGGGAGTGGGCCAGCAACGATCGCGGCGGTGAGCCCGACGTGGTGATGGCCTGCTGCGGGGACGTCCCGACGCTGGAGACCCTCGCCGCCGTCGACATCCTCCGCCAGCATGCGCCGGAGCTGAAGGTGAGGGTGATCAACGTCGTCGATCTCATGAAGCTGCAACCGGCGAGCGAGCATCCGCATGGCCTGTCCGACCGCGACTTCGACGTGCTCTTCACCCGCGACAAGCCCGTCATCTTCGCGTTCCACGGCTACCCGTGGCTGATCCATCGCCTCACCTACCGGCGCACCAATCACGCCAACATCCATGTGCGCGGGTACAAGGAGGAAGGCACGACCACGACCCCGTTCGACATGGCCGTGCGGAACGAGCTCGACCGCTTCCACCTGGTGTCCGACGTGATCGATCGTCTGCCGCAGCTCGGCGCGCGCGCGGCCTACGCCAAGCAGGCGATCCGCGACAAGCTGCTGGAGCACGAGCGGTACATCTGCCAGCACGGCGACGACATGCCGGAGATCACGGGCTGGCGTTGGGGCCGAGCGGCGGGTGAGGAGGCGACGTCGACGGAAGGAGACAACGTGTAGAGGCGGATGAGCGGACGCGACGCGGCGACCGCCATGCTCGACGTCATTCCCACCCTCCAGCTCGCGATCGGTCCCGTGATCCTGATCTCGGGCGTCGGTCTCATCCTACTCAGCATGACGAACCGCTTCGGGCGCCTGATCGACCGCTCGCGGCTTCTCGCCCGTGACCTGCGCGGGGCGCCACCGTCCGATCAGCCGCGGCTGGTCGCGGAGCTGCGCATTCTCGCGAAGCGCGCCCGGCGCGTCCGGGCGGGCATCACGTGCGGCGTCCTGAGCGTCCTGCTCGTCGCGCTGCTCACGATCACGCTCTTCGCCGGTGCCCTGCTGGGGCTCGACGTGGCAACCGCGGTCGTGGCGGTCTTCGCGGCCTGCATGCTGAGCCTGATCACGTGCCTGCTGCTCTTCCTCTCCGACATCAACCTGTCGTTGCATGCGCTCTGGCTCGAGATCCCGGCCGAGGCACGCGACGGCTAGGGGCTCAGGCGCACATGGCGCGAAAAGCCAAGCCGGGTGCAGTGGCGGCGAGCTATGCCCGGACGGCACAGAGGGAGGAGGAAACACCATGAAACAGGCCATCCGAACTGGGGCGCTCGCGGTCCTCGCTTTCGGTGCCGCGGCGGCCGCTGCCGCGGGTTCCCAGAAACCCGACGCAACGCTCCGGTTGACTGGAACCGCCGTCGTGGCGGGCGCAGGCGTGATGTGGGGAAGAGGGACCTTGAGCTACAAAGGCAAAGAGTACCCGGTCGATGCGTCGTGATGAGATCAACGGTCGTTCTCGCTCTCCGCGTGGTAACCCTGTCGGGGTGGTCACACCGCGACGATGTGCCTCCCTGGCGCAGGCATGCGTCGCGCCATCAGCGTCGGTGACGTCATGAGCATTGCATCAAGATCCTGGGAACGAGCAGATGCGAATCGTAGGGGCCGCCCAGATGAAGCACGTGCCGCCCGCGGTTACAGGTCACGTCCTTGCGATACGGCGGCGATGGAATGATCTCGTCGGAAGCGATGATGAGCTCGAGCGACTCGCCCGCGGCAAAGAACGTACTGCTCGGGTAGATCTCGATCTCGACCGGGACGATCTCGCCCGGTGCGAGGAGCTGCTCTGACGTGCCCAGGAGCACCGGCTGCCACGCGGTCGATCGCTCCTCGTCGAGCTCGCGGCGGGAAACGCGACAGAACCCGCGGCTCACGAGGTCGAAGTGATTGCCGACCGATCCTTCGAAGTGCACGGTGCGGCCTTCGCGGTCGAGCTTGCTCACCGCCACGAACAGCACCATGTCGTCCGGCGGCGGTCCGCCGCCGTCGGCGCGCGCTTCCACCCAGAGCTTCAACTTCATGTAGCCCGTGAGCTCCGTCGCCTGCGCGAAGCGATGACGGAAACGGACCTGCCCGTGCCGGGCCGCATACGCGACGTTCGACCCCGTGGCCGGCGGGTTCGTTGCAAGCGCGAACGCCGACGTAGGGTAAAGCCGCACGTACTCGGTGCGCGCGAGCGGCCACTCGTTCTCCATCCGCACTTCACGTACGGCGTCACGGCTCGACCTCACTTCGAGGCGCACCGGCGGCGTTTCGAGAATCCCGTTCGACGTGTCGTCCTTGAGGAAGCAGTCCATGAAGCGCCGCGTGAGCTCCATGACCTCGCGCGAGTAGTACGCTGTCCATTTGCCCGTCCGGTGCGTGTAAACCCACTTCCGCGGCGACGACGATTCGCGAAATGCCCGGAACGATCCGACCGTGTGCAGCCCATGGTCGGAGAACGACGCGCACACGAGCATCGGCAACGTGATGTTCTCGAACCTCGGCGACAGCCCCTCCCAGAACTCGTCACGAAAAGGATGAAGCGTGAGGAAGTCGGGCGGTAGCGCGCCGTTCAGGCGCACGAACTCGGCCGGACTGCAGTTGATGGTCCCGCGAACTTCCGTGTTCCACCAGAAGGGACCGAACCCGTGATCGGCGACGCCGCCGGGGCACATCTGCTCGCGATAGAGGTCGGCGACGCCTTCCCACGGCGAGATGCAGCGGAGCGCGGCCGGAGGACCGCCGAAGTCGCGGCAGGCCGCGACGTGGTACTGCGTGATCGCGAGGAAGCTGACTCCCGTGAGACCGACCTTGCCGGTGCACCACGGCTGCTCGGCGATCCACGCGATCGCATCGCCGAACGCTCGTGCCTGCGTCCTGCTCGACAGAACAGGCTTGCCGCCGCTATTCGCGTAGCCCGGCAGGTTCATGTTCACGACCGCGTAGCCGGCGGGAACCCAGAAGTTCGGATCGGGCGCTTCCCAGCTCGTGATCTTCGAGAACACCGGCCGCCCGACCTGCGGCACCATGCGGTACTGCTGAGGCGGCCCGCCAAACGGCGTGCGGCCGAGTGCAGGGGTGAGATGATTGTCGTAAGGGTGCGCGCACATCACGACGGGCACGCACTCGTTGCGCGCGGCTGCGGCGCGCGAGCGGAACACGTTCGCCGTGACGTGCGTTCCGTCCGAGAGAGGAATGCGCACGTCGTATTCGCAGAGCACGTCGGGATCGGGCTCGGTGAGCACGCACTGGGGATCGAAGAGCTGGCCCGTGAGAACGGCGCGTTTCAAGATCGGCCAAACCGACCGGGCGGTTTCGACGACGTTCTCCCAGCGGCTCACGAGACGGTTGTAGTCATTGCGCTGGCCACGGGCGAACCCCCGTTTCAAACGCCATCTGCCGCGACTAGTCGGAGCGTAGCCGTTGTCCGTAGAGCTCGAGGCGAGCGACCCGTTCTAGAGGTAGAACGCCTGGGCGATCGCCTGGGTGTAGGCGCCGATCTTCTCGGTCGAGAGGCCGTGGGTCGGGGCGCCCAGCGCGAAGGAGTCGGCGACCTCGGCGATGCGGTCGACGCGACGGCGCACCTCATCGGGCGAGCCCACGATCACGAACTTCTCGACCATCTCGTCGCTGCACGCCCGCCGCATCGCCGCGTCGTCCTTCGCCTTGGAGGCGGCGGCGATGGCGCGCGCCTCGGCTCCGAACCCGCACTCCGCGAAGTAACGCTCGTACTGCTCGAGGAGGGAGTAGAAGATCACCGTCGCGCGCGCGTCCTCGATGCACTCTTTCTTGTTCGCTCCCGGCGCCACGTAGAGCCAGGCGTTGAGATCGAAGTCGGAGCGCTCGCGGCCGGATTTCTCGAGCCCGCGCGCGAGACTCGGATTCAGCTTCTCGAGGATCCACTGTTCGCACCAGATCGGATGGCCGGCGAGGCCGTCGGCGATTTCGCCCGCCATCCCGATAGCGTTCTCGAAGAGCGCCGGTAGGTAGATCGGGACATCGGCGCGCGTCGGTGGAAAGAGCAGCTGGAAGCGGTCGAGGTCCAGGTCGTAGTACTCGCCCTTCCATTTCCCGAGCCTGCCGCCCGCACCGTCGCGCAGGATCATGCGGACGATCGTCACCGCCTCTCGCAGGTGGGCGAGGGGCTTGCCGTAATCGACGCCGTACCAGCGCTCGTTCCACCAGCGCACCGACGTGCCGATGCCGAGGACGGCGCGGCCGCCGCTGATCGCGTCGAGGTCGAGGGCGCTGCATGCCGTCTCGAGGGGGCTGCGGGTGAAGGCGAGGGCCACCCCGGTTCCGAGCTTGAGGCTCGAGGTCGCCATCGCGGCAGCGGCGAGCGGCACGAAGGGCGATCCATAGAGCTGCGGCGCCCAGAGCCCGACGAGGCCCATCGCCTCGCACTGCCCGGCGACCTCGCCGAGTCTCACGCCCGGCATCGGGGTCACGAACCCCCAGTACTTGCGTTTCGCCGCCATGTCCTCCCCTTCAAGTATTCACGTGCGTCACGCCGCTCCGCACCATCTCCGAGATCTGCGGCGCAGAGTAGCCAGCCTCTGCCAGCACTTGCGCGCTGTGCTCGCCGAGCAGCGGGGGCGGCCGCAGCGGCGGCAGCGGCGTCTGCGGCCACTCGCTGGGCACCGCCATGGTTCGCAGCACGCCCTCGGTGGGGTGCTCGAATTGCTGGAAGAACCCGATGTCCTGCAGGTGCGGATCGTCCAGCAGCGACTCGAAGGTGTGCGCCGGGAGCACCGGAATGCCGAGCGGCTCCAGCAGCTCACGCCATTCCTGCGTGGTCTTGGCTGTGAGCTTCTCGGCGAGGATCTCGTACAGCGCCTGGACATGCTGCGTGCGCGATTCGCCGTCGGCGAACCGCGGGTCGCTCTCGAACCGCTCGGCCTCGCCGACCGCGCGCATGAAGGCCTTCCACTGCTCGTCGGTGTAGACGACGAGGCAGACCAGGCCGTCCTGCGTGGCGTACGGCCGCCGCTGCGGATTGAGCAGGCGGGGGTAGCCGAAGCCGCCGCGCGGCGGGACGAACGTGTGGCCGTACAGATGATCGCCCAGCATCATCTGCGCGGTCGTCTCGAACATCGGCACGTCGACCGCCTGCCCGCGGCCCGTGCGTTCGCGCGCGAGCAGCGCCGCGCAGATCACGCCGAAGGCGTACAGACCCGTCGCGCGGTCCGAGAGGTTGAGCGGCGCGTAGCGCGGCACGTCGGATCCCGCCCGCATGCTGGCCTCGGGGATCGCGACGGCGGCCTGGATCAGGTCGTCGAACGCGCGCGAGGCTGCATAGCGGCCGCGTTGGCTGAAGCCGAAGGTGCCAACATAGACGATGCGCGGGTTCACCTGCCGCAGTGCTTCGTAGTCGAGCCCGAGGCGCTTCATCGCCTGCGGCCGCACGTTGTAGACCAGCGCGTCGGCCGTCTCCGCCAGCTTCAGCAGCGCCTCCCTGCCGGCCGGCTGCTTGAGGTCCAACACGATGCTGCGCTTGTTGCGGTTCAGGTTGAGGAACAGCGGCCCGGCGCCCGATCGCCCGCCGGGGCCTGTGGCGCGCAACATGTCGCCGCCGGGCGGCTCCACCTTGATCACGTCGGCGCCGAGGTCGGCCAGCATCTGCGTAGCCGAAGGCCCCATGACCACTTCGGTGACGTCGATGATGCGCAGGCCGGCGAGCGGCCCGCCTTGGCTCGAGTTGCGTTCCATCCGGCGCGTTCTCCTCTTGCCGATCAGGAAGCGATCACGTCGGCGCCGTTGCCGCGGATGTAGCCGACCGGACCGATCCCCCGCGCCGCCGACAGGGTCTCGGTCCAGTGCTGGACGGTGACCGCGTCATTGACCGAGTGAAACGTGGCGTCGTCGTTGAAGCTCAGCTGCGCGCCTTCGATCCAGGCGATGACGACCGTGTCCTCGGTGTTGTCCTCGGGGCAGTAGAAGGTGTGCACCGAGCCGGCCGGCTCGTACAGGTAGGATCCCGCCGTCTGCGGCTGATCGGGGTACTCGCGGTACAGCCAGCGGCCCGACAGCGTGTACACCTGCGCCGGACCGGTGTGGTAGTGCAGCGGCAGCGAGCAACCCGGCGCCAAGACGGCCAGAAAGACCCACTCTCCGCGCTCCGGGTCCAGGCGCAGCGGCTTGATGTGGAGGCCAGGGCCCACGATGTCCTTGATCAGCGGGATCTGCTCGACGTTGACGGTCAGCAGCTTGTCCTGCGGCATCGCAGGCAGCAACAGCGGGGCGCCGGTGATCGTCGTGAGCTGAGCGGGCAATCTTGCGGTCATGTGTCGTTCCTTTCAGTGTGAAGGGACGGACGGAAGCCGTCCTGTGATGAGAAAACCGGACGCCCGCCGGCCCGTCGGGCAGCGCAGCGCCGCGGCGGTTCCGGGCGGAAGGAACAGGAAGTCGTCGGGCGCGAGCTGGAAGTCCTGCCCGCCGGCGTGTGCATCGATCGATCCGTCTTCGAGGTAGAGCACCTGCTCGGCATCGGGCCTCGCGGCGCAGGACAGTGCGCTGCCCGCGTCGATCCGCACCGCCTCGACCTCGACCCAGCGTGCGCCGACGGTCTCGCGGTCGATGAGCGGAACCGTCGTGCCGAAGGCGTCGCCGGTGGCAAGCACGCGGACGTCTCCGCGCGCACAGACGGTGGGGGCGGGTTCTGTGATGGTGTGCGCCGGGTTCTCGCCGTAGGGCGGCGCATAGACGACCAGCAGCCGCCCGGGCTGGTCGCTGGTCACGCGAAACGAATGGAACACGCCCGCCGGCACATACGTCCAGGTTCCAGCGCCCATCGCTTCGAAGCGGCCCTGCGCTTCCGACTCGCCCATGCCTTCGATCATGTAGGCGCATTGCTCCAGGTGCGGATGCGCATGCGGCTTCGCACCGTGTGACCTCACGATCGTGCCGAGCAGCACTTCGAGTGCCGTTGCGCCGACGGTCTCCGGGCCGATCACGCGCACGTTGGAGGTGCCGGTGTGGTTGGCCGGCGTATAAGCGGCGAGGTCCGCCGCCCTCACGACCATGGGAACGGCCTTCATGACGGCTGGATCCCGGGTGCCGGGTGGGCCCGCTGCCGAGGGCATTCGCCTCGATTCCGACTCATCTCGAGATCTCCTTCCCGGTGTGGATGGATCGTCGATGGATTGATCGATCGACGATCTGCGCAACGCCGATTGCACGGACCGGGCCACGTGATTCGGGCGCGCCTAGCCGCACGCGCAAACAGCGAGCCAGAGCGCGTGGCTTCGAGTCGAGCAGCGCGAAGCCACCGTATTGCCGACGAAAGACGGTCGCGCCTGAGGCGGCGAGTGACGACTAGGCAGCTGGGTCAGGTCGCCATGCTGCTCGCGTCGGCGTTGTGAATCCGCAACGAGGACGGGGCAGCGCGTCTACGAGCCAGGCCGCGCGCGCTGACGGCGGAAGGCGTGCTTGTCGATCCCGAGGCGGCGAATGCGCGCTTCCAGCGTGCTGGGCGGAACGCCGAGCGTCTCCGCCGCGCCGTCGGCGCCGTACACCCGGCCGCGGCTGGCCGCCAGCGCCTCTTCGATCTGCTGGCGCTGGTCGCTGGGATCGTCGCGCTCGGGGCGAACGGCTTCGGAACCGAGGCCCGGAAGCTCGAAGTCCGGGAGGCTGAGGACGCGGCCTCGAGCGAGGATCACCGCGCGCTCCACGACGTTCTGCAGCTCGCGGATGTTGCCGGGCCATGAATACGTGCAGAGCGCGGCCATCGCCGCATCGTCGATCCCGCGGATCGTCTTCCCGACCGTGCGCGAGCACCGGCTCGTCCAGTACTCGGCGAGGATCGGGATGTCCTCGGTTCGCTCACGCAATGCGGGGACGCGGACCGGGAACACGTTCAGCCGGTAGAAGAGGTCGGAGCGGAACTTCCCCTCGCGAGCCGCTTCCTCGAGGTTCCGGTTGGTGGCCGCGACGATGCGCGCGTCTGTCCGCAGCGTCTCGCTGCTACCCACGCGCTCGAACTCCCGCTCCTGGAGGATCCGCAGCAGGGCGACCTGAACCGGTGCCGGCAGCTCCCCCACCTCGTCGAGGAAGATCGTGCCCCCGGCGGCCAGCTCGAAGCGGCCCCGCCGCCGTTCGAGGGCGCCCGTGAAGGCGCCCTTCTCGTGTCCGAACAGCTCCGAGGCGACGAGCGCTTCCGGCAGCGCGGCGCAGTTGACCTTTATCATCGCGCGCTTCGCCCGCTTCGAGCCGGCGTGGATAGCGCGGGCGACGAGCTCCTTTCCGGTCCCGGTCTCGCCCGTGATCAGCACGGTCGAGTCGGTAGCTGCGACGAGCCCGACCCGCTCCAGCACCTCGCGCAGCGCTGGCGAAGCCCCGATGATTCCTCCCGCTGCCGCGGCTGTCGCCGCGATCTCGTCCCGCAGCGCGACGTTCTCGTCCTCGAGCTGCGATCGCAGCTTCTGGATCTCCTCGAAGGCGAGCGCATTGGCGACCGCCGTAGTGACCGGTCCGGCCACGTCCTCGAGGATCGCTACCTCGTCGGGCGTGAAGGGCGACGGAGTCATGCGAGCGACTACCATCGTGGCAACGAACTCGTCGCCCATCGAAAGCGGCAGCATCACTGCGCACTCGGCACCTGCGAGCTTCATTCCGGATCCGTCGAGACGCGTGTCGGTGCCGATGTGGTCGAGAACCAGTTTCCGACGGTCGCGCTGCATGGCTGCGCGCAAGAAGGGTGTGTGCTCCCAGGAATCCCTTGTCGCACCGTACATTTCGGAGAAGCGCCGCAGGTAGGCGTCCTGAGCCTCGCCCAAGCCGCGCGGAGCGCTGCGGAAGTAGATCGCGCGGGCGCGGACTGCCTCGCGTTCGTGGGTGACCACGCCGATCAGATCGATCGACGCGAGCCGCTCAAGCGCGCTCGCCACGACGTCCAGCACGCTCGACAGGTCGCGGCGCGAGTTTGCGGCTTGCGCCACGGCCAGGAGCGCCCGGTATTTCGCCTCTCCCGACCAGGGACCATTCATGACCGGACGGCACTAGACCCCTTCCATCCCCGGTTGCAACCGCCGGTCTCGTTGTGGTTTCGCGACGACGACCCGCGAGATTGCGGGCGACCGCGCACGAGGACGAGCTTCGCGGCGTCCTGGGCGTTCCACAGCTGCGTCTCATGCGGCACGACACTTGCGATACGACCGCGCGGAGGGAGCTGTCATCGCGGATACAACCACAAACGACCGCAGTGACGGGCGGCTGATGATCGTCGAGGCGCCGGGCGCGCCGGGGGAGGCACGCGTAATCGGGTCGCTGACCGGCGACAGCATCCAGATCCTCCTCGCTGCGGTCGACAGCGGCGTGGTCGTTCTCGATCTCTCGGAGGTCGACCGGGTCGACGATGCCGCAGTGCGCGTCCTGGCCGGACTGCGGCCGGAGCGCGGCAAGCTCCAGAACTGTCCCCGATGGTTGGAGCTGTGGCTGGCACGCGTGCGCCGGTGCGACGCGGGCGACGACGACTAGCCCGCGCGACGGTCTTTGCAGAAGCAGCTCGCTCGGCTGGAACGCGGGGCGACGTCCTTGCGGCAGCTGCCTGCCAGCTCGCGTGTGGCCGCCGAAGTAGAGGCGATGCTGTTCGCCGACCTGGGTGCGCGTGATGACCGGCGTCCGCGGACGGCGTAGCGCACTGGGGGTTCCCGGCGCAGCCGCCCGCGTTCATTCGGCACGTTCGCCGAACGCGCGGACATCGTCATCGGTGAAGAATCGCGCCGGCGCCGCCCGCGACCGCGGGGGCGATTGTCGCCGGGGGTGCGCAGCCGACTGACGACCGCAGTCCTCTGCGGATCAAATCAGGCTCGAGACCCGTCGCGTCACAGATCGTCTCGAAGTCGAATGGCGCGGCGGCGGGCGAATGAAACCACCCGTCGCCGTCCGCGAACAGCCGCTTCCCGCGGCGGGTAGGCCCGGCTGAGTACGTGCGGAAGTCGCTCACGGCGCGGTCGAGCGCAGCGAGCATGAGGCGCTTGATCGGCTCCACGTCCGCGCACGACGCGTCGGCGGCATCACGTTCGCGACCGATTCTGGTGAACTCGACGCCTCGAACGGACCCCGATGGCGGGCACGATATTGTCGCGGCGAGCAGCCGGCCCACCGGCGAAACGCGCGCGTGAAGTTCGCATGGTCCGAGTACCCGAGGTCGAGCGCGAGCTCGAGAATCTTGCCGTCCGTCGCTTCGAGCACCGCCACTGCCGTCGCGAAGCGCGCCTCGGCGACCAGGACATCGTGGCTCACCCCAGCCGCCGCGAGACGGCGTTGGAGCGTGCGGACGCTCAGCCGAAGAAGCGCGGCCGTTTCCGGCAGCGACGGGTAGCTTTCGCCACACGACAACGTGTCGATGGCCTGTCGCACCGAGCCCGCGAACTCCCGGGGCATCCCATCCGCGACGGCGTCCATGGACCGTCCTGCGTCCGCCAGGGCCGGAGCGGCGTCGCGAGCTGCGTACGTCGAATCGATCAGCATGCCGCCGGTATCGCAAGAACCGGGCCAGGTGAGCGCAAGCAGCCCCGCGTCGCACATCCGAGGTGGCTCCTCGGTATGCCGAGGCGCCTGCGGGGATACGCACGTCGCATTATCGGCCGGACGGCGGTCGGCGGCGTTCGATATCGAGTCGCTAGGTCGACAACTGTCGCTCCAGCGACTCCACGATGTCGATCGCGCGCGAATCTGCTAACGGGGGACCGTGACGACGACAGGCCCCCTCGTCTACGTCGTCGACGACGATCCCGGGCTGCGCAGCGCGATTGAAAGCCTGCTGCGCTCGGTCGGCCTCACGGTCCGGGCGTTGGGATCGGCGGCCGAGTTTGTCGCGAGCGACCGGCCGGACGTGCCGGCGTGCCTCGTGCTCGACGTACGCCTGCCGGGCTCGAGGGGCCTCGATCTGCAGCGCGACCTGATCGAGCGGCACGTGGCGCTGCCGATCGTCTTCATCACCGGGCATGGCGACATCCCGATGACGGTGCGCGCAATGCGCGCGGGCGCGGTCGAGTTTCTCACCAAGCCGTTCCGTGACCAGGATCTCCTCGATGCCGTCCACCAGGCGCTGGACCGGGCGCGACGCGCCCACGCGGAGCAGGCGGAGCTCGGCGACCTGCGGGCCCGCTTCGACTCACTGACGCCGCGGGAGCGGCAGGTGCTCGAGCTCGTAGTCGCCGGCCTGCTGAACAAGCAGGTCGCTTACGAGCTCGGGATCAGCGAGGTTACGGTCAAGATCCACCGCGGCCAGGCGATGCAAAAGACCGGTGCCAGGTCCGCGGCGGAGCTGGCGCGGATGGCCGCGCGCCTCGGGATCGGCACCTCCTCGTCCTAGCGGACTCATACCAAGGTATGAATGTGCGCCGGGGCCGCCGCACGGTAGGGTCCACGTCATGAGCATGCGGCAGACAGGCAGCGAACTGGTGGCCGTGGTCGACGACGACGCGTCCCTGCGGACGGCCATCCGCAGCCTGCTGCGGTCGCTGGCGTTCAGGGTCGTCGTCTTCGCCTCCGCCGACGAGCTCCTGAGCTCCGATCACCTGGATGCGATCGGCTGTCTGATCGTCGACGTCCGCATGCCCGGTAAGACCGGCATCGAGCTGCAGCGCCAGCTGCTCGCGGCCGGTCGCCGGTGCCCGATGGTGTTCATCAGCGCGCACGACGACGAAACGGCCCGGCGGGAGGCTCTCGCGCGCGGCGCAATCGCGTTCCTCCGCAAACCGTTCACGGAGGAGGCGCTGGTCAACGCGGTACGCTCGGCGCTCGCCGGCCGGGGCGAAGGCAGCGAAGGCAGCGGAGGCACGCCATGACCGTCGCCGTATACGAGGGACACGAGCCGGAGACACAAAGGGGAACGCCATGAATGTGGTCTCGATCAGCGGAATCAGGCATCCGTCGAGCGCGATGCAGCCCATGCATCGCGGGGCGGACCCGTTCGAGCGCATCATCGGGACGAGCGCCAGCGTGCGGCGGGTCGTCGACCGTGCGCGTCTCCTCGCGGCGGTCGACGTGCCCGTGCTGCTCCAGGGCGAGACCGGCGTCGGCAAGGAAGTGTTCGCGCGCGCGATTCACGACGCCGGGCCCGATCCGCGCCGAGCGTTCGTCGCCATCAATTGCGGCTCGCTCTCGCGTGAGCTCCTTGCGAGCGAGCTCTTCGGGTACGTCGACGGTGCGTTTACCGGCGCCCGCCGCGGCGGCATGATTGGCAAGATCGAGGCCGCGAACGGCGGCACGCTTTTCCTGGATGAGATCGGTGAGATGCCGCTCGAGCTGCAGCCGTATCTGCTGCGGCTGCTCGAATCGGGCGAGATTTACCCGCTCGGCGCCACCAAGCCGCGTGCGGTGAGGTTCCGACTCCTGACGGCAACGAACCGCGACCTGCGCGCCGAAGTCGCGGCCGGGCGGTTCCGGATGGACCTCTTCTACCGGGTCGCCGTCACCTCACTCGAGATTCCACCGCTGCGCCGCCGCAAGGAGGACATCCCCGCCCTCGTGTCACAGATGAGCGATGACCTCGCCGAGCGGCGCGGCGTGCGCCCCAAACGGTTCGCGCCCGAGGTGTTGATCGCGCTCGCATGCCACACATGGCCGGGGAACATCCGCGAGCTGAGGAACGTGATCGAGGCGATGCTGCTCCTCAGTGCCGGCGACGTCGTCGATGCGTCGGCGCTGCCGACCGAGCTCGGGGAGCCGGTCGACGCGCAGAGCGACGCGGACGACGATCCGTCCAGCGTCGGCCTCGATGCCGTCGAGCGCACCGCGGTTGGCGTCGCTATCCGCGTCCACGCGGGCAACCTCACGCGTGCCGCGAAGGAGCTCCGCATCTCGAAGAGCACGCTCTACGCGAAGATAGAGAAGTATGGTCTCGACACGATCCTCGACGACGTGCGTCTTGCCGCGCGGTAAGCCCCTGTACGTCGGAGTCGCCGCCAGGTAGGCGGGCCGACCGAGGCGGCGCCATGGCTCTCGCGGCGTTCGGCGCGAGGGCATCGACGATGCGGTAGACGCAGCGGGATGGACCATGACAACGTTTCGCGCGAGTAGAGGCCCAGGCTTCTTTCCGATGACCGGGGAGCGAACGGCGTTGAAATCGGTCGACGACGGGAGTGAGGCGGTGAAGGAGGTCGTGTCCGGGGCTCGCGTCGGGGACCTCTATGCGTGTGCCGCGGCGGCGCGGCCGGCGCGCGACGCCGCATACCCGAGGCTCGCCCGCTCCGCTGCTGTACTCGCGGCCACGATCGGCGTTGCAGTCCTCGCCGGCTGGGCCGTCGACTCCGTCAGGCTCACGTCGGTCGTGCACGGGCTTCCCGCGATGCGGCCGTGGACCGCGACGGGCATCGTGCTCGCCGGCCTCGCGCTGTGGCTCGCGGCCTCTCGCTCACCGCGCCTGCGCGCCGCATCGGCCGCGCCCGCGGCCGTCGTCGTCGCGGTCGCTGCCGTAGCCCTGTTCGAGCACGCGACGGGCGTCGATTTTGGCACGGACGTCCTGCTGTTTCGCGACAAGGTGCTCCGCATGCAGCGCGCGTACGCCGCGCCCGGGCGGATGACGCCGATCGCGGCGCAGGCTCTGCTCGCCGTCGGTTCGGCGCTTTTGCTCGCGCCGCGCGCCAAAAGTGCGCTGTCGCGCGCCGCGTTTGCGCTGCTCGGTACCGTCGCGGTCGTGACCGGGGGGGTCGCGCTGGTCGGGCACGTCCTCGGGCTCGAGTCGCTCGACTCGATGCTCTTCGGTTACGTCCCGGCGGTCCACGCGGCAGCCGCCGTCGCGCTGCTGGGGGTAGGGACGCTTTCCCTCCGGCCCGATGACCTCTGGCTACGCAGTATGGCCGAGCTCGGGCGTACCGCCCGAGCTCCGGCGGCGTTGCTTGTGAGCGCGGTGCTGCTCTTTGGTTACAGCGCCCAGGTGACGCTCGGGGCGGCGGAGCGCGCGCAAGATGCCACCGCGATGGCGCTGAAGCTCGAGACACTGCTCTCTACGATCAAGGATGCCGAGACAGGCAAACGCGGTTTCCTGCTCACCGGCGACCAGCGCTACCTCGAGCCCTACGACGCCGCGCGGGCACGGCTGGGGCACGATCTCGCCGCACTCCACGGCGACGCGCCCGGCGAGGCGGTCCTGACACGCCTTCAAGCGCTCGTCGACGCCAAGATGGCGGAGCTCGCCGAGACGGTGGCGCTTCGTCGCGCGGGCGACGCGGCGGCCGCCCTCGCCATCGTGGAAACCGGCCGAGGGAAGGCACTCATGGACGACCTTCGCTCGGAGGTCGACGCCCTTGCCAACGCGGCGCGCGACGCCGCGGCGACGGCGCGCGCGGAGGAGCTTCGGGCCGCGGTATTCGCGGCGCTCGGCGGGATCGCGCTGGTCGTGCTGGCGCTCTGGGCCGTCACCGCCACGGCACACGCACGGCGAGACGCCGCCGAGCGCGCGGCCGCGGACGCGCAGGCTCTGAGCGCCAAGGAGATCGAGGCGCGCGAGCACGAGCGCCGCGCGCGCGAAGTGCAAGCCGAGCTCGCGCACGCAAATCGCGTGGCGACCATGGGACAGCTCACGGCGTCGATCGCGCACGAGGTGAAGCAG
>JANNPN010000446.1:0-9557 GCA_031400185.1 Polyangiaceae bacterium
GCTCGGACTCGGGACGGCGGCGGTCGGCGGCAGGGCGCGTCTCCGTCCGGTGGTGGCACCTGCAACGCTGGGAGTTCGTGGCGGCTGCTTCACGAAAGCGGGCATCGCCGACGTCGCGCGCGTCGTCCAGCGCCCGTGGCCCGACGGCCGCCTCGAGCTCGACCGCTCGCCGGCGGTCCTCGCGTGGCGCTTCTTCGGTGTGCCCGGCGTCTACGTCACGTACCTTCTCGACGGCGACCCGAGCTGCTACTTCGTCGTCCGCGCCGCGACGCGCCGCGGGCTTTCGGTGCTCTCCCTCGTCGACTACCGGACGGCGCCCGAGCGCGCCGGCGCGTTCACGGCGATTCTCCGTGCGGTGAAGCAGCTTGCGCGTGCGGGGGGCTTCGACGGTGCCGCGGCCGCAAGCTCCGTCGACCGTTTCGACGCCGCGCTCAAGGCCGAGTGGTTCTTCTCGATCGGCGCGCCCGTCCCCATCCTCGCGAGCCTCGCCGCCGAGCCGAAGAGCCTCTTCGTGACGATGGCCGACGCCGACAGCGACCTGTTGTTCGACGAAGCGGGGCCGATCTTCGGCTGAGCACGCGCGGGGTGTCGGTCGCCGGCCTGCTCCGGCTCGGCGAACCACGTTCATCTGACGGGGGGTCGAGTTTGCCCCGTGCCGGATCTGTGCCATTCGAGGCCACCACCGTGACCGTGCTGCCTGCCGTCGAGCCGATGCCGCCTCACGCCACGGGAAGGGTCCCATGGCTCGGGGCGGGCCTCGGGCTGCTGCGCGATCCGACCGCGCACTTGACGAAGCTCCGACGCCGGCTCGGCGACACCTTCGTGCTCGACGGCTTCGGCTACCGGCTCTTCTTCGTGTTCTCGCCGGCCGGCGTGCGGGCGCTCTACGCCGCGCCCGAGGAGCAGGCGAGCTTCGGGCTCGCCACGTTCGAGCTCGTGCTGAAGCGCAAGATTCCGTTCGAGCTCGCGGCCGGGCGCCGCACGTTGCCGCACGAGCTCTTCAAGAACCCCGACGTCGAGACCTACCTCGCCAATCTCGAGCACGCCGTTGCGCTCGAGATCGAGGAGCTCGGCTCGCGCGGCACGTTCGAGGCGTTCGGCGAGGCGAAGCGGCTCGGGTATCGGCTCGGGCTCGCGTCGTGGGCGGGCGAAGAGGCGGCATCTCCGCGCTACCTCCCGGCGCTGATCGACGCGTTCGAGCGGCTCGACGCGTCGCAATCCTTCGTGCGCCCGCTCTCGACGGCGTGGAGCATGGCGACGAGCAAGCGCGGCGAATGGCGGGCGATGCGCGAGATCGAGGCGATCATCGCGGCGATCTTGCAGTCCCGGCGCGCGGCGCGGCGCGAGCCCGGCGACTACCTCGACCAGATCGAGCGGGCGTTCTCCGACCTGCCCGTCGCGGAACGCGACGTCCAGGTTGCGCGCGACCTCATGATCATCCAGATGGGCGCGCAGTCGAACCTCTTCGCGGCGCTCGCGTGGACGCTGGTGAATCTCCTGCTGCACCCCGACGTGCTGGCGCGCGTCCGCGCCGGCGATGACGGCCTCCTCGAACGCGCGGCGCACGAGTCGATCCGGCTCGCGCAACGCTCGTTGACGCTCCGGCAGGTGCTCTCGCCGTTCGACGTCGCGACGGAGGCGGGGACGTACACGCTCGGCCCCGGCGTCTTCCTGGCGACCCTGCTCTCGGTGAACAATCCATGGGCCGCGCCCGGTCTCGACCGCTTCGACCCGGACCACTACGTCGGTCGCCGGCTCGCGGACGACGTGGCACTTCCGGCGCGCGAGATGGTGAGCACCTTCGGCCACGGCCGCCACTCGTGCCCCGCGCAGCGCTTCTCGATCTCGGCGATCCGGATCGCGATCCGCCGCCTGGTCGACCACTACGACCTCGAGCCGAGGTTCCGGAGCGCGCAGCCGCTTGCGCGACAAATCGGCGGGGTGGCGCGCGCGGCGCGGCCGTGCCGGATCGCGTACCGGTCACGCTGACGAGGCCGGAAAAGGTCGCCAGCTGTTTCAGGTTGGAGCAGAAAAACCCGTCGGCCGTGTTGTGAGCCGCGCGCTACTGTCGACCGCGGGTTCGCGAGTCTGCTAGACGCCCGGGCACTCATGAAATTTCATCGCTTCGAGCTTCCTCCCCACACGCCATCAGCCCTGATTCGTCTTCGCAGGAAACCAGGCATAGCGCCGGCATCGCCCGGTAGGAGCACTCGGCGCCCGCGAGCATCCACGCGTGGCATCGAAGACGTCATTGCGACCATGAAGGGCCTCGACCTGACTCCGGCGAGGTTGTTTCAGAAAAGTCCGCGGCGTGTCCCTGCGCGACGCAAGCTTGCTGCCGCGCCAGCCGCCGCCCCGCGTGATCCTCATGCGTGGGAGGACGATTTTTTGATTCTGCCCTTGGCCCATGATGTGCCGTTGCAGCACGTCCGCGAGGTTCTAGGAAAATTGGAGCAGGTCGAAGCGGTCGACCCGCGGCCGTTCCCGACGCCGGCCGGCCTCGCTGGGGGAATCCCAAACAGCCCGGATCTCACCGGCGATCAATTCCATCGTGTCCCGTCCTACCCCAATTCTTCCTTGGGCAAGCAAATCACCCTTGCCGACGTCGAGGGATGTTGGACCGCCGGGCACGAGAGTTTCGGGGCCATCCTGGCGCCTCCTGTCTTCGGCGACATGATCGCCGATGACGTATGGGAGCATCATGGCACGGCGTCGTTGGCGCTCGGCGGGGCACGGTCCGCCGGCGTCCTCGGGATGGCGCCCAGCGCGGGCTTGGTGACGGCGTCATTCTATTCGTCGGTGGCACAGCAGGATCTTGCACATGAGGCGCTCGCGGAGGCCGCGGCCGCATTGGTGCAGGGAGACGTGCTGCTGATCGAATTGCACATTCCTGGTCCTCGACATAACTACGATCAACGCGATGACCAAAAGGGATATGTCCCATTGGAATGGCGCGACGAGATATTCAACGTCGTGCGAGCGATCGTCGATCAGGGAGTCGTGGTAGTTGCGGCGGCGGGGAACGGCGCCGAGGATCTCGACGATCCGATCTATGCTGGCCGATTCGCCCGCGATTCGGGTGCGATCGTGGTCGGTGCCGCTTCGAAAAGTCAGTATCCACTAGACTTTTCGAACCACGGGAGCCGTGTCGATTGCTACGCCCACGGTGCCGACGTCGTTTCCGCCGGCTATGGCGATCGTTTCGGCTTTCACGAGAATGTCGAGAAGGAGCGTTGGTACACGAGTGCCTTTGGCGGAACGTCGAGCGCGGCCGCGATCGTCGCTGGTTTCGTGACGCTCGTTCAAGGCGACCGCCTCGCAGCGGGTAAGGCACCCCTCACCGCAGAGGCTATTCGCAAAGTTTTGCGTACGACAAAATGGCTCCTGAGCGGCCCCGCATTGCAACAAGTGCTTGACACCGCAGTGGGTGAGCCCTAGCCTCGACACCGGTGGCACCGTCGGACAAAAGAGTTCTGCACACCATCATCGTCCGATTGAAGCAGGGAGCGCGCGATCCGGAGGGGCTGATTCGGCAGATCCTCAGCGGCATTCGTCCTCAGTTGAAGAACGTGAATGTCGCCGTCGAAGCCCCCACCGTCGTTCAAGTTGGACGCACGCGAAAGCTACCGTCGAACGACCCGCGTCACACCGACGTAGTGCGCGTCCAGAGCACGGGAGACGCGAGTCGCGTCCGCATTACGTACGTAGAAGGTCCGCAAGAGGTCACGGTCGCTAATAAGCTGCGTCGAGCTCCGGATGTGGCCTCAGCGGAGCCTCGTCCGCTGGCTGAGCCAGCGTCTTTGCGCTGATTCGCTACGTCGTCTCCTGTCGGCAGGTTTTTGCTTCGTTACGGAGCGCCATCCGATAAGAAATATGGATGTCGTTCATGACGATAAATGACGGACGACGCAAGTCGATACGCCGTGCGAACCACTGATCGGTCGGATTCGATTCTGCGATGTCGTAACGATTCCGTGTGAAATGCAAAGGCGGGATTTCCCGGGTCGGCATGCAATGATCACCGCGGCATCGTGCGGGATCATGCCTTGCGGATGCGTCCCACCGGCCGCCGCTTCGCCGTCGTGCTGCGCACGACCTCGGTGCCGACGCCGTCGGTCGTGAAGATCTCGAGCAGCACCGCGTGCTTCACACGGCCGTCGATGATGTGGGTCTTCGCGACCCCGCCGGTGAGCGCGTCGATGCAGCACTCGACCTTGGGAATCATACCGGAGTTGATGACGCCGCTCGCGATCAGCTGCGTCGCCTCCTCGCTCGCCATCGTCGAGATGAGGTTGCCGTCCTTGTCCTTGATGCCGGCGACGTCGGTGAGCAGGATGAGCTTCTCGGCGTGGAGCGCCTGCGCGATCTTGCCGGCGACGAGGTCGGCATTGATGTTGTAGGTGGCGCCGTCAAGGCCGACGCCGACCGGCGCGATCACCGGGATGAAGTCGGCCGCGTCGAGCGCCTCGATGACGCGCGGATTCACGCCAATGACCTCGCCGACGAGTCCGATGTCCTGGTTCTCGACCAGCATCTTCTTGGCTACCAAGAGCTCCCCGTCCTTCCCCGAAAGGCCGACAGCCCGGCCGCCGTGGCGGTTCATGAGGCCGACGATCTCCTTGTTCGTCGACCCGACCAGCACCATCTCGACGACGCGCATCGTTCGCTCGTCGGTGACGCGCATGCCGCGGACGAATGTCGACTCGACTCCCATCGTCTCGAGCATGCTGTTGATCTGTGGCCCGCCGCCGTGGACGATCACCGGGTTCATCCCGACGTATTTGAGGAGGACCACGTCCTGCGCGAACGATTCCTTCAGCTCGTCGTTCGCCATGGCGTGCCCGCCGTACTTGATGACGATCGTCTTCCCGAAGAAGCGGCGCAGGTAGGGGAGGGCCTCGAGGAGGATCTCGGCTTTCTCGATACGGTCCTTCATGGCGTCGGGTCTTTATCACATGGCCGACGGCGCGGTCACCGCCGGAAATCCTATGTCGGGTGGGGATACGAAACGGCACGCGACGACTGGACTCGCCGCGCCCGGCAGTGAGTGAGGCGGCTCAAAGGATGTAGCGCGACAGATCCTCGTCTCCGAGGATCGCATCGAGCTTGGTGCGGACGTACGCGGCGTCGATCGCGACCTCGCGCGCCCCGAGCTCGGGCGCGTCGAACGAGAGCTCTTCCAGCAGCTTCTCGAGGACCGTGTGCAGGCGGCGGGCGCCGATGTTCTCCGTGCGCTCGTTCACGGCGGCGGCGATGCGCGCGATCTCGTCGACGGCCTCGTCGGAGATCACCAGGCGGACGTTCTCGGTCGCCATGAGCGCCACGTACTGCTTGACGAGCGCGTTCCGCGGCTCGGTCAGGATGCGGACGAAGTCGGCGCGGGTGAGCGGATCGAGCTCGACCCGGATCGGGAAGCGGCCTTGGAATTCCGGGATCAGGTCGGACGGCTTCGTCATGTGAAACGCGCCCGACGCGATGAAGAGGATGTGGTCGGTCCGCACCATGCCGTGCTTGGTGTTGACGGTCGATCCCTCGACGATCGGCAGGAGGTCGCGCTGCACGCCCTGGCGGGAGACGTCGGGGCCGTGCATGCCCTCGCGCCCCGCGATCTTGTCGATCTCGTCGAGGAAGACGATGCCCGATTGCTCGACGCGGCGGACGGCCTCGCGGGTCACGAACTCCATGTCGACGAGGCGGTTCGCTTCCTCGGTCGTCAGCACCTCGAGCGCCTCGGGCACGGCGACGCGCGTCTTCTTCGTCTTCTTTGGAAGGATGTTCGAGAAGAGCTCCTTCACGTTGAGCTCCATCTCTTCCAGGCCTTGCGGGGTCAGGATCTCGACCATCGGCGAGACGCTCTTGGTGACTTCGAGCTCGACCATGCGGTCGTCGAGCTTGCCTTCGCGGAGCCAGCGCCGGAACGTCTCGCGGCTGGTGCTCGCGGGCGCCGCGCCGCTCGACGACTCGGTGCCGGGCGCCGGGGTCGGTCCGCTCGGCAGCAGGAGATCGAGGAGGCGTTCCTCCGCGACCTCGCGGGCACGCCGCACGACCTTGTCCTTCTCCTCGGCTTTGACCATGCCGATCGCGAGGTCGACGAGATCGCGGATGATCGACTCGACGTCGCGGCCGACGTACCCGACCTCGGTGAACTTCGACGCCTCGACCTTGAGGAACGGCGCGTTCGCGAGCTTCGCGAGGCGGCGCGAGATCTCGGTTTTCCCGACCCCGGTCGGGCCGATCATGATGATGTTCTTCGGCGCGATCTCGTCGCGGAGGTCGTCGGCGACCTGCTGGCGACGCCAGCGGTTGCGGAGCGCGATCGCGACGGCGCGCTTCGCCGCGCGCTGGCCGACGATGTAGCGGTCGAGCTCGGAGACGATTTCGCGCGGGGTCATGGTGTGCGGCGGCGGCGTGTCGCTCGCCCGCGGCTGGTGGATGATCACGCCGACAGCTCCTCGAAGACGAGGTGCTCGTTCGTGTAGACGCAGATCGCGGCGGCGATCCGCATGGCCTCCTCGGCGATCGCGCGTGCGTCGAGCGTCGTGTGCTTGACGAGCGCCTTCGCCGCCGCGAGCGCGTAGTTGCCACCCGAGCCGATCGCGATGATGCCGTCGTCGGGCTCGATGACGTCGCCGCCCCCGGAGATGAGCAGCGTCGACTCGACGTCGGCGACGATGAGCAGGGCTTCCAGGCGGCGCAACATGCGGTCGGTGCGCCAGTCCTTCGCGAGCTCGACCGCGCCGCGGCGGAGGTTCCCGTTGACGGCCTCGAGCTTCTGCTCGAACTTCTCGAAGAGGGTGAACGCGTCCGCGGTGGCGCCGGCGAAGCCCGCGAGCACGCGTCCCTCGTAGAGGCGGCGGACCTTGCGCGCGTTGTGCTTCATCACCGTCTGCCCGAGCGACACCTGGCCGTCGCCGGCGACGACGAGCTTTCCGTGCGCGCGCACCGCGAGAATGGTCGTCGCGTGGAAGGCCTCGGGCACGCGGGGACACTAGCCCTGGACGGTCACCGTGTAAACGCGGTTTCCGCGCCGCGCGAGTTGAATCGCGCCCGCGGCCGGGACACGATCCGCCGCCATGAGTCGACTCGTGCTGTGGCTCGCAGCCGTCACGTTCGTGCCGTTCGGGATCTGGGTGCTCGCAGACCCGACCGGGCTCGCCGCGATGACCGAGCGCACGGTCGCGACCCCGACGGCGATGACGGAGAGCCGCGCCGTCGACGGCGGGCTCCTGATCGGCCTCGGGATCTTCTTCGCGGCGTGCGCGCTCGACCCGACCCGCACCCGCGCGGGACTCCTCGCCATGCTGCTGACGCTCGGCGGCCCGTTCCTCGGCCGTCTCGTCGGCGTCGCGCTCGACGGTGCGACGGCCGGCACACTGCAAGCGGCGGGCTTCGAGCTCGCGCTCGGCGCGCTTGCAGCGATCGCGCTGATGCGCGACGCTCGCCCGCTCGGAGGACGACACCCATGATGCCGCAAACGACCCCCGCTTTCCCGGATGCCCGCCGCGCGATTCACCGTGGCGAATCGGATCTTCCGTTCGTGGACTTCGCTGAAGGCGTGAGCTTGCAGCTCCTGCAGGTCGACCTCGACCAGGGGCTCTGGGTCGTACGCACGCGCTTCCAGCCGGGGACCACGATCCCGACCCACAAGCACACCGGCCCAGTGTTCGCGGTGACGCTCGCCGGCAGCTGGAAGTACCTCGAGTACCCCGACGTCAACACCGCCGGCTCGTATCTTTTCGAGCCCGCGGGCTCCGTGCACACACTCACGGTGCCGGCGACCGAGACCGCGGTCACCGACGTCTGGTTCGCGATCTACGGCGCAAATCTCAACCTCGACGCCAACGGCAATGTGGAGGCCGTGATCGACGCGGAGCTGATCTACCAGTTCTACCGCACGATGTGCCGCGAGAAGGGGCTCGACGAGCCGAACGTGATCCTCGGCGGGCAGTAGCTCTCGACGGGGCTGATTGGCGTTCGCGGCTGTCGTTGTGTAAGCGGTCCGCATGGTCGTCGTCCCCCACGAGAACGAGCTCGCCGCGTTCCTCCAGCGGATCCACGCGCAGCCCGCGTATCAGGCGGCGCGCGGGCAGGGCGGACCTACGAGCTGATGCGCTGAGCGGCAGATGACGGTCGAGATCACCGATACCGCCGCCGCCGTCGCGCGCGTGCGGTCGTGGGAGAGTCAGCTCCCCGAGGGCCAGCGCCTGTTCGACGATCCGTACGCGCGTCTCTTCGGCGGCGGCGAGGCGGCCGACGAGGCCGTGGAGCGGTTCCTCTCGGCGCCGATCTTCCGCGAGCACGTGCGCCTCCGTACGCGCTTCATCGACGACGCGGTCCGCGCCGCGCTCGCCGCGGGCCTCACGCAGATCGTGAACCTCGGGGTCGGGTTCGATTGCCGCACGCTCCGTCTCGAGCATTGAGCCTTTCTAACATGATAGTCACCGCCCCTTTTCTTACCCGATGCTGAACAGTTCAACAAGCTCACCCTTAAGCTTGCATTAGGATAGATAGCACAGTGTAAGTATGTTCTTCCTTTGTTTTTTTCTGTATTAAATATAATACAATCACCCGAAAAAAGATGTTTATGGAAGACAAAAAATTATGCTGTGGTATTGATGTTTCACATACTACATTGGATGTTAGCTATCAAAACAATCTTGGCGAACTATTTCACCTTAAGGTAGGTAACAACATCAAAGGTTTTGAAAAGATTCTGGAACATACCGGAACCAATTATCACTTTGTAATGGAGGCTACAGGTGTATATTATATACGCCTGGCTTTTTATTTACATGGTAAGGATTGTAAATTAAGTGTGGTTAACGCATTGTCGATTAAGCGATACATTCAAATGCATCTTGAACGCAACAAGAGTGATAAAAAGGATGCCGGCTGGATCTGTCGTTATGCAATAGAGCAACGGCCCCCGTACTGGGAAATGCCCGACAGCGCTTATTTTGAGTGTAAGCAGTTGTACAACACCATCCGTGAGTACACCGAACAGATCAAGCGGTTCAACAACCAGTTACATAGTCTGCGACTATTGCCTCTACCCAGTAAAGACACGATAAAATCACTGGAAAAAGTAAATCAGCAATTAGAAAAAGAGATTGGCATTTTAGAACAAAAGCTGCAAGCCTCCTTACAACAATGGCAGCCAGATCAGCTCAAAAGTGTAAGCAGCATTAAAGGAATTGGCAAACGTGCCACAGCCATGTTGATTGTGTTTACCCAGGGCTTTAAACATACCCATAGTCACCGCCAGCTTATTAGTTTTGCCGGCCTGAGCCCCACAGAATACAGCAGTGGCAGCAGCATACAAGGCAAAGCCAGGATATATAAACGGGGCGGTAAAAATTTACGGGATGTACTGTACATGTGTAGCATGAATGCGATGAAGACCAACCCAGCCTGCAAAGCACTTTATGAACGTTTAAGAGCCAATGGAAAAACAGGTAAACAGGCATTGATTGCAGTGTGTAACAAGTTGTTAAAACAGGTTTTTGCAGTGGTAAAAAATAACAGCCTGTATCAGCCAAATTATTGCTCAGCAAAAC
>JANNPN010000461.1:0-13050 GCA_031400185.1 Polyangiaceae bacterium
CGTGTCGTCGTTGTCGATCGAGAACCAGCGCAGGTCACGGAGGTCCGCGATCGCCGCGTCAGCGGGTCGCGGCGCGGGTGCGACGAGCGCCGCGACTTCCGCGAGCGCCGCCGGCGAGAGCTCCGGCGCGAGCCCGTGCTCGCGCATCGCCCGGCGCGCGAGCACGGCGAGGTCGACGTGGCGGCGGGCGCTCATCGCGGCCGCGTCCGCCGGCGTTGCGTGCGATCGCCGCCGGCCGCCGGCCGCCTGCCCTCGGCGCGCCAGCGCTCGGCGCGTCCACGGATGGCGCGCCTCTGCGACGCGCACGCGTCGACGATGAGACACACGGCCTCCTCGATGTCGTCGGTCACGAGCATGAGGTCGAGGTCGGCGCGCGAGATCTTGCCTTCGCTGAGCACCGGACCGCGCAGCCACTCGAGGAGGCCCGCCCAGTAGGCGCGTCCGAAGAGGATCACGGGGAAGTGATAGATCTTGCCGGTCTGGATCAGCGTCAGCGCCTCGAACATCTCGTCGAGGGTGCCGTAGCCGCCCGGGAAGATGACGAACGCCGACGAGTACTTGATGAACATCGTGCGGCGCACGAGGAAGTAGCGGAACGAGATCACCGTATCGATGTAGGGGTTCGGTCGCTGCTCGAACGGGAGCTCGATGTTGCAGCCGATCGAGTGGCCGCCGCCGCGCTGCGCGCCGCGGTTGGCGCCCTCCATGATGCCCGGCCCGCCACCGGTGATGATCGCGAACTTCCGGCGCGCGAGCCGGAACGCCATCTCCTCGGCCGCCTTGTAGTGCCGGTCGTCGGACGGGACGCGCGCCGACCCGAAGATCGTGACCGCCTTGTCGACCCCGGCGAGCGTGTCGAAGCCCTCGATGAACTCGCCCATGATGCGCAGCACCCGCCACGTGTCGGTGCGCGTAAACTCGCCCGCCTCGGCGGACGGGAACTGCAGGAGCTTCTCGTCCTCGGTGACGTCGGGCGGCCGCGTGTCGCGGAGCGAGTCGTCGCGCTGCTGCTCGCGCGACTGATTGCGCTTCCGCGCCTCGTGAAACGCCTGCGACTCCGCTTTCGCGAGACGGCGAGGGGTCGTCCGGGCGCGGCGCATCGGGTCAGCTATGGATGCGTGTGCCGTCCAGGTCAACGCCCGTGGGATTCCGGTCTCGGTGCTGCGGCGACGCGACGGCGAGTACGTGAGCGCGCGACGACCACGAGGAGCGCAAGACGACGATCGAGCGCGACTAGTCGCCGACGCACCGGCCCGCTTCACGCGGCGCTTGCGGGGCTCCGGACTTTCAGCGGGCACTGGAGGCGCACGCACGCCCCGCGGCCCGGCGACGAAAGGATCTCGATCCGGCCGCCGAGGGCGAGCGCGCGTTCCTCCATGCTGGCGAGACCGAGCGAGTCCGTGCGCCGCGCCTTCGGATCGAAGCCGCGGCCGTCGTCGCGTACCTCGAGCAGGAGCTTGCCCTGCTCGCTCCGCAGCATCAGGTCGATGCTGCGCGCGTCGGCGTGACGGAGGGCGTTTCCGAGCGCCTCCTGCGCGACGCGGTACACGGCGATCTCGGTCTCGTCGTCGAGCCGCGGGATCGGCGTCGGGAAGCGCGCGGTGACGGTCCGCTGGAGCGACGACACCTTGGTCGTGAACGCGCGCAGACTCTCCGTGAGGCCGAGATCGGAGAGCATCATCGGCCGGAGGTCGCGGCCGACGAGCCGGAGGTGCTCGATCACTTCGGTCAGGTGGCGCGCCGCGCGCGTCAGCTCGGCGCCGTCGCTCGTGCCGCGGACGTGCGCGGCCTCGAGCAGCACGGTCACGGCGGCGAGCTCCTGGCAGACGTTGTCGTGGAGATCGAGCCCGAGCCGTCGACGCTCCTCCTCGCGGATCTCCGCCTGCCGGCGCGTGAGGCGCCGGAGCGTCTCCTCGCTTCGCTTCAAGTCGTCGAGCGAGCGGCGCAGCGCCTCCTCGGCGACGTGCCGCTCGGTCACGTCGCGGCCCGCGCCCTGGATCTCGCAGATCGCGCCGTGCTCGTCGCGGACGACGCCTTGCTCCCACTCGAACCGCCGCCAGGCACCGTCGATGCGGACGCGGCTCTCGATGACGTTGCGGTAGGGCGGCGCCAGCACGCGCTGGAAGCTTTCGAGCACGCGCTCCCGGTCGTCCTCGTGGATGTGCGGGAGGATGTTGACGCGTCCGTTCTCCACGTCCGCGCGGTCGTAGCCGAACGCGCGAAGGTACGCGTCGTTCGCGAAGAGCAGCGTGCCGCTCGGATCGGCGCGGGCGATGAGCTCGAAGTTCGATTCGACGAGGCTCCGATAGCGGGCCTCGCTGGTCTCGAGCGCGCGCTCGGCATCCTTGCGCTCCGTGACGTCGAGGCCGATCGTCTGAAACTCGCGGATCTGGCCGTCGGCGTCGCGGATCGCGGTCGCGTCCCATTCGAACCAGCGCCAGCCGCGCAGCGTCGGCACCCGGTTCTCGACGAGCACGCGGTACGGCGGCTGCTTCGCCGTCTGCATGCTCGCGAGGGTCTCGTCCTGGTCGTCGGGGTGCACCCATGCGAAGAACGTTTGCCCGAGGACGATGTCGAGCGGCACGCCGATCAGCTTGCAGATCGCGTCGTTCGCGAAGAGCAGGCGGCCGTCGACGTCGGTGCGCGTA
Organism: Polyangiaceae bacterium; assembly: GCA_031400185.1. Taxonomy (GTDB): domain Bacteria; phylum Desulfobacterota; class Binatia; order UTPRO1; family UTPRO1; genus UTPRO1. The sequence goes on from JANNPN010000461.1 coordinate 2,649, forward strand.
AAGACCGCCTGCGTCGACTCGACGATGCCGCGGTAGCGCGCCTCGCTTTCGTGGAGCGCCTTCTCGGCGCGGCGCTGGTCGAGCTCGGCCTCGCGGCGCTCGGTGATGTCGCGGCCGATCGCGCGCACGCCGACGATCCGGCCGTCGTGGTCCCGCATCTCCGTGCCGACGATCTCGAACCAGCGCGGTCCGCGCGCGGTGATGCACTGGACGGGCAGCGGCGGGATCTTCTCGCCTGCGCCGAGCCGTGCGAGCGCGGCCGGGACGTCGACGTTGTCGGGGTGATCCGTCAGGAAGTCGAACGTCGAGCGGCCGACCAGGTTCGCCGGCGTGCCGCCGAGAAGGCGCGCCGTCGGCTCGTTCACGTAGGTGAGGCGGCCTTCGAGGTCCGCCCGCCAGAGGAAGTCGCGCGCGTTCTCGGCGAGGTCGCGGTAGGCGTCGTAGGAGGCCTGAAGCGCGTCGACCGCCGCCCGCTCGCGCGCGCGCGACTCGACGCCCTGGCGGAACGTCCGCGCCAGGCTCTCGGCGAGGCCGAGCGTGATCACCCAACCGATCACCGTCAGCCCGACGATCTCGAGCGCGGACGCGGAGAGGATGAGGCGCGGCACCGCGACGAGCCAGACCGCGCCCGTGATCGCGTTCAACGCGAGCTGTGGCGCCCAGCCCCAGCAGAAGAACGCGGCGGCGCTCGCGGTGAGCGCGAAGAGCAGGGCGCCGAGGATCTCGCCCGAGCCGCCGAATGACGCGAAGGTGCCCGCGATCGACGCGGCGAGCCCGCCCGCGAGCGCGATCACGATCGGCTGCGCCTGGGCCGTAGCGCGCCACGCGACGAGGCCGCCGCAGATGGTCGCGTGCAGCACGAGGAACGCGAGCCCCGGGCCGGCATGGAGACGGCCCTGCAGCGTCTCGATGATCGTGATGAGCGCGACGAGCACGAGCCACGCGCCCGCGAAGAGCGGCACACGGTCGGTCAGGAGCTCGGCTTCCGCGCTCCGTTTGCTCGTGACGGTACGCACGTCGTCAGGGACGCCCGCAGGCGGCCGGCATTTAGCCCCGGGACGGTTTCAGGAGTCAACGACGCGGCGCGCGAGAGGCCGCGCGCGGTCAGGGACAGGCCGACGGCGACGCTCGCGCCCGAACACGAGCACGCCGACGGCGAGTGCCGCGGCGTCGCGGATCGTGGGGCGTTCGGACTCCCCGTCACCGCCGCGGACGTTAGCGCAATTCGACGCGGAACGGTGCCTGATACTGCCCGATGTCGGTGGTGGCGGTCTCGAGGTAGTCGTTGGCGAAGATCTGATTCGGAGGCAGCGGCAAGCAGCAATGATGCGGCGGCACGAAGGCCCCGCCGCCGCAGCTCGCCGGCATCTCCGCCTCGTAGCTCCATGCGCGCGCCACGCGCTGCGTCGGCGGCCCGACGGGATGATACAGCGTGGTGCCGCGCGAAACGCTCGGGAAGAACAGCAGAACGGGATAGAAGTCGGCGTAGATCAGCGGCGGCGACGAGCAATCCGCGGCCTCGTACGACAGCTGATAGTCGAGCCCGCGGATTTCGGTCGCCTCGACGACGACCGCGTAGCTCACGTCGCCGGCCGCGCGCAGCCAGACCGGATAGCCGCGGTCGGCGGCGACGCCGTACGGGCCGAGCACCGTGCCGTTCGCATCCACCAGGACCGGCGTATCGGTCGTCGGAACCGCGACGGACTGGACCTGGCACGCGCCGCCGATCGGCACGACGCCGGCGCCGTCGACGCGGGCATAGAGCGGCGCCGCGGCGGGAACGCCGCGGAGCGTGTGGCGAAGCTCGGCCGCCTTCGGCGCTTTCGGCGTCGCCCCCAGGCTCGTCGGGGTGACACGCGCCAAGAGGTCGACGTCGGCGAGCGCCAGCGACGTCGTGGACAGCGTCGTCGCACACGCGGCATCGGTGAAGAGCCCGATCGCGACCTCGGCGGTCGCCTCGACCGTTCGGATCGAGCGCTCGTCGAGGAGGTAGTGCACGCGGACGTCGGCGGCGAGCGCCGGCGGCGCTCCACCGAACGCGGCGGCGACCACGAGCGCGAGGGCGATGATGCGGGTCATGAGTGCGGTCCTTTCGTCGCCGGTCACGGCGCCTGCGGTGCGTGGTCGATGTGGAACGGCGGCACGAAGCGCTCGAGGCCGAGCGGCATCAGCGGCATCAGCGGCACCGCGAGCTCCGTGTAGGGGCCGGTGTCCTGGCACCCGTAGACGTCGAGGAATGATTGCAGCGTGACGACCGACGGCGGCCCGGCGGGGCCGTAGAGCTCCTCGCCGTACTCGCGCCAGGTCGTCGGCGCGAGCACGCTGCGCCGCGGAAGGAACGGCGTGCCGGAGCAGTCGGCACTCGGATACGTGAACCCATGATCGAACGACGCGAAGATCATGCTGCCGATCGCGAGCCCGTAGACGCCGTGTCCGTCGTCCTGGAGCACGGCCGTCTGCGCGTCGCTGTCGACGCCGAGCCCCGTCATCAACGCCAGCGGGCCGATGCGGGTGCCGTGCGCGTCGCGGACGATCGGATGCGGGACCACGGGGGGCGGCACGAAGGCCTGGACCTGGCACGCGCCGCCGGTCGGGACGACGCCGTCGCCGACGACGTGCGCGTAGACGGCCGACGCGGCCGGGACGCCGCTCGCGGCGTACCGGAGCTCGACGACCCGACGCTTCGGCCGGTCGCCGCGGAGCGTGATGCGCTTCACGTCGATGATCGCGTCGAGGTCCCCGAGCGTCGCCGGCACGGAGATCATCGGCGCGCTACATGCGGCGTCCCCGTGCAGCTCCACGGTCACGGCCGCCGTCGCCGCGAGCGAGCGGAGCGGGGCGCGCTCGACGAGATAGCGAACCGCGACGTCGGAGGCGTGGGCGACGCCTCCCGACGTGAGGCACACGAGGAGCGTCGCGACGAAGCGTCGCACGGACGTGATGGGCGGGCGGACGAAGAGCAGCAGCCGTGCCAACGTGCGCGGGCGGCCGGGCGCCGAGGTTTCGTCGTGCGCGCCGGTGTCGTCCGCGCCAGAATGATGGATCGCGACGTCAGGAAAGTGCCGCGTCCGCGTCCGCTGCACACGCACAGCGGTCGTCGCGGTCGTTTTCGGGCGTCGACGCGTCGGCCGCAGGCCGCCATAAAAGAAGAGCGCGCGGATCCATGAGAATGCCGACCCTCCGAAGCTCGATCCGCCTCTTCACCGGCGACCGTCCCACCGCGGTGATCGCGCGGCGCCTCCTCGGCGCCGCGATCCTCATCCCGTGGGGGCTCGGCGCGGCGCATCTCTGGGGCCGGCGCGCGGGGCTCTGGGGCACCGAGGTCGGGATCGAGCTCGTCGCGGTCGCAACCATGGTGTTGCTCGCCGGCGTCGTCTGGTGGCACGTCTCGCTCCTCGACCGCGCCGATCGCGACCGCGAGCGGGCGGAGGCGGCGCTCCGCGACAGTGAGGAGAAGCTCCGTGCGATCCTCGATGCCGCGAACGCGCTCGTCTACATGAAGGACCTCGACGGGCGGCTTCTGTTCATCAATCGCCAGTGCGAGAGGGTCTTCGGCGTGCCGCGCGAGCGGGCGCTCGGCAGGAAGTACGACGACTTCTTCCCCGGCGAGGTCGCCGATGCGCTCCGCGCACACGATCTCCAGATCCTCGCGACCGGCCAGCCGCTCGAGTTCGAGGAGGTCGCCGCCGACGACGAGGGCGTGCGCACCTACGTGTCGATCAAGTTCCCCCTCGTCGACTCACGCGGGGTCACGTACGGGATCTGCGGAATCTCGACCGACATCACGGCGCGGAAGCACATGGAGGAGGCGCTCCAGGAGAGCGAGGCGCGTCTCACGCTCGCCCTCGACGCCGCCCGCATGGGCCTCTGGGATTTCGACCTCGTCACCGACCTCACGTATCGCACGCTCAAGCACGACCGGATCTTCGGCTACACCGAGCTGCAGCCGGGGTGGGGGCAGGCCAAGTTCTTCGCGCACGTGGTGCGCGAGGACCGGCGGATGGTCGAGGACGAGCTGCAGAAGGCGTTCCTCTTGGGACACTTCGGCATCGAGTGCCGGATCGTCCGCGCCGACGACCAGTCGGTGCGCTGGATCTCGCTGCAAGGCCAGGCCTTCCGGAACGAGCGTGACGAGCCGATTCGTCTCATGGGTCTCATCGCCGACGTCACCGAGCGGAAGCGGGCCGAGACGCTGCTCCAGCAGCGGACGCTGCAGCTAGAAGCCGCGAACGAGGCGCTCGGCTCGTTCACGTACTCGGTGTCGCACGATCTCCGCGCGCCGCTCCGCGCGATCGACGGCTACGCGAGCATCCTCGTCGAGGATCACGGGGTGCAGCTCGACGGCGCCGCCCGACGCGTCCTCGGCCGGATCTGCGAGAACGCCCGCCAGATGGGACGGCTGATCGACGACCTCCTGCGGTTCTCGCGGCTCGGGCGGCAAGAGCTCGAGAAGGCGACCGTCGACATGGCGGCGCTCGCGCACGGCGTGATCGCGGAGATGCGGCGTCTCGAGCCCGAGCGCGCCGCCACCGTCACCATCGGTCCGCTGGCCCCCGCGCTCGCCGACGGCAGCATGGTGCGCCAGGTGCTCGCGAACCTGATCGGCAACGCGTGGAAGTTCACGCGCGGCCGCGCCGAAGCCACCATCACGATCGGGTGCCGGCGCGACGTCGGGGAGTCGATCTACTTCGTCACCGACAACGGTGCCGGCTTCGAGATGAAGTACGCCGACAAGCTCTTCGGCGTCTTCCAGCGTCTCCACACGCAGGACGAGTTCGACGGCACGGGTGTCGGGCTCGCGATCGTGCAACGGATCGTGCAACGGCACGGCGGACGCGTGTGGGCCGAGGGCGAGATCGGACGCGGCGCCACGTTCTCGTTCGCGCTGCCGAGCGGCGTGGCCGCGCGGCCGCCGCTCGATGAGGGGAGCGACGACGGCCGAAGCGCTCGCAGTGCGGTCTAGGAACCGTCGAAGAGCGTGTGCAGCATCCGCGACAACCGGATCGTCGCGACTGAGGGAAGGTCGCTCAGCTCTCCGATCCGTGCGGTGCTGATCGTCCCACTCAACACCGGGGCACCCGGGTCGGCATCGCTCTCGAGCAAGCGAGCGATCTTGCGGCGCTCGACCTCGGACGCTTCGGATGCCAATCGAACGGAGACGAGAACCTCAGGCTCACCGTCTTCTTCGACCGACCGCTTGAGGAAGCTCCGAAGCTTCGGATCGAGCTTCCCGAGCTCCAGGACGGGAGACTAGGGGAGTTTCCCGGCCCGGACAAGTCCAAAACCGTCGATTTCGGCGTAGGGATGCGTACTTGCGCCTTGCAATGCCGTGCGTATCTGGTCGGGGGTCCAGTTCGGATTGGCCTCGAGCAAGGTCGCGACCAGACCTGCAATGACGGGCGATGCCATGCTCATCCCCATCATCGCCGCCTGCCGGCCGTGGATGAGTTGATCGCGATCGTACTGGGCGCCCGACGACCGTGCGGAGAGCACCATCGCCCCGGCCGCTGCAACGTCGGGCTTCTCGGGACACGGCCCCGCGCTCGCCGCACGGAGCGGACCCGGGCTCGAAAACGGCGCCGGGGTTCCGGTCGGGAACCTGAGGCTCCACGACGAACCGTCTTCCGTGTCCCAGTCGGGGCGCGACACGTAGTTGCAGGAAACGGCACGCGCGCAACGACAACGGTAGCTCGATCGCAGGGCATCTCGGCGCATCGTCCGGAGACGTGCGCCGCTCACCCCATCGGGTACATGATCTCGCGCGTGACGTTCTTCACCGCCTTCATCACGTCGTCGGAGAGCACGAGGTCGGCCGCGGCGAGGATCGGGGGCACGTGCTCGACGCGGGTCACGCCGACGATCGTCGACGCGACGAAGTCGTGCTGCTTCGACCACGCGACCGCGAGCGTCACCGGGTCGAGGTCGGCCTCGCGGGCGATCGCGTGGAAGCGGTCGGTCGACGCCAGCGCTTTCTCGCTGACGAAGCGCTGCGCCATGGCGGTGAAGCGTCCGCCCTTGGTGAGATAGGCGGAGAAGCGGGCGCCCTCGGGCTTGGCGCCGTTCTGGTACTTCCCCGTCAGCACGCCGCCGCCGAGCGGCGAGTACGGGATCAGGCTCACGCCCTCCTGCCGGCAGACTTGCGCCAGCTCGTCCTCGAAGCGCCGGTTGTTCATGCTGAAGTTGTTCTGGATCGTCTGGTAGCGCGCGACCCCGAGCCGCTTCGATGCCTCGAGACTCTTCATCAGGCCCCAGCTGGTCTCGTTGGAGCAGCCGACGATGCGGATCTTGCCGGCGCGGACGAGCTCGTCGAGCACCTGCATCGTCTCTTCATAGGGGGTGCCATGATCCGGCCAGTGGGTCTGGTAGAGGTCGACGTAGTCCGTCTGCAGGCGCTGCAGGCTCGCGTCGAGCGCACGCGTGATGTTGTGGCGGTCGAGCGCCGTCATGGCCGCGCGTTGCGCCGACGCGATCCAGCCGTGGCTCGGCCCCGACACCTTGGTCGCGATGATGAGGGCGTCGCGGCTCTTGGTCTGCATCCAGCGCCCGAGGATCTCCTCGGTCCGCCCCGCCCACTTCGGGTCGGGCGGCACCGGGTAGTTCTCGGCGGTGTCGTAGAAATTGATGCCCGCCTCGAAGCACTGGTCGAGGACGCGAAAGGCCGTCGCCTCGTCGGCCTGGGCGCCGAACGTCATGGTGCCCATGCAGATGTCGGAGACGACGATGGGGCTGGTGCCGAGGCGGCGGTTCTTCATGGAGGCTCCTTTGCGTTCGTCGGTGTGACGGATCGTCGTCGCGGGGGTGTAACGGAGCCGCGGCGATGAGCCAATGCCGTGGCTACGGCTCGAGCGCCCGAAGCCGCGCCTGCAGCTCGCGTTCGCGCTGCCAGCGGGCGGTCGCGGCGCGCACGATGGCGACCAGCCGGCGCGGCCGTCCGTCGTCGTCGCGGAGCCGCGTGATCGTGAGCTCGATCGCGATACTGGCGCCGTCCTTCCGCACCGCGGGCGGACGCCGAAGCGCGGGCGCTCCGTCGCCATTCGCTTGGTCCGCGCGCACTCCCTAGACCTCGCTGCACGCTGTGATGCGACACCTCGCATGCGACTTTGCGTGCAGGAGAATCGATGCTGCGACGCGATTGCGAGACTCCGAAGACGTCGCGCACGCACGCACGATGCTCTGTTTGTAAGTCGCTGAATCTTCGACGCGTTTCTCGGCACGAGTCTAGCTTTGGACTGGTTCGCAACTGATGCAACTCGTGAGGAGAAATTCGATGCATGCTTTCATATCGAAGAATGAGTGTCGTTTCATATGTGCAACGACATGTGGTCGCGTCGCCGCGCGCGCGCTGCTGGCCGTCGTCCTGTTGCTGGCGACCTTCCGCGGCGGCCCTGCCTGGGCCGCGGAGGCGACCCTCACGAGTCTCGGCGTCGGTCTCTATGACGTCGTGACCGGCACGACCGGCGGCCCGGTCGAGACCGCGGGCTTCGCGGGCTCGTTCAACATCTCGATCGACGGCGGCGCCTCCACCGAGGCGTACTGCGTCGACATCCACAACCCGCTGACCTTCGGGGACACGCAGCCGCAGGTCCCGCCCGACTATCCGTGCGAGGTCGTCTACATCCTCGGGAACGCGTACCCGAACCCCGGCACGATCGGGTCGCCGCTCGGCGACGCCTCGCGCGAGGCGGCCGCGGTGCAGTCGGCGATCTGGTACTTCACGGACGGTTTCGTCATCACGGGGCCGTCGGACGTCCAGCTTCGCACCCTCGAGATCATCGCGGTCGCCGGGACCCAGTGCGGCCAGGTGCCGCCGATTCCGCAGGAGCTGACGCTCTCGCCCGCGGATGCGACGAACTACCTCCCCGACGAGGCCGAGCACACGGTCGTCGCAACCCTGCGCGACACGCATGGGCAGCCGATGGCCCAGTACGCGGTGGAAGTGACGATCGCCGGCGCCGCGGGCCCGCAGACGTTCCAGGGCACGACCGATGCGAACGGCGCGCTCACCGTCACCTATGCCAACGCGCTCCAGATCCCGGGTGTCGACACGATCACCGCGACGGTCGGCTTCACCGTTCCCTTGGGCGTGAAGTTCAAGGCCGAAGGGATCCAGGGCATCGTGCTCGCCGGCGCGCCGCGCCCCGGCACGGTCACCGGCACGGCGACCAAGCACTGGGTGCCGGCGGCGTGCGGCGACGAGATCGTCAATCAGGCCGGCGAGGAGTGCGACGACGGCAACCTCCTCGACGGCGACGGGTGCGACCACAATTGCACGCCCACGGTGTGCGGCAACGGCGTGGTCACCGAAGGCGAGATCTGCGACGACGGCAATCTCCTCGACGGGGACGGCTGCGACTTCAACTGCACGACGACGGAGTGCGGCAACGGCGTCCCCACCACCGGCGAGCAGTGCGACGACGCCAACGAGGTCAACGGCGACGACTGCGACAACAACTGCACCAACCCGCGGTGCGGCAACGGCGTCGCCGCCGAAGGCGAGCAGTGCGACGACGGCAACGCGACCAACGGCGACGCGTGCGACGACAACTGCACGGTCACCGGCTGCGGCAACGGCGTCGTCACCGCCGGCGAGCAGTGCGACGACGGCAACCAGGTCAACGGCGACGGCTGTGACGTCAATTGCACCGCCACCGGCTGCGGCAACGGCATCGTGAACGCCGGCGAGCAGTGCGACGACGGCAACGCGGTCAACGGCGACGGCTGCGACGCCAACTGCGCCCCGACCGCCTGCGGCAACGGCATCGTGACCGGCAACGAGCAGTGCGACGACGGCAACCAGGTCGACGGCGACGCCTGCGACACGAATTGCACCGCGCCGGCGTGCGGCAACGGCGTCGTCGCGGGCAACGAGCAGTGTGACGACGGCAACCAGGTGAACGGCGACGCCTGCGACACCAACTGCACCACGACTGCGTGCGGCAACGGCGTCGTCGCGGGCAACGAGCAGTGCGACGACGGCAACCAGGCGAACGGCGACGCCTGCGACGCCAACTGCACCACCCCGGCGTGCGGGAACGGCATCGTCACCGCCGGCGAGCAGTGCGATGACGGCAACGCCGTCGACGGCGACGGCTGTGATCACGACTGCTCGGTCACCCAGTGCGGCAACGGCATCGTCACGCCGGGCGAGCAGTGCGACGACGGGAACCAGGCCGACGGCGACCTCTGCGAGGCCGATTGCACCCCCGCGCGGTGCGGCAACGACATCGTCGACCAGGGCGAGCAGTGCGACGACGGCAATCTCGTCGACGGCGACGGCTGCGACGCGATCTGCGACCTGCAGGAGGTCTGCACCAACACCAGCGACGACGACGGCGACGGCGCGATCGATTGCGACGACACCGACTGCGGCTGCCTCGCGATCCTGCGCGATCCGGCGGTCATCCGCTTCGCCGCCAACCAGCCGAAGTCGTCCAAGGCGCGCCATCGGCCCGACTTCTTCCGGGTCCACGGCCGGCTCCAGCCGCAGACCGCGCACGACGCGCGCGCGGAAGGCGTCTCCGTGCTGGTCACCAACAGCAACGGCGTCATCTACAAGGCGCATCTGCTGCCGGGCGACCTCGACCTGCACGCGAGGACCCTGTCTTTCAAGGACAAGGCCGCGGCGCGCGGGGAAGGTACACGCGACGGCCTCTTTCGGGTGAAGCTGCAGGGGACCGTCCGGAACGGCATCACCGTGACGGTCGAGGCCTACGGCGACTTCAGCCGGGCGACGATCCCGGCCATGACCATCCAGATCGGGATCGGCGACGACATGTTCTTCACCAAGGGCGCGTTCTCGAAGCGCCGCTACGGCTGGTACTTCAACTTCTAAGCACCGCGGTGCGCAGAGCCGCCCTCGAGGCGACTGCGGCACCCATCCCACCAACTCAGCCCCGTGGGTGAAAGCCGCATGGGATCCCTTCAAGGCGATGATGCCGGACCGCATCGGCACGCTTGCGAACGTCGAGGCCTGGCTCGCGCGCGTCGGTGTGCGGCCGGCGGTCGTCAAGGGGATGGCCGTCCCGAAGGCGTGATCGGTGACCTGCCGCGTCAGGTCTTCACGCGCGCGGCGGCCATCTCGGCGAACTTCCCGCCGGTGATGCTGAGCGTGTGCTCCCGCCGGGCGGCGAACCGCCAGCCGGCGGGAGTGCGCACGTACTCGTCGTAGTAGACGCCGCTCACGTCCATCACTTCCTTGACTCCGTTCCAGACGACGCCGTGGCGCGCGAACATGTGGACCGCGCCTTTCACGGTGTCCGAACCGGTCGCCTCGAGCCGGTGGGTCAGCACCGAGTGCAGCGTCCAGGTGAAGAGCGAGATGGCCTGCGGCATCCACGCCGCGACCTCGGCCGGCTTCCCGGCGATGCCGCCCGCCGACGTGTAGTCGATGTGCGCGCCGGGC